>NZ_JAGPXJ010000001.1:0-317482 GCF_018070605.1 Streptomyces sp. B15
GACCCCGATACCGATTTCGATCCCGGGCCCTCCTTGAGCTAGAGTTCCTCTCGGTAGCGTGTCCGAGCGGCCGAAGGAGCTCGCCTCGAAAGCGAGTGAGGGGGCAACTCCTCCGTGGGTTCAAATCCCACCGCTACCGCTTCTGAGCAGGACGAATGAAGGGGCTGGCCTACACGGGCCAGCCCCTTCGCCGTGCTCCGTCTCAGTTTCCGTCTCAGTTGTCCACCGAGGCGATACCCGGACGCGGGCCGCGCAGCAGTGCGTCTCGTGCCGCTTCGCCGAACGCGTTGAGAGTGACGCCCGTAGCAGGTGCAAGTTCCTCAGCTCGCTCCCGGGCCACCCTCATGCGATCACGACTAGTCCGTTGACGCTGATGACGGAGCCTCCGCTGTTCGGACGTCTCCTGTTCGGGCCTCTCCAGATCCATTTGCAGGAAGCGGCGGCGCCACTCGATGACAGCATCAGCATGATCACGGACCACGTCCCGAAGTCTTTGCGCCGCCGCAGAAACGTCATCGGGGCCGACAAGCTTGACCCGCGAGTAGCCCCGCTCCACTGCATCGACAGCCGGACCAATCTGATGCTCCCGGACACGCTCAGACGCAGAGACGTCCCCGTCTAACAGGCTCTTCATAGCGGTGACAGCATCTACGTACTGGTCATACGACGAGTAGAGCCGGTGCATTGCCTCCAATCGTTGTTGATGTAGCCACTGATGGTGTCCAACCTCTGCTTGATCACGTACTTGTTGCTCTGTCGCACGGGCGGCGGTCTCGGCAGCGACCCGAGCACCGTGTACCGCAGCCAGTCCACCCACCGCCGCGCCTAGGACCGCACCCACCAAACCCATCCCAGCCGCGATCACGGCTGCTACGCCTCCATCCATCCCCACAGGATTGCCTCTCCCAGCCGAACGCAAAATGGCCCGCTGCCCGGCCTGGAGTCCCCAAGATGAGCTCCCACCCAGCGCGGGCCATCTCGCGACACGCGGAGTTGACGACCGTTAGTGAGCCCGTTCGGTCTCCCAAATGAGCCCGTCGACCTGGGCAGCGATACCGTCGCGGACCGTGTCGACCATGTGCTGGTACCTCGCGGCCATCGAGGTCGAGGACCAGCCCATGAGGCCCATGACGGCTCGCTCCGGTACGCCGAGGATCAGCAGCACCGTCGCGGCGGTGTGGCGCGCGTCGTGCAGGCGGCCGTCTCGGACCTTCGCGTCTCGTAGCAGCTCCTTCCACTCGTCGTAATCGATTCGGGTGGACGTACCGCGACCGGTCGGCGTGGCGAACAGCCAGCCCTCGTCGTGCCAGTCGGCTCCTGCCGACGCCCGTTCGGCGTCCTGCTTCACCCGGTGGGCGCGTAGCAGCTCCACAAGCTGTGGAGGCAGCCCTACGGCGCGTCGACCGGCACGCGACTTCGTGTCAGCCGTCTCCGGGTTGGTCCGGCGACGCTGAGGGCAGTAGCCGGCCTTCCTGCCGCACGTGTCGCCGCAGCCGTGGGCGTAGCGGGGACGTCGCCGACTGCGGCGGACCCACAGGACACCGTTGGACAGGTCCACGTCCGTCCACTGGAGGCCCAGCGCCTCCCCCTGCCGTAGCCCCAGCGCCAGGGCGACGGCCCAGCGCGCTGAGTTCCGGCGGTTCTCTGCCGCACGGAGGATGCGGCGGACCTCCTCCACCGTGTACGGCTCGATCTCTTCCTCGTTGACGCGAGGGGCCTTGGCGAGGCTCACCGGATTCTTGCCGAGGTGGCCGCGTCGGACGGCCTCGTTCAGCGCAGTACGGAACGTTCGGTGCACCTGGTGGGCCGTGGCGGGCTTGCTTCCGTTGGCCTGCATCTTGGCGTAGAAGCGCTCGATGTGTTCCGGGCTGAGCTTGTCCAACCGGTGCGCTCCGAGGCCGGGTACGAGGTGAATGCGTACGGCGACGCCGTAACCGACCATGGTGTTCTCACCGACACCGAGCGGCGCGATGTTCTCCACCCAGTGCATGAGCCAGCTCTCGACAGTCCAGGCCCTACCGGCCTTCCGCACGGTGTTGGAGTCGCGCTGCTTCTCCAGTTTCTGGACGGCCTCCGTGACCTCAGCACGCGTCTTGCGCTCGACATGCCGCCGGTCGGGCTTCCCGTCGTCACGTACGCCGACAGTGACGCGGCCGTGCCACTTCCCGTCCTTCCCCCGGTAGATGGAGGAACGGCCGTTGGGCTGGCGGGTGCGGCGGTTCTTCTCGTCTCCCATGGTGTTCTCCCCCTTCAGGCAGCGGTACGGGCGGTCGTGCGGAGCCGTGCGACGTATTCGGGCACAGCGTCTGCGGGAACGCGACGGAGACGGCCGACCGTGACCGACTCAAGCTCTCCGGAACTGATGAGCCGGTAACAGACGGTCCGGCCGATGCCGAGTCGGCGAGCTGCCTCTTCAACCGAGAGCAGTGCGAGGGTGGGGTCGGTCTCGCCGGGATCGTGGGCGCTCAAGACGTGCTGCACGGTGCTACCTTCAGCCCTGGAAGTACGCCGGTCCGTCGCAGAAACCGCAGAATCCGCAGAAACCCGCGAACTTGACTGCTGACCTGGGGTGTTGTGGTTGTCAGGGTCGGCGCCGCAGAAAGTGCGGGGTTTGCCGCAGAAATACGGGGCGGCCAGGCCCTCCGGGCTGACGTCAGCCACGCACGGGCATTTGTGCGGCGGTTCCGCTGCTTTCTGCGGCGGCTGGCCCGACGTGGTGCCGAGGGTGCTGCGCTGCTGGTCAGCGTGCATGGCGTGGGGTTTTTGTTGTTTTTGCGGTTTGTGCGGCCGAGCGGCGGCGCGGGTGGCTGTGCGTGTGGTCATGCCAGCCCCTCCCTCACCTGGGGGTGGACGAGATAGCGCGGGGCCGGTGGACGGCCACGCTTGCCGTTCCGGGGCGGTGTGTGGGTGCGCAGGTAGCCGTGCTCTTCCAGAAGAGCGATGGCCGGCTCCATCTCGGCGACCGTGGGGAACTCGGAGCGGGAGAGCTTGGCGAACAGGTCGCGTCGGCTGACCGTCTCCCAGCCGTTCGCGGCAAGCACCTCCAGCAGAGTCCGAGCCCGCGACTGGGCCGCGTCCGCGCCCATGAGGTCGAAGACGTTCAGGGCGTGGTCCGCGAAGTACTCGCCGATCTCGATGGCAGCCAGCATGGTGGCGTCATCGATCGGCTTGCCGTACCCGTCGTGCAGGTGCGCGGCTAGGTGCAGCAGTCCGGCGATGCGGGCGACGGCGCCGACCAGCTTGCCCGCCCATTTCTGGAGGTGGCCCAGCTTGCCGCCCTTGGGCCTGAGCTGGATTTCCAGTTCCTCCTGGTAGCTCTTCAGCGCCTTGTCAGCGACCGAGGTGAGCTGAAGTGCAGCCGGGTCCGTCCAGTCCGCCAGGGAGAGCGTCAGGGCGACGATGTTGCGCTCGTAGCGGGCAGCGACAGCAGCCGACACCGGGTCGGGGTCGCTGTTCCGGTAGCCGACCAGGGATTCCGGCATGGAGTAGAGGAAGCGGGCCAGGAGGCCGCGACCGTCGAATCCGCGGTGCTTGCCGATGTCCTCCAGAACGGTCGGCTGCACTGCCAGGCCCATGGTCAGCGCCGGGGCCTCGATGGACTCCTCGCGGGAGCGGCGGTCGACGCGCAACCGGTCTCCCGCGTGCCCCTTCAAAAAGACTTCCATGTTGGGGGTGCCGGAGTAGCGGCCGGCGATGATGTCGAAGATGCCGCCCTCGGCCGACATGACGGCCAGGCGCCCGCCCTGCTCGGCCATGAGGGAAGTGACCGTTTCCGGCGTGGAGTCGTCGGCCAGCAGCCGGGGCCGTGCGGGCACGGTGAGCCCTTCGGCTTGCTGCGCCAGGCCGATTGCCTCGGCGACGAGCGAGTCACGCTCAGGGCCCTCGGCCGCCGCCGCGCGGGCGGCGGCCTTGTCGGCTGCCTCTTGAGCCATCTTCCGCGTCAACTCGGCCTCAACGATGCGCCCGGCCATCTCATCGGCCAGCGACTTCTCCGCTTCGTAGAGCGGTCCGGTCATCGCGGAGAACACGGCGCTCTTGCGGTTGGCGGGCGGGAGCGCGACGACCACGTACAGGTTGGTCGGTTCGTGCCACCGGCCACGCACCTGCACGGCACTGCGGCCACCGGCGGCCGTCGCCAGAACGGAGAGGGCCAGGGAGCCGGCCATATCGACGGGTGTCTGCGTCTCCTCGGCAATGCCGGCGGCGAAGTCGCGCAGCCAGTCGGGGAAGGTGTGCAGCGGGAAGGGCGGGAGCGTCGGGCGGGTGTTGAGGGGGATGGGTTCCTGCCAGGTGTCCGGCCGTTTCTCGTCGCTGAGGGCGAGTGCTTCCCGTACCTCGGCCGCTGAGGCGTCCGGGGTGGATGCGGCTTGCACGAGGCGCGTACCGGCCTCGATGAGGCGGCGCCGCTCGGCCAGCTCGTGAACGATCTCGGCGTAGTATCCGGCGTTCGCGGCTGTGGGCACTGCTTGGACGAGGGACTGAACGTAGCCGGGGCCACCGACGCGACGCAGCTCGCCGAGGCGGTCCAGGTGGTGAGTGAGGGTGATCGGGTCTACCGGCCGTCCCTCGTCGTGCTGGGCGAGGATGGCGCGGTGGATCGTCTCGTGAGCGGGCCGGTAGTAGTCCTCCGGGCTCAGGGTCCCGGTCACCTCGGTGATGACCTCGGCGCGGAGCATCATCGCGCCGAGCACTGCGGCCTCGGCTTCCACGTCGCTCGGGGGGCCGCTGCTTTCGGACTGATCGAAGAGAGCGCGCACATTGCTGTACGGCACGTCGACGGGCTCAGATGGCATGCTGGTGCCCTCCTGGTTCCTGGTTGGGATAGGGAGACCGGAGGCGGCGGGCGACCTTGGTCGGGAGTGCCGCCGCCTCCGGGCGCAGCTAGGAGTCGGTACGGACCTTGAGCCAGGCCAGATACTCCTGGCGGACGTACGGCCGGTACGACCGGCCGGGCGGGTTCAGCAGCGGCTTGATGGGGCCGCGCGTCGTGTAGTGGGTGTGGTCGAAGTCGGCGAGCCGTCCGGCCGCCTCTTCCGCCGTCTCGACTGCTGCGGCAGCGACCTCGGGCGCATACGTGTCGACCTCGGCAAGAGCGACGCGGTCGAGTAGAGCAGCCTTCCGGAGCCAGAATTCGCGCCCCACCGGTACGCCGAATTTCTTGTCGGCCACTGCGCCCGCAACCCATGAGAGCTCTCGGCTGATGCGGGGTGCGTGTCCGTACGCGGTATCGGGGGACGGACACCTTGCGGCATGCGGATCGGGGATCACTTCGCCTCCTCGGTTGGCCTACTGCTGGGGTTCGAGTGCTCTGATCAGGTCGGCGACGCTTCCGCCGAGGGTGGTGAGGCGGTGTTCGATGGCTCGCCAGGAGTCGGGGTCGATGGCCATGAGGCTGGCGACCGCGGTTCCTCGGTCGCCGCGTTCGAGGGCGGTGAAGGCGTCGCGCAGTTCACCGGCGGCCATGAGTGAGATGCGCTCCTGGCGTGGCGATATGGCGTTCAAAGGGTTCTCCCTTCTGCTCAGTTGCCGATGCCGGCCACGACGTCGCTGAGGGCGCCGATGAACTGGCTGATGGTGGGCGCCGCGTCGGTGCTGGAGAGGCTGAAGCCGAAGAGCGCGACGAGGATGAAGGCGCCGACGCCGATGGCGCGGAACTTCAGCGCGACGGCGACGAGGACGCCGAGGACGAGCACGACGGAAACCGTGAGGGTCATGGCAGCAGGGCCTTTCTCGGGTCAGCGGGTGCCTTGGTCGTGGAGTCGGGTGGCGCGGTTGTAGAGCCAGCGGCCGAGGCGGATGCGCTTGCCGTGGCCGTCGCAGCGGCGGCAGTCCTTGCCGCGCCGGAGCTGGCCACGTCGGTTGGTCTTGAGGTGGAAGCCGAAGCCTCGGCACTTGCGACAGGTGCCGAACGGCGAGATCGCGCACAGCGCGGCGTAACACAGTGTGAGGACGAGTAGGCCGGGTATAGCGGCCAGGACATCGGTCATGGAGCCCTCCCTGGGCGGGTTTCCGGGCGTGCGAGGAGAGGGCCGCTTTCCGCTAGCGGCCTGATCAGGTGGGTGATGGGGCGCTAGCGGGGCCGCTAACGTTAGCGATCAGCGCTGCTAGCGTCAGCGGCCCCGGGCGCTCATCCGGCGTCGCGCTTCTCGTCACGCTCCGCAGCGATGCGGGCGAGGTCGGCGCGGACGATGCCGCGCCGGTTGACGACCTTGCCGTCGATGCGGCAGCCGATCTGGGTTGTCTCGATGCCGAACGGCTTGAGCGCGGCGGTCAACTGTTCGGCGCCCCAGCCCTCATAGGTGTCGGGGCGCAGTTCGGCCAGGCGCTCGATGAGCGTCTCGTTCCACACCTTGGCTTCCTTGGGCGGGATGACGGCCAGGATGTCGGCCAGCAGTGTCTCGTTGCGCCCCTCGCGCTGGGGCTCCTCGCCGGCGGCCAGGCCGCTGAGGGTGCCTGCCTTGATGCGCGCTTGGCGGGCGCGCTCACAGACGCTGTCGGCCTGGGGGTTGTCGAGGTAGTTGCCGCGTACGATCTGCGGCTCGTCGACGGCGCCGACGAGGTAGCCGATACCCAGGTCGGACTTGGTGAAGGTGCTGGCCTGGATACCCCGCTTGTACATCGAGGTGCCGAGGATCATGTCGTTCTCCGTCTGCCCCATCACGCGCAGGCAGAAGCGGGTGCCGACGTTGGCGCTGATGGCCGTGGGAAGTGAGTCCTTGTCCGGGCGCTGTGTGGCCAACAGCAGGATGACGCCCAGAGCGCGGCCGCGCTTGATGATGGCCGTGCACAGGTTCGCTGCTTCCTTGCGGTACTTCTCGTGCGTGAAGAGCTCTTGGCACTCGTCGATGGCCAGGACGAGCGGGTGCAGGCCCAGGCTCTTGTTGTTGGCCAGTTCGGCGGTGACCTTGTTCTCCGGGCACTTGTCCTTGGGCAGTGAGGCGATGACCTTCGCCCGACGCTCCAAGTCCCGGTAGACGTAGCGCAAGGACTCCAGAGCAGCGGCGCCCGTGGCGTCATCCGGACCGCTGCCGTAGTCGGCCGCGACCCTGGCCAGGGGCGCCAGGTCGCCGGTTCCCTTCAGCTCCCACACCAGCAGCTCGGCACGCACGTCCAGCGCGGCGGCCAGCAGCAAGTTGCGCAGTGCGAAGGTCTTGCCCATGCCCGGCATGGCGCCGATGAGGACGTTGTCGTACATCAGCGTCAGGTCGACGCCTCGGCCGCGCTGGTCGGTGCCGAACGGAACGGGCTTGAACAGCGAGAGTGTCCCGCTGTTGAGCAGCGGTCCGGGGTTGGGCTTGCCCTTGTTGAGAGCCTGATGTCCGACCCACAGCATCATGCGTCCGGCGTGCTCGTCCGGTACCGGCTCGGGCCACACACAGCCCAGCGGTCGGCGCAGTCCGGAGGCGAGGCGTTCGCGGCGGTCGAGGATGTCGGCCACCGTCACCCCGTACGGCAGGTCGACATCCGCGCGCCACCCGGGGCCGTCCTGCCGGATCGGGTGCGGGAAGGTGACGCCCTCCCCGCCCTTGCCGAGCGCCTTGTTGATCTCGGCGATGCCCAGCGCGCCCAGTGCGCGCTCGATCATCGGGGAGGTCAGCCGCTCCACATGCGTGGGCACAACCGCCTGCGAGATGATCGGCTTGTCAGCGGGCGCCCCTACTCGGCCGAGAATGAGTACCAGCGCTGTGCCCGAGAGGGCCAGCAGCCCGGTCGGAGCCAGGACGTAGCAGGCGAGTGCAGCCGGAAGGCCGACCAGCAGCGAGAGCGCCGTGACAGCGCCGCGCCAGCGCACGCGCCGGTCACGCTGGCGGGAGAGCTTCAGATACTCCCCGATGTCCTCACTGGCTGCGGCTGCCTTCCGAAGCGGCTCCCCCTCGGTGTCGGAGACCCACCGCAACGTGCCCCCGACGACCTTGGCCGCGCCCAAAGGAGAGCGGACCGCGAGGTTCGCCGCGTAGAAGGGCGTCCGGATCGCGTGATACGCGGCAGTGTGGCCGACGTACCCGACCAGCCAGCCGGCCGCGTCCAGCAACTCGGGCTTGGAGCGCAGCCAGCCAGGCAGCAGCGCATTGCGCCGCGCTCCCCGGATGCGCTCCATCAGCCCGGGGCCGGAGACCTTCGGCGGGTCCACCATCACGGGCCGGTCGTCCGACTCGCGGGCGCTCTCCTCTTGGCTGCCGGCCGAAGAGTTGCTGTCCGCCTCGGCCGAGGCTGCACGGGCCGATCGGGCCTTGCCGAAGTCGAGCACCCTGCCCGACTCCTCCCCCGCCATTTCCGATTCGAGCCGCTTGAACAGCTCGTTCTCATCCTCGTGGTTCACTGACTTTTCCTTCCTGGTTGGGAGGAGCCAGGGGTCCGGCCGCTGCTTTGGTCGGTTCGTGACCGGACCCCTGGGCTCATTGAGGGGCTGCTCTGGCCAGTTCTCAGGCCACGGTTTGAAGTTCGCGCATACGGGCGCTGACCCAGCCGACGGACCAGCCGGTCAGCTCTGCGAGCTCCCGTACGGTGTCGTCCGCGTCGGCGGTACGGATGGCCTCCAGGGCCTCCTCCTCGCTCAGCTTTGCGGGCCTTCTGCCGGACTTCGGCGACGGCGGCTTGCCCTCCACGCTGGAGCGCTGCTGGCGTTCATGGGCGGTGTGCTCAGCGCGTTCATGAACGGAGCGCTGGTGCTTGCGCTGTTCACGCTGCTGGCGCTGCTGGCGCTGCTGCTGTTCACGACGTTCACGGTCGGTCCGTTCGCGCTCCTCGCGGGCCAGCTCGAACTCCCGCTGTTCACGCTGCTCGCGCTCAGCCCGTTCCGCGTCCAGGCGACGCAGCCGCTCTTCGTGCTCACGCTGCTCGCGACGCTCGGCCGCTTCCCGATCGGCGCGCTGCTGCTCCACCTGGGCTGCGTGCTCGCGCGCCTCCCGTTCACGGCGCTCAGCAGCCTCGCGCTCCCGCTCGCGCTCCTCACGCGCCAGACGCGCTTGATCTTCACGCTCAGCCTGTTCGCGCTGCGCCTGTTCACGCTGTTCACGATCGATGCGTTCAAGCGCGGCTGCGATCGCGCGCCGGTAGGCCAGTCCCGCCTCGGCGGTGACGATGAGCAGCGTGGGCGCGACTGCGTGAACAGCCACACCGACCAGGTCGCCGCGAAGCGCCGAGTCGCCGACGTTGAGGGCGAGGGTCATGACGCCGGTCAACCAGCGCAGCACGGTCGGCCAAGGCCCGGCCGAGGCTCCGAGGCGGGCAACGGTGGAGTCGAGACGTACGACGATCACGACTGCGGCGTCCACCACCAACGGCAGTACGGGGGCCGTCGACTCCCAGCCGTTCGGAGTCACGCTGCGAACGAGCGGCGTGACGGTCAGAACGGAGTAGAGGATCGCGCCGAAGGTGATGCTCCACGTTCCGGCCGACAGCGTTCGCTCGGCGGAACGGATCTGGCTCGTGCTCATGGTGGTGAGCCGCGGTGCGCCTACCACTCGGTGAGGTTCAGGAGTCGGGCTCAAGCTGCCTCACCGCCCAGCAGCGCTTCGGCAGAGCTGACAGCCGAGCGAGCCGACAGCGGCACCGGAACGCATGGCAGGCCCTTGGCGACGAGGGCCGTGACCCGGTCGTACAGCTCGGGTTCCTCGGCGAGGATGTCGCGCGCTGCGTCCAGGCGAGCCGCGCGCTCCTCGGCGCTCTCGTCTGCGACGCCGAGCCACAGCTCCAGCGGTGTGCCGAGAGCCAGTTCCAGAGCGTCGTCCTCGGTGACGACCTCATGGCCGGCGATGAAGGTCTTCATGGTCATGATCCGGACTCCTGTCCTGGTTGGGATAGGGAGGACAGCCACGGCGGGCGCTGCTTGGTCGGGAGTGCCGCCGCTGGCCGCTGATCGCGTGCGGGTCAGACGCGAAGGCGCCGAGGACGCAGAAAGAGGCTGGTCAAGGCGGAGATGACGGTCACGGCAGAGGTGAAGGTGACCGAGGAGACGAGGAACGCGCCTCCGCCGAGCTGAGCGACGGCGGTTCCCATAACGACACCGACGATCAGCCCGAGTGCGACGAAGCAGAGGTTCGCGACGTCCACGGTGGGAGTCCTGGGTTTCACCGCGCGAGCCACCATCTCGACGTTCGTCGAGGGAACCGGGCGCACCGTGTCGTTGAGCCGGAGCAGCACCACGCCGGAGGCCATGCCGGCGACCGTGCCCAGGGCGTCGTCCTGGCGGTCGCGGACGACGTCACCAATGGCGAGCAGCATGATCGTTCTCCTTTCGAGTCGGGGAACCAGGGGGTGCCCTGGCTGCGGACCGTTCGTCACAGACGAGCGGTCATGACCCGCGACGCCGCAGCTCAGGCGGCATCGCGGACCAAAATCACTCGGCTTGGACACACTGTTGAGTTCTCAAACAACGGCCGCTTCCTTCGGACCCCTTTCACCGGGCCCTTCGGGCGGTTCCAACACGTGACATGTTGTGCTGTCACGTGACATCCCGCAAGCCCCTTGAGGCGGTTTTCGTGCTGGTACGTGTTAGCGGTGGGTAGGCTCGGGGTGTGGCGAGAGCAGAGAACGACCCCAGAGCACCCTTTGAGCAACTAGCCGATGACCTGCGGGAACGGATCAAGAGCGGCACCATCGCGCCCGGCGAGAAGCTTCCTTCCGTACGGAAGCTGGCCGAAGAATCCGGCTTCGTTCCGGTGACGGTTCAAAAGTCCCTCGGCACCCTTCGCAATGAAGGGTGGATCTTCACCACGGGGCGCGGCAGTTTCGCCTATGACCCGGAGTCGCCGCACAGTCGCACGGCGCCCCCTGTCAGCGCGGAGCAGTTCGCCGAACTCAAAGCCCAAGTTGCAGAGTTGGCCGAGCGCCTCCAGGCCCTCGAAGAGCAACAGTCCGACCGTGCCGACTCGTAGGTTTCTCACCTCCTCTCCTCCCCTCTCCTGGCTGCGGTGAGCACTCAGCGTCGATAGGCTGTGTGCTGCTTGTGCATCTGTTGTACGGCTGCTGGCGAGCCGTCAAAAGACTGTCCATGTGGCCTTGATGGAGCCGCCACGAAGGACACAAGGGGGAAGGACGTTGGGACAGAAGCCCAGGAAACTGACTCCGGAAGCGGGCCCCCAACACGAACTCGGCGCGGAGATGCGCGCATGGCGCACGCACCGCGGCCGTTCCCTGGGCAAGCTGAGCGGCCGGATCAACTACAGCCCCAGCTACATGGCCCGAGTCGAGCGCGGAGACCAAGCGGCGTCCGCCGACCTGGTGACGGCCTACGACCACGAACTCCGCGCTGAAGGCGCCTTGGTCCGCATGTACAGGCGCCACCAGGCAGCGGCCACCCAGGACTCACCGTCGCGTGTCCATGTGTCCAATCCGAGCCCTGATGTGTCCCAAGGCTCTGTCCTACTGGAGGACACTCCGGACCCTGCTGCACCGTCGTCCGAGGGGATCTCCGTCCCCGCTCGAACCGACGACGGAAGGATCATTTTCGTGACGGTCTCGCGCCGTGCGCTGCTCGGCACCCTGGGTGTCACTGCGGCCTCAGCAGCGCTCCCGGATGCTGCGGCCGTCGCTACCGCACCGACGCAGGGAACGCTGTCGGGCCCCACCGCGATCGAGCATCTGGAAGCCACGCATCGCGTCCTCATCGACAGTGACAAGCTCTTCGGGCCGTACCAGAGCATTCCGATCGTTGAGCGCCAGATCGCGGCCATGAAAGCACTGCGCCGTAACATACGCGGCGGAGATCGAAAGCGGCTTCTCCTGCTGCACGCGCGATACGCGGAACTCGCCGGCTGGCTCCATCAGGACACGAGGAACTTCCGTGCCGCACAGCACTGGATGCGCGAAGCCCTGGAGGTCTCACATCTGACGGGCGACCCTCAGCTCACCACATTCATCCTGGCGCGTCGCAGCCAGCTTGCGGGCGACATGCATGACCCGATCGACGCCCTGGACGTGGCCGAGGCCGCGGAGATGCACGCGGCTCCGGGCAGTCGGCTGGAGGCAGTCGCGGCCACGTACGGCGCACACGCGCACGCGCTGCGGGGCGACCCCGACGCCTGCAAGCGCGCCTACGAGCACGCACACGAGCTGCGCGAAGCCATGGACCCTGATCCGGGTTCGCCCCTGGGTGTCTGGCTCGACGCCGCATACATCGAGGCCCAGCGCGCCCGGAGCCTCAACACGCTCGGGGACTTTCACGCTGCGGCGGAGGGCTTCGGCCGTGCCCTGGCCAACCTTCCCGCCGACTACCACCGCGAGCGGGGCGTCCACCTCGCCCGCCAGGCCGTCGCGCTGGCCGGGGCCGGCGAGGCCGAGGAAGCCGGACGGGCAGGCATGCAGGCTCTACGCATCGGCATAGAGACCGGCTCAGGCCGCATCACTCGCCAGTTGGCTCGCCTGGATACCGACCTGGCCCCGTGGAATAGCGTGACGCCCGTGAATGAGTTCCGGGACGCCATGAGAGACGCCGTACTCAAGCAGGCGTGACCCACCGCCATTCTTCACACCGCAAGGCCCAGAGGAGATACCAGTGCCCCGCCCCTACGTCACGCTCAAGGTCGCGACCTCGATCGACGGCTACATCGACGACACCAGCCCGACCCGTCTGCTGCTGAGCAACGAAGAAGACTTCGACCGCGTCGACCAGGTCCGCGCCGACTCCGACGCCATACTCATCGGCGCCAGCACGATGCGGGCTGACAACCCGCGGCTGCTGGTGAACAGCGAAGAGCGCCGGGCGGCGCGGGTGGCCGCGGGGAAGCCGGAGTACCCGCTCAAGGTAACGGTGACGAAGTCCGGCGACCTGAAGGAAGACCTCAAGTTCTGGCACCACGGCGGGGAGAAGGTCGCCTACACGACGGACGCTGCGGCGGAGGGTCTGCGCGCACGCCTTGGCAACCTTGCCGACGTTGTCTCAACGGGCGAAGAACTGGACTTCGGTGCGCTGCTGACCGATCTCGGCCAAAGGGGCATCAGTCGACTGCTGGTTGAGGGCGGGAGTCACGTTCATACCGCCTTTCTCTCGCAAGACTTGGTCGATGAGATCCACCTAGTGATTGCTCCGCTGGTGGTCGGTCAGACTGACGCACCGCGTTTCCTTAACCCTGCCGATTACCCGTGGGCCACTACTCGGCGCATGACCCTCGCGGAGGCCCGGACGGTCGGGGATGTTGTACTCCTTCGCTACCTGCCCAAGCAGAGGGAGTGAAGCCCACCCCACATCCGGTCACATTCACACGACTTACACACCACCCAAGCAATCAGCTGATGACATAGTCACTTCAGGCGACCCACTCAAGTAAAAATGCCTTCCCAGCCTCAAGGAGGCTCGCTCCGCTCACCGTGTGCAGCCCGGCTCCCCGGGCCACGCGATAACAGTGAGCGTTTCATGAGAATAGAGGGAACTTGGCACCGGAAGCAGACTCTCAGATATTTGCAACGCGTTCAGCCGCTTTCGATGCTAGCCTCTCCAGATCGATAACAGGTGACCGTCGCAATTCGTCGCGCAGAAGTGTTCCGGGTAGTTGCTTCTGGCTTCCGGCAGTTCCGCTTACCCGATAGCTCCACTTGCCATCCTTAAGATCAAGAATGGACAAACCACGCTTAAGTCGGACATCAGCATATTGGCTCAGATCAAGGATGTAGACCTCATACTTCACCCCTGGCCTGTGCTGGTCAGAAAGCGTCGCTTGAATCAAGTGCGCGAACCTCAGGTCAACAAGCTGACCCAGCAACTCATAGAAATTATGAGACTTTTGGGAAACATCAATCCTGAAATACGTGTACCCAGCTCCACGCACCTCCTCAACGAGAGTATCCAGGGCAGTAGTCAAACTGACTGCATTATCGGAGGAGACGTCCTGCTCCAAATCCCTCCTCTTGCTTCTAGCAGCACGCCCAGCCGCCTCTGCGACATCCTCTCTTCCGATCTCACGCACCTTTGGGCGGGAACGCGCAGCCACGATTGAGGAGGCGAAGAGATTCAAATAATCTCGCGGCACACCACCTGAAGCGAGAACCAACCTCCCCAGGGCGGCCGTCTTCGCGATGCTGGATGGCCTCGCCAAACCCGCAGTTGCCGTGTAATTGGACAAGACCGATTCAAGGAATCGCTGAGTAGACCCAGGATCTTCAAGAGTAACGTCAAGGTCAATCTTTGATGCGTCGTGAGGCACCTCGATACCAATCCTTGATGATGGCTCAAATGGTCGAGTCAGCCTCTCGATGCTGGCCAACTTAATCCACCCATTGCAATCGCGCAGCATGCCAGCGACACAATCCAGCAAATGGGGCTGCGCGTCCTGCGGAAAAAGGTAGAAGTCATCGATGTACAAGTAGAGACAGACAAGACCTTCCCGCAGAACGACACGAAGCGCCTGATTTAGATCCGCGATTATCTCGCCGAGAGCCGAGTCGGACACAGCACTCTCTTTGCGCAACTGCACTAGGCGAGAATTGGATTCCTTGAGCCGCGCAAAGGATTCCCCTTGCGAAGAACCAGCATGTTGAATCAAGGAATTCAGAGCTACTTCAGCAATGGACATGAAAGCACTGGCAACGTCAAGCCGCCGCAGCGTATGAGCGTTGGTCCAGGCTGTAACGTGTCCTTCCCTTTCAGCACTTCGTTTCGCTTCGAGAAGTAGCGCGGTTTTCCCCACCCCTCGTCGACCGTAGACGAGATGATGCCTTGATGCACCGACGGCTGCGAGACTGGCCCTAGGGTCCTCCATGTATTTGAGACTCGGAAGCGCATCCGATGTGCGAGACCTTGCCTCCAACAACTGAATGAGTTGATCCATTTTCGCGCCCGAGAGAGGGGTTTCGGGCTCTACCTCGGCCACTTTTTTCTCTTCAGTCCTGTGAGCCCTAAAGGTTACGGCCACAGACTGATTGGCGACGTCTGATGCGTCATTCAAGGCTTGCTCGATGGAGCCGGCCAGACTTTGGGCAGTTACCAAAGACTGTTCATCAACCCAGACCACGAACCATTTCTCACCAGGAAATGTCCTTTCATCCACTCGAATGATCGAAATGTCCGCTTCTTCGAGGGCGCTTGAGATCAAGGATTCACATTTGATACTCGACATCAGATATACCCATTCGTTGAGGCGAACGATTCACAGCACTGGAGAAAGCTGGCGGCGGTTATTGCGAGACTGCGTGCATCGTTTTCCCACTCAGTCTCATTCAGCGGATACGCATCATAATCAGCCTGATTACGCAACAAGCGTGCATCCGTCAATTCACTTTCCCTAGTTGCTGAATCCGAGAGGCGTGACGGAAGATTCCGAGAGAGCACGTTGTGGCGTTCGTAATCGTCGCCCCGATTTTCGGCATATACGATCGCTCTGGCAGCGTGATACATAGCGTAGTAGTGGCGACTGATCGCCGATCTATATTGCGCACTGAAGAGGAGGTGATCGCCTGCCCTTAGATGCTCACCAGCTAGTAGTAAGCGATCCACAACCACCTGTTGCATCAACTGCACTATGGGAAATGGATATCTGCCTCCACCTGTAGGAATCGCAGATATCACTGCGCTTTTACTGGTTGAAATATGAAGCAACAGTAGATCGGCAGGCGTGACTACTGGCATGGTCCTACTGCGCCCCCCTCGCGGCGATGAACGTTGCAGGATACCGCCCAACAGACCTCAGCGCCACTGCGGTGCGACGAGTGCTCCGCCTAGAGCTACCAAACCGAACTAGAGCGATCAGTAGCAAGCATGTCGTTCCTGTTCAGGCCAGCCCCTGTCTGGCGACCGGAGCCGATAGGTGGCGCGCATGCCTGGAGTGGAGGGGCGCGGTGGGCGTACCCGCTCGTTCATCGCACGCTGTCGTGGCAGTGCCCAGCCCTCTGGCGGACCTGCGGGGTGGTCCCTTACCCCTCCGGACGGATTTGCACTTCGTAGACGATCTCCGCATGTGCTGCCGGGATGATGATGTCGGCCGTTTCGACCGGGCGTCCTTCGGCTTCGTAGTACGTGCGCTGGATGCGTGTGACCAGTGATCCTCGCTGGAGGCCGAGGAGTTGGGCCTCTTCTGCTGTGGCGTGGCCGGGCTCGGGCTGTTCGACCGCATGACTGATGTGGATGTCGATCGCTGCCATGCGCTCCACAACGCCACGGCTGGCGTAGGGGCCTCCCTCAGGGAGGACGACGATCGTGCCACTCGTCAGAGTAAACGGCTCCCAACTGGTCGACAGCTGAACTGGCTTGCTGTCGGACAGGAATTCGTACCGGGTGCGTACGCAGAGATCACCCTCGTTGATGCCGAGGCGAGCCGCGATGTCGGCCGGCGCTGGCACCTTCGCGTCCGTGTGGTGCTCCCACGTGCCGTTCCGGCCGAGAGCGGCCATGTCTGCGCGGAACGGTGAGCCGCCGCGGCGCTCGCGGCTGAGCGAGCGGACCATGCGCATGCGCCGGCGAGGCTCCGCGACGTACGTGCCGGAGCCAGCGCGCCCCTCCAGCAGTCCCTGAGAGATCAGCAGCTCTTGAGCTCTGCGGATGACGTTGTCGCCTACGCCGTACTCGGCGCCGAGCGTGGCGCGGGAAGGGAGCCGGTCGCCGGGTGACCAGTCGCCGTCAGCGATGCGCTGCCGGAACAGGTCGGCGATGCGGAGATAGGGCGGCTGCTCAGGCATGTGGAAAATCTAGTCCACTAGCTCTAACCTAGTTAACTAGCTTTACTCCACGTGACCGAGCGGTGGCGGAGGATCGTCATGCCTCAACCCGTTGTACGAGCGCGTTCGATCGCAGCTCGGCTCTCCGCCATCGGCCTCAAACCGCGCATCAGGCGGGGCCGCGCTGGCTTTCGGGTCGAAGTGACCCCGCCCGTTGGGCCCAGTGCTGCCCACTGGACGGCGCTCCTGGCTGCGTTGGAGCAAGGCGACCAGTTCGGGCTCCGCACCGACGGTGCTTCCACCGTCGCGTGGGCCCTCGTCCTCTCCGAGGATCCGGCCTCGCCGACCAAGCGGGGCACGGATCCGCAGCCGTAAGGAGCTGCGTCGTGCGCCCCTACCTCCGAGCATTGCTCACACTGCTATGCCACCGACCGAGCCGCCGCACACCACCCGCCCAGGTGGACGAAGTCCGGAAGCTCCCGGCTCGGCGTCGTCCCTGCATCATCTCCCCGGGCAGTCGCTTCCACTGCCCGGACGCCTGGCGCCCGCTCCTCGTCCCAGCTACTGACGGCCCTCTCGTTCGGCCGTTCTTCCTCGCCCACGAAGCCCGCACCCTCCAGGGCGCTGAGGCCGTCGGCGGTGAACGCCCATGAGCTATCGCTCCACTGACTGTCACCTGGGTCGACACGGAGCCTGCCGCCATGCCCACGCCCGCAAAGGCCATCCCGGCGTGACGTTCGAAGCCTGCGACTGTGCGTGCCACCTCCAGCCCACCCAGATCCGAGCCCCACAGGACAAGCCGCTCCGAGCCCGCTCCGCGCAGCAGGTCGCTATCGAGGTAGGCGCCGGCGAACTGAAGACCGGCGACGTGATCCAGGTCGGTGGGTGCTCGATGGCCGTGGCGGACCTTCGGCACATCACTGGTGGCGCGAAGCGCATCGGTTTCCAGAGCGGCGAGGCCCTCACCATCACGCCCAGCACCACGCTGGTCGTCTTCCGCACAGTAGAAGGGTGGAAGGACTCCACATGCTGATCTACGACCGCGACGCAGTGCCCATGCCCTCGTCGCCGGAGTTGCGTCTTCTCCCGTGGGCCACCGAAACGGGGAAGCCCTGCTACCTGAACGGCAACCCCGGGTCTCCCCTCTCTCTGTACGCCAATGCAGTGGAAGACACCCACCTCATCAACGGGGACCGAGCCCTCAAGCGCGCCGTCCAGCTTCTCGACGCGGTCACACCGGAGGACGAGGAAGCAGAGGGCGGGGAAGCGGACAGTGCCCTCCAGGCGCTTCGGGACACCGTGACCGCCCTGAGTAACGCGCTCCGTATCGCTGACAGCCGCGGAGCCCGGTTGATGGACGAGGACGGCGATGCTCCCCGCCCTGAGCTCGTTGAGAGGGGACATGAGGGTGGCGGCCCCCTTCTGTCAGCCGAAGCCTTCGGCTGAGCGAGCGTCAGTGTCGCCCGCGCAGGGTCTCAGTTTGGGTCTCATTCACGGGCGTCCAACGCCGTCCGCTCGGGTTCACACGAACCGTCCCCCGCGCGTTCTGGACCCACCTGAACGACCCCGTACAACCCCCTCACCACCCCGAACAGACCTCGAAAGCGAGTGAGGGGGCAACTCCTCCGTGGGTTCAAATCCCACCGCTACCGCTGTGAGCAGGACAGATGAAGGGCCGGACCCCGCGCGGGTCCGGCCCTTCGTGCTGCGTCTCGGCGTCTCGGCCCTTCGCGCCTGGTCCGGCCTCTCAGGGTGGGCCGGTCAGTGAGAGGGCCCTTGCCTGCGCGGCAGTGTCATCCGAGCGTCCCGACCGCTCGCGTGGTTCCCCTCTTCTGGGAACGGGCGATCCGAAGCCGGGTCGTGGGGGCGGTCACGCGGAACTCTCCAGGGCAGCACGCCAGGCGGGGCTGTCGACATAGTGGTTGTCGAAGTGTTCCGACGACTCGGCGATCTCCTTCGGGTCCGCCTCGCCACGCATCACCCGGCCGAGCAGGCGCAGGTAGTCGAACCTGCCCATGCCGGGGGTGAAGACGAACAGGACATCCGCTTCGCAGCCCGGGGCGGCCGCGAAGGCGTGCGGGGTGTGGGGCGGCACCGCGAGGAAGTCGCCTTCCCTCAGGATGGTGACTTCCTCGCCCACCAGAACCTGCAGAGCCCCGCTGATCACGAAGAACAGCTCCGACGCCCGGGTGTGGAAGTGGGCCGGGGCTCCTGCCCCGCCCTGCGCGAAGGTGGAGCGGTAGCTCGTGAAGCCGCCTGCGGGGCTGTCCGAATCGGCAAGAAGAGTTATCACGCTGCTCGGGTCGGCGCAGGTCTCGGCTTCGGCATGGCGGGTCAGCACCGCTGCGGGCGGAGTGTTGGTCGCGGACATGGTGGGTGTCTCCTCGTTCATGATGACGCTCCTGGTATCGCGAGTGGTCTTTTGATCTTTGGCTTTGGGTGCATGTGTGCGCAGTTGGGGTCGGGTCGTGGCCGGCGTTCAGCCGCCCAGTGTGATCAGGGCTGCTATCGCCGGGCCGAAGGCGCCGCCCAGCTGGTAGCAGAGGGTGAAGAGGCCGATCGCTGTGGCGCGCTGGGTGGTCGGCGCGGCCTGAGTGGCCACTACCGCGAGCGTCGCCTGACCCGCACTCGCCGCGAACGAGGCCAGCGTCGCGACCAGCAGGAGCAGCGGCGCCCAGGGAGTCAGAAGGGCGGTGAGCGGCGCCAGCGCTCCGGCCGTGAGCAGAATCGTCAGTACGCGCGGGCGGCTCATCCGGGCCGAGGCCGCGGCCAGCATCATGGAGAGCGCCGAGCCCGCGAGGAGGGCGGCCAGCTGGCCGGTGCCGATCGCGGAGGCCGACCAGCCCGTGCGGTCGTCCAGCAGTTGCGGAACGGCGAAGAGCAACGTGAAGTACGACGTCGCGAGGACGCACGCGAGCAGGGCGGAGAGGACGAACGTCCGGGTGCGCAGCAGCGAGGACGGGACGAAGCCCACGGGCTCGGATCGGATGTGCAGGGCCAGCAGCGCGGCCGTCACCATGGAGGCGGTCACCGCCGGGAGCGGGTAGAGCGGGACGAACATCAGGGCTGTTGCCAGCGCAGCCAGCAGGGCGGCACCCCGGCTGTCGAAGGGGGTGCTCTGCTGCGGCGCGGGTGGGACGGCTCGACGCATGACCGCCGGAAGGGCGAACAGCGCGACCGCTCCGACGGCGAGGGACGCCCGCCAGGAGACGAGGTCGGCGATCGCCGAACCGAGCAGCGGTCCTGCCGCGCCCAGCGTCCCGAAGCCCGCCGTGATCACCCCCATCCGGCGGACCGAGACCGCCAGGCTCATCGCCGCAGTGATCAGGCCCGCGCCGCCCATCGCCTGGGCTGCCCGGCCCACCATGGCCAGCGGCAGCCAGGGCGCCACGGCGACGATCGCGGTGCCGGCCACGACCAGGATCGCGCTCAACCGGAGTGCGCTGTGCAGCCCACGACGACGCAGCAGGCCCGCCATCAGCGGGGTGCTGACGGCCAGGGCCCAGGCGAAGACCGTGACGAGCCAGGTTGCCGAGGCCGTACGGATGCCGAGGGAACCGGCCATGTCCGAAAGGATCAGGACCGGGCCGTTCGCGCTCGCGGCAACCGGAGTGGCCAGCAACGCCAGCCACGCGGCGGGAACTTGGCGTGCTGGCTGCACGGCAGCGGCGGAAGGTGTCTGCGCAGCGGGGTGAAGGGCGAGCTGGGTCATCGAGGGCCCCCATGTATTTCAACCTTGACAATCTCAACGTTGAAATAACAGCAGACCGACTCTCTCAACGTCAAGTGCTTTAACGTTGAGAAGACACACGTTGAGGGGAGTGGAAGAGATGAGCGATGTCGTGGACGCGATCATCAGCCAGTGGGTCAAGGAGCGCCCCGAGGTGCAGGAGGACCTCTGGCCGGTGGAACTCCTCGCGCGGGTCCAGCGGCTGGCCCGTGTGATCGACAAGTCCGCCAAGGCCACGGCCGCCGCGCACGGAGTGGAGCACGGCGAGTTCGACGTACTCACCACGCTCCAGCGCTCCGGGCCTCCCTACACCCTCACCGCCGGGTCCCTACTCAAGGCATCCATGGTGACCTCCGGCGCCATCACCAACCGCATCGACAAGATGGAGGCCAAGGGACTGGTCGAGCGGGTGCGCGAAGGTGACGACCGGCGCAGCGTCAAGATCTGCCTCACCGAGTACGGACACGAGGTCACCCGGGCCGCCTTCGCCGACCATCTGGCGAACTACGCGCAACTCCTCGCCGGCGTGGACCGCGACCTGGTCGAGAAGACGGCCGAGGGCCTCCGGCAGGTACTGGAAACCCTCGGTGACACCGCCTCCGCCATCGAGTGACGGCTCGGAGCCGATACCGCCGGGCCTCGGTCACGCCGGATGTATCGGGTGCGTCGGAGGCGTCGGGTACGTCGGCTAGGTCGGAGGCGTCGGAGGCGTCGGAGGCGTCGGAGGCGTCGGAGGCGTCGGAGGCGTCGGAGGCGTCGGAGGCGTCGGAGGCGTCGGAGGCGTCGGAGGCGTCGGAGGCGTCGGAGGCCAGGCTGCCGGACATGCGTGTGGCGAGATCACCTCGACGCCGGAAGGTGGCTGTCCAGTCACCAGCCCGGCTCACCGCTACCACCGGTGAACTGGAAGGACGAAGGGCAGGGCCCCGCACGGGGTCCGGCCTGCCCTTCGCCGTAGGGGCCCTTTCGGTGGTCGGCGCCCGGGGCCGCCTCCGGTCTGCCGCCTTACGCGCGCTTCTCGGCGAAAGCTCGCGCCAACGTCGAACGCGTCAGGACTCGGAGGAACGGCAGGACCGTGAGGGCGACCGACGCGGCGAAGGCCGCGAACGCGAGACGGATGCCCAGCCATTCGGCCAGCAGGCCCATGACGCCGGCGCCGATGGGCATGGCGCCCCAGCTGAAGAGGCGGCTCACGGCGTTGTACCGGCCGAGCATGCTGTCGGGCACGAGGTGCTGCCCGATGGTGCGCGAGTTGACCGTCCACAGCGTGCCGCCCATGCCGCCGACGAAGGCAGCGGCAGCGACGGCCCGGACGTCGGTGGTCAGCGCCGGTACGGCCATCATCGCGAAGGTACCGATCAGGTCGGCGAACATCACCCGGCGACGGCCGAAGAGCCGGTTGCCCCAGGAGACGGCGAGAGCACCGAACAGCCCTCCGATGCCCAGGGCGCTCAGGATCGCTCCGTACTCCGCCGAACTCACCCCTATGACGTCGGTGGCGTAGAGCGGCATGAGTGCCAGCCAGGCGCCCCAACAGGCACACAGGACGGTCAGAATCAGGGCCATGGTGCGCAGCAGCACATGCCGCCACAGATAGCGCAGTCCTCCGACGAGCTGCTTGTTGACGCTCTCGGGGCCGCTGTCGGGTGCGCCCTCAGGGGTGTTGCCGGGAGCGCCCTCAGGGGTGTTGCCAGGACTGCCGCGCCTCGGCGTGCTCCCTCGCGCGGCCGTCTCGGCGCTGTCCCGTGCGGCACGGAAGCGGCCGACGAGCAGCAGCAGAAGGAACGAGGCGGCCAGGTACGACACCCAGGTCACGCCCAGGGCGACACCGGCGCCGGCTGCGAGGAGGAGCCCTCCGACGAACGGGCCGCAGAACTCGTTGCAGACGGTTTCCGCCCCGGCGATCCACGCGTTCGCCCGCTCCCGGCCCTCCGGCGGTGTCAGGGCCGGGATCAGCGCCGAGGCCGCGGTCAGCGCGACCACTTCGGCGACGCCCAGTACCGCGCCGACGGTACAGAGCACCGCGATGCCGACGCTGTCGGCCGCCGCGGCCTGGATCAGCGCGCCAAGGGCCAGCAGCCGCAGGCCGTCCGCCGCCCACAGCAGGCGGCGGCGGTCCACCCGGTCGACCAGGACCCCGACATGGAGGGCCGCCAGCAGCCAGGGCAGGGACAGAGCCAGCGACACCGCCGAGACCTGAGCCGGGGAGCCGGAGGCCCGGGTGGCGAGAAGCGGTAGCGCGATCTTTGTGACGCCGTCCGCGAGGTTGGTGATCGCGGTGAAGACCAGGAGGACGACGGTGTTCCGTGTGCCGTACCGCGCGGCCGACGGCGTGACCGGTTCGGCATCAGCCTCTGCGGCGGACTCCGCGACAGGCTCTGCAGGAGGTTCGTGCTCCGCCGTGGGCCCCGCTGTCGCCGATGGTTCCGCCGTTCCGAGCGCCTGGTCACTCATCGGCTCCCCTAACCCTCTATCGCGCTTTGCCGGTTACGTCGAACGGGAGTCTGGCACAGGAGGGGCGATTCTTCTACCGGTAAAACCGTTAGCCGGTTAGCAGGGTGTAGGCTGGCGCCCTTCACAGGAGGTGCCCCCATGCGCGAAGCGCCGGCTTCGGCCCAACTGATCGAAGCCTTCGCCAACACCGTCGACGTGGAGCTCGGCACCGACGAGTTGGAGACGGCGAGCGGGCTGGCCACCTGGCTCGTCGCTCAGGGGCTGCTCGACCGCAACCGCCGGATCGGCCCCGACGACCACACCCTCTGCCTGCGGCTGCGTACCGGCATCCGGGAGGAACTGGGGATCAACGTCGGCGACACCGCGGACGCCGCGCTCCTCGCGAGGGCCGACGAGGCGCTGCGCGAGCTGCCCGTGCTCATCTCGGTCCGGGGCGGGGGAGGACAGGACTCGCGCGACGGCGTCCTCTCTCCCGCCCCGGACTTGCCGCCGACCAGGAAGGCTCTCGCCCACCTCGCAATCGCCTGGAGCGAACTGGCCCTCGCCGGGGAGGCCGGTCGGCTCAAGCGCTGTGCGGAACACTCCTGCGCCTGGGTGTTCTGGGACGTGTCCAAGAACCGCAGTCGCCGCTGGTGCTCGATGCGGGTGTGCGGCAACCGGGCCAAGGCCCGTCGACACACCGCCAAGCAGGCGTCGGACACCACGCGAAGTGCGACGCCACAGCGTGCCGAGACCCTGGAGCGACCCGCAGCCGCCGAGCAGACCACGAGTCCCGAGCAGACCACGGGCCCTGAGCAGGCCACGAGCCCTGAGCAGGCCACGCCCTCCGAGCGGACCGCTTCCGCGCGCCAGGAGGCTTCCTCGGCGAGTCGTGTTATCAGGACCTGACGTCGGCACAATCGCGAAGAGGAAGCATTTCCTGTCGGCCTGTCGGCCTGTCGGCAATCCCGCGCCTGCCCGGACCCGCACCGAGACCTGTCCCAAGACCCTGTCCGAGCACGCTGTTCGGCCGACCGGCTGGATGAAAAGGCGGCAGCGAAGTCAGGCAAAACAATAGCGAAACAATAACCGCGTTTTTCTCCGGGATGCGCTTGTGCGTTGCTGTATCGTCATCTCAACCTCCCATTTGAGAGGGGGTGAGGAGAATGGCCGGTGCGGGCTGCAAGTCTGAGCCGGCGAGGACGACGTTGCAGCGATTCGCAGATCTCGCGCGAGCAATCGCCGGCTTCTTCCAGGCAGTGTATTACGCCGTCCGGACGGAGCAGTTGTGGTAGCTCCCGTACGAGTTGATGGGCCCACTCGCGGCCTGGAGTGAGCCCACCGTCGATCCTCGTCCGCGGCCCCGCTCTTCGTTTGCGCCGGAGGTGCGGGGTCCGCGCCATGGGGACCGGCAGCAATTGTGCTGTTGCTCGCAGACTAGCATTGTTCGCGCTGTTTTTTGTACTCCTTGCGACGCCATGGCTAATCCTTCGGTTACGCGTCGGGACAGGTTTGGCCTCGGGCAGGGCCTGCTTATGCGGGCCCTGCTTCCGGGCGTTTCGAACCCTGCTCCCGGCGTTCCTCCGGCCGCCAGGTATTCGGCCGTATTCGGTTGCATTCGGCTGGGCCCGGTCCAGTTCGGGTGCGGGGTGGGCGGGCGATCTGCGGATGGCCGCGTGCTGTCGTACGTTGAGAGCGTCCGCTGGTCCCAGGGGGGAGCAGGGAGGCGCGGGTGCATGCGTGCTGTCGGTGTGCGGGAGAGGAACGGGCGGCCCGAGGTCCTGCAGGCGCGGCAGCCTGAGCCGGGCGAGGGCGAGGTGCTGGTACGGGTGGTGGCCGCGGGTCTGAATCCGCTGGACTGGAAGATCGCCGAGGGCATGCTGGAGGACCTGGTTCCGTACGACTTCCCGCTGGTGATGGGGGTGGACTTCGCGGGTGTCGTGGAGGGCGGCGGTGCGGAGACGTACCGGTTCACCTCGGGCGAGCAGGTGTTCGGGCACGTGGTGAGTGAGCCGGTGGGCCGCGGGACGTACGCGGAGTACGTGGTCGTGAACGAGGCGGGCAGCATCGCCCGCGCCCCCGCCTCCATCCCGCTGACCGCCGCGGCGGGGGCTCCCACGGCGGGGATGGCGGCGCTCGGGATCATGGACTCGGCCGCGCTGCGCTCGTACGAGAGCCTGCTGATCATCGGCGCCGCCGGCGGCGTCGGTACGTTCCTCACCCAGCTCGCCGCCGCCCGCGGGCTGCGCGTGGTGGCCGCCACGCACGGGCACGACCAGCCCCGGATGGCGGCCTTCGGCGCGGCCCTGACCGTCGACGTACGGGAACGGGACTTGGCGGACGCCGTACGGGAGGAGTATCCGCGCGGCGTGGACGCGCTGGTGGATCTCGGGTCGGCCTCGCCGGAGGAGTTCGCCCGGCACGCCGCGCTGGTACGGGACGGCGGGGTGGCCGTCTCCACGTTGGACGCGGCGTCGGTGGAGGCGCTGTACGGGCGCGGCATCGAGGGCATCAACTACCACATCGCGGCCTCCGCCGAGCTGCTGGAACGGCTCGGCGAGGAGATCGACAGCGGCCCGCTGACAGTCCCCATCGAGACCGAGGTCCCGCTCGACCAGGCGCCCGGCGCGGTGGCGCGCAACCGGGCGGGCGGCGCCCGGGGCAAGACCGTCCTCCTCCCCTGAGCCCCGCCGAGCCCTTCCCGGCCCCCTCCTGGACCTCCCCGGCCCTCTCTTGGGCGCCCTGGCCCCTTTCCGAGTCCGTCCCGCCGTGCCTCTCCTGAGCCCGCTCGCGGCCTCCCCCTCCGCCCTCCGCCCAGCTCCGGAGCCTGCTCACGGCCGTCCCCTCCGCCCTCCGCCCAGCTCCTGAGCCCGTCGGCCCCGCGCCCCCTCGCGCCGTCCGAAGGCCTCCCCGCAGGTCCGGTGGCGAGCCCAGGAGTCTCTTTCGCCTGCTGGCCCCGCACCGTTCCCGCTACACTCACACCGCCGCACAGGTGTACAGGGTGTCGATGATCGAACGCCCGGGGGATCGACGCCCGGGGGAGGGGCAGCGCGATGGCGCAGACGAAGAAGCTCGCGGGCTATGTGCTTGTCGTCTTCGTGCTGTACACGATCATCACGTCCCCCGAACGCGCGGCAGATCTGGTCCAGATAGGTTTCGAGGGCATCTCCAGTGCCGCGCAGGGCGTCGGCCGATTCATGACCTCGCTCGTCAACTGAGGCCCCCGCCCCGCCCCGCCGAAACACCTGTTCCGCCGCTCCTGCCCGGGCACCGCTGTGCCCTGTGCGCGGGCGCTTCCGGCCGCAACTGGCAAGCAACACGGAGTTATACGGTGCTTGCACACGGTGCACATGTCTTGTGATGCTATGACCGCTTTTTGGCTGATGAATCGTGCCCGCTTGCACAGCGCGGCTCGGGGCCCAGCGGGCACAGCAGCCGAAGCACGCCGCGAAGCAGGCAAAGCAAGCGCAGCAGTCGAAGCGATCGACCAGACAGATCTGCACCGTAAGGGGTGGTGGCTGAGTGGACGGGACCCGTACCCCCACCCAGACTCCCTCCGGCGACGCCGAACCAGCCTCCTCCCCCGCCGAGGCGCAGCGGGAACGGGCCGCGCGGACCCGGGCGCTGACGCAGTCCCTCTTCGAACAGCTCGCTCGGCACGAGCCCGGCTCCGCCGAACACGAGCGCATCCGTGCCGCCCTCATCGAGGCCAATCTGCCGCTCGTGCGGTACGTCGCGGCGCGCTTCCGCAGCAGGAACGAGCCGATGGAGGACGTGGTCCAGGTCGGCACCATCGGGCTGATCAACGCGATCGACCGGTTCGACGCCGAGCGCGGGGTGCAGTTCCCCACCTTCGCGATGCCGACGATCGTCGGTGAGATCCGCCGCTACTTCCGCGACAACGTCCGCACCGTGCATGTTCCGCGCCGGCTGCACGAGATGTGGGTGCAGGTCAGCGGCGCCACCGAGGATCTGACGACATTGCACGGGCGGTCCCCGACCACCGCCGAGATCGCCGAGCGGCTGAAGATCTCCGAAGAGGAAGTGCTGGCCTGCATCGAGGCCGGACGGGCCTACCGGGCCACCTCGTTGGAGGCGGCCCAGGAACGCGAGGACGGGATGCCGGGGCTGCTGGACCGGCTCGGTTACGAGGACCCGGAGCTCGACGGGGTCGAACACCGTGACCTCGTCCGCCATCTGCTCGTACAACTGCCCGAGCGCGAGCAGCGGATCCTGCTGCTTCGGTACTACCGGAATCTGACGCAGTCCCAGATCAGCGCCGAGCTCGGCGTCTCGCAGATGCATGTGTCGCGGCTGCTCTCGCGCAGCTTCGCCCGGCTGCGAGCCGCAAATCGAATCGACGCGTAACCGGTTCGAGCGACCTCAACTTCCGCATCACCGCCCTCAACTGTGCAGTTTTATCGACATGAGGCTACGTCGCGTTGCCTACTTGTGACATTCTGCAAGAGCTGCGTTTGCCGCAGTGGCGTGCCCGGTATGGAGGGGGAGGTGCTTCCCTCAGAGCCGAGGGCGCCGCAGCGACCGTCCGCGACCTCAAGGGGGTGGCATGTCCGTAGAACTGGGCAGCTCCAAGGTGCTCGCCGAGAACACGTCCCCGACCCCGGGGGCTCCTCCCGGGCCCACTGAGCCAGGCAGCGTGTCACCGGTGCTCGACGAGGTGGCGCCGGAAGACCTCGCGGGCGCCGCGCCGGCGGAGCTCGCCGGGGCCGCAGTGGTGCCCGACAGCGACACGCTCGACACCCGCACGCTCTCCCGCTCCCTCTTCCTGCGGCTCGCCGCGCTCGACAAGGCCGCGGCCGAGTCGCCGGGGACGGCCAACACGGCTGAGCGGATGTATGTACGAGACACCCTCATCGAGCTGAACCTGCCGCTCGTCCGCTACGCCGCGGCCCGCTTCCGCAGCAGGAACGAGCCGATGGAGGACATCGTCCAGGTCGGCACCATCGGGCTGATCAAGGCGATCGACCGGTTCGACTGCGAACGCGGCGTGGAGTTCCCGACGTTCGCGATGCCGACCGTGGTCGGGGAGATCAAGCGCTTCTTCCGCGACACCTCGTGGTCGGTGCGGGTGCCGCGCCGCCTCCAGGAACTGCGGCTCGCGCTGACGAAGGCGAGCGACGAGCTGTCGCAGACCCTGGACCGTTCCCCGACCGTCACCGAACTCGCGAGCTGCCTCGGCGTCTCCGAGGAGGACGTGGTCGACGGGCTGGCCGTCGGCAACGCCTACACCGCCTCCTCGCTGGACTCACCGGCGCTGGAGGAGGACGGCGGCGAGGGCTCGCTCGCCGACCGGCTCGGCTACGAGGACAGCGCGCTGGAGGGCGTCGAGTACCGCGAGTCCCTGAAGCCGCTGCTGGCCAAGCTCCCGCCGCGGGAGCGCCAGATCATCATGCTGCGCTTCTTCGCGAACATGACGCAGTCGCAGATCGGCGAGGAGGTCGGCATCTCGCAGATGCACGTCTCCCGACTGCTGACGCGCACGCTCGCACAGCTGCGCGAGGGGCTGATCGCGGAAGACTGACCGAGACGGGGGCGGAGTGCGGCGGGGGACACCGACAAGGACACCGACAGCAGGACCGGAAGCGGAACCGACAGCCAGGCCGGAAGCCGGACCGACAGCGGCACCGACGGCCGGACCGACAGCGGTACCGCGACGGACGTCGAGAGGCACACCGGGCGGGACGCCTGCTCGGGGAGCCACCGGAACACGGAGAGGGGTGCGGCCAGGGACAAGGCCAGGGACAGCGGAATGGACCGGGGCTGGGACACCCGGGTTCGCCCACAGAGGGTTCACTTCTGACGAGGCGTCAGTGACACTGTCGCCATGCGAAGCCAGGAGAGCACCGCACGAAGCCGTCGAGGCAGCCGGTTAGCCGCCTCGGCGGCTCTCGTATGTCTCGGGGCACCGCTGGTCGCGGGCTGCGGCTCAGGCGGGGACGACGGCTATGTGGCGGTCGGCGCGGCGGACCCGTCGGGACGCAGCGGCGACGGTGCCGGTCCCGCACGCCCGGACGACAAGGTACGGATGGTGCCGTTGCCCGGCGACGGCGACGGGAAGGGTGGCGACGCCGCCCGCGAGGCCGACGGCAGCACGAAGGGCGCGCGCGGGGGCGCCGGCGACGGGCGTACGGGAGGCACGGCGGACGCGGACGACGGCGCCGGCACCGACGGCGGCGCCACGGAAGCGTCCGGTTCCGCTCCATCAGGCTCGGAGGGCTCGGGAGGCCCGGGCGGCGGCTCCAAGGACTCGACCGGCCCGGACGGCTCGACCGGCGCATCGCCCGGCTCCGGCAACGGCGGCGGCTCCGGCCCGGGTGCACCCGGCTCCCCGAGCACGCCGAGCGGCCCGGCCGCGCTGACGGCGAGCGAGCCGCAGCGGGCGAAGACCGAGGACCGGTGGTGCGAGAAGGTGACCGTCCGCTTCACCAACTCCGGAGGCCGTACGGTCACCGGAGGCAAGGTCACCTTCGGTACGCACATCATCGGCGCGCTGGGCGTCGACTGGGCCACCCGCGAGAGCACACGTGCGCTCCCCGTACCGATCAGGGCCGGGGAGAAGAAGGAGAAGACCTGGACGGTGTGCGTGGACGCCTGGCGGGTGCCCCTGGGCATGCACGTCGAGACCCGTGAGGTACGGCTGTCCGGCTGGAAGTAGCCGGGACCCGTCCCCAGGTCAGGGCCTCTCCCGGGGCCGTTCAAGGACGCCGGTCGGTCCTTCGGGCGGCGTCCGGGGCCCGAGCAGGTCGGACCCCGTCGCCGTCAGGAGAAGGCGAGCCAGGCGACACCGGCCAGGACGACGAGCACGACGACGACTCCGACGATCACGCCGATCCGCGGTCCGGCCGAGGCCGGAGCGGGCGCCTGCCTGCTGCCGGGCCGAGTGGTGCCCTCGTCGACAAAGGCGCGGAACATCTGGGTGCTGCCTGCCGGGTCGGGGTGTCCCTGTCCGTCCGGACCCTGCGGCGCCTGCGGGTTGTGAGCCATGTCCCAGGACCCTAGCGAACCGTCCCCCGGATGGCACAGCCACGCCCCGGCGGGCGCTGTGCGCTCGCTCACACACGTTCCCGTGCCGCCTCCACGGGTCCTCACTCTTTGCTCAGAGTTTGCCTGGCTTGCCCGAAATCAATTTGCCTACAGCAACCAACAATCTTTATGGTTGCCCTAAGCAACAAGTTCATGGGGTGCAGATGGCCGAACGCAGTCAGTACGAGGAGCTGGCCCGGCAGATCAGCGCCATCGGCGCCGTCAAACGAGAGATGGCGCGCGGTCTCCCCGCGGAGTGTCCGCCCGCCTCGGCGGCCGTACTGATGCTCCTGGACAAGCACGGGGAGATGCGCACCAGCCGACTGGCCGAGCTGATGGCGATCGACATGTCGGTCACCAGCCGACACGTCACCCACGTCGCCGACCGCGGCTGGATCGAACGGCGCCCTGACCCGCAGGACGGCCGATCCCGACTGCTGCGGATCAGCCCGAGCGGCGAGCGGTTCCTGGCGGACCTCTCGGCACACACGATCGAGGTGCTCGCCGCCCACCTGCACGACTGGAGCGACGAGGACGTCGCCCAGCTCAACACGCTGCTCAGCCGGCTCCGTACGAGCTTCGGGGACTGCCGCGCCCGCGGCGGGCTGCCCCACGAGACGAAAACGACCGCACCACTGAGTTAGAAGGACGCCGAATGGCAACAACCCGATCCCAGCCACCGGTTGGGGGGTCCCATGACGCCGCGCAGGGGACCGGCGGCGGGGCCCGGCACGCGGCACACGCCGCATCGTCAGGCCACTCCGGTGCCGCCCGCGCCCGGACGGCCCCCCAGGGCCAGGCACAGGCTGCCGGGTCCACGGTGGCCCCGGGCGCGGACCCCGCCGCCGCGGCGGCATCCGGGAGCACGCCCCCGATGACGCACCGGCAGATCATGGAGGCGCTCTCCGGGCTGCTGCTCGGTATGTTCGTCGCCATCCTGTCGTCGACGATCGTCTCCACGGCGCTCCCCAAGATCATCTCCGATCTCAACGGCAGCCAGAGCTCCTACACCTGGGTCGTCACCGCCTCACTGCTGGCGATGACCGCGACGACCCCGCTGTGGGGCAAGCTGGCCGACCTCGCCAGCAAGAAGCTGCTGGTGCAGATAGCCCTGGTCGTCTTCGTACTGGCCTCGGCGGGCGCCGGTCTGTCGCAGAACCCGGGGATGCTCATCTCCTTCCGTGTCGCCCAGGGCATCGGTATGGGCGGACTGTCGGCGCTGGCCCAGATCATCATGGCCGCGATGATCTCCCCGCGGGAGCGCGGCCGGTACAGCGGCTACCTCGGCGCCACCTTCGCCATCGCCACCGTCGGCGGCCCGCTGCTCGGCGGCGTGATCACCGACACCAGCTGGCTCGGCTGGCGCTGGTGCTTCTACGTCGGCGTCCCGTTCGCCGTCATCGCGCTGATCGTCCTGCAGAAGACGCTGCACCTGCCCGTCGTCAAGCGGCCGGGCGTCAAGGTGGACTGGGCCGGCGCGTTCTTCATCGCCGCCGCGGCCTGCACCCTGCTGCTGTGGGTCACCTTCGCGGGTGACAAGTACGACTGGGTGTCCTGGCAGACCTACACGATGGTCGGCGGAGCCGTGGTGCTCGGGCTGATCTTCGTGCTCGTCGAGTCGAAGGCCAAGGAGCCGATCATCCCGCTGCGGCTGTTCCGCAACGGCACGATCACGCTGGCCTCGGTCGCCTCGCTGTTCGTCGGTATCGCGATGTTCGGCGCGACGGTCTTCCTCAGCCAGTACTTCCAGCTGGCGCGCGGCAAGTCGCCGACGATGGCCGGGGTCATGACCATCCCGATGATCGCCGGGCTGTTCGTCTCCACCACCGTCTCCGGCCAGATCATCACCCGTACCGGCAAGTGGAAGAAGTTCCTGATCGCCGGCGGTGTGCTGATGGCGGCGGGCATGGGCCTGCTGGGCACGCTGCGGTACGACACCGAGTACTGGCACATGTCGATCTTCATGGCGCTGCTCGGCCTCGGCGTCGGCATGATGATGCAGAACCTGGTGCTCGCCACCCAGAACCAGGTGGCGGCCAACGATCTGGGAGCAGCCAGCTCCACCGTCAACTTCTTCCGCTCGCTGGGCGGTGCGGTCGGCGTCTCGGCGCTCGGCGCCGTGCTCTCCAACCGGATCACCCACTACATGGAGGACGGTTTCACCAAGCTCGGCATCAAGCCCGGCGGCAGCGCCACGGGTGGGGGCGGCAGCTCGCTGCCGGACCTGGACAAGCTGCCCGCGCCCGTCCGTACCGTCGTGGAGAGCGCCTACGGCCACGGCATCGGCGACATCTACCTGTACGCGGCGCCGGTCGCCCTGCTGGCGCTGGTGTGTGTGCTGTTCATCCGGGAGGTGCCGCTGCGGACCACCGCCGCGAACCAGGCGAGCGAGGCCGCCGCAACCGGCGGGGCGACCGCGAAGGCAGCGGCGACCGGGTCCCCCGCCTCGGCGACCGAGGCGCTCTCGGCAGCCGAGGCCCCGATGCCGGGGGCATCATCCACGGGGGGCGACACTCAGCAGCTCAGGGAGTACGCAGCCATGGCCACAGCCCAGTCCCCGGCCCCGACACCGACCAGCGGCCACGGGGTCTACGGCACCGTCCGCAATGCCGACGGCATCGGCGTCGCCCGCGCGGCCGTCACGCTGATCTCGCTCAGCGGGCGCCAGCTCGGCCGCTCCGTCGCCCACGCGGACGGCTCCTACACGCTGGACGCACCAGGGCCCGGCTCCTACGTCCTGATCGCGGCGGCCGACGGCCACCAGCCGCAGGCGTCCACGGTCGTGGTCGGCGAGGAACCCCTCAGCCACGATCTGCTGCTCTCGGGCACCAGCGGCCTGGCGGGCCAGGTGCGCGGGATGGCCGACGGCGCCCCGGTGCACGGCGCGATGGTCGTCGTCACGGACGTCCGGGGTGAGGTGGTGGCCACCGGCATCACCGGCGAGGCGGGCGAGTACCGGTTCGACGAGCTGGTCACCGGCAGCTTCACGCTGGCCGTGAACGCCAACGGCTACCGGCCCACCGCGGTCCCGGTCGAGGTGCAGGGCCAGGGCACCACCCGGCTCGACGTCGATCTGGCGGCGGGCGCCCGGGTGACCGGTACCGTACGGGCCGGCGGACACGGCAGGCCGCTGCCGGACGCGCGCGTCACGCTCGTGGACGCGGCGGGCAACGTCATCGCCACGTCCACCACCGGTGAGGACGGCGCCTACGCCTTCACCGACCTGGACGCCGGCGACTACTCGGTCATAGCCAGCGGCTACCCGCCCCAGGCGAACGCGCTGCAGGTGACCGGATCCGGAGTGGACGCGTACGACATCGAGTTGCACCACCCGGACGAGTGACCCCCCGGTCCTGACGGCGTGCGAGTCGAGCGGAGCGCGCGCCGTCGGGTCCGGTTCGGGGAAGGGCCCCGGCGGCCCGGAAACGCATTGAGCGAGTGCGGGCAAGGGACGGCCCGCCGCCGAGGCGCCGGGGCCCGTCGTAGGCGAGGCCGGGGCCGTCGTATGTGAGAAGGAGCTGGAAAGAGATGACAGGCGGGGCAAGCGGAGCGGACCCGGGCGGCGTCGCAGGCGCTGGTGGGACCGGCGGGGTCGGCGGGACCGGCGGGACCGGTGGCGGGACGACCGGCGGCGGGGCCCGCCAGGACGGCGTGCGGGCGCGGGTGCGCACCCGGGACGGCTGGGCGGTGCAGCACGCCGTGCTGACCGTCACCGATATGACCGGCACCCAGGTGCGGCGCGTCGAGGCCGACGACGAGGGCATCGTGCGCGGCGGGGAGCCGCTGCCCCCGGGCGCGTACACCGTCATCGCCACGGCCGTCGGCTACGCACCGGCCGCCTCCACGGCGATGGTCACCGCCTCCGGACGCGCGGACCTGGGCACTCTGGTGCTGGCCCGGCAGGGTGGCGTGGAGCTGCCGCCGCCGGGGCCGTGGACCATCGACCCGATGCACTCCACGATCGCCGCGACCGCGCAACACCTGGGGATGACCAGCGTCCACGGCCGGTTCACCGACTTCGGCGGCCGCATCGAGATCGCCCAGGACCCGGAGAAGTCGTCCGTCGAGGCCGTCATCAAGGCCGAGTCCATCAACACCGGCAACTCCATGCGCGACCAGCACCTGCGCTCCAGCGACTTCCTCAACATCGAGTCCTACCCCGACATCACCTACCGGAGCACCGGTGTCGACGTGGCAGGGCCCGACCGGTGGACGGTGCGCGGTCACCTCGGGATGCACGGCGTGGTGTGCGAGGTCGACCTGGACCTCACCTATCTGGGCAGCGGCCCCGACCCGTGGGGCGGGCTGCGCGCCTCCTTCCACGCCACGACCGAACTGCGGCGCTCCGACTTCGCGATGAACTACAACCAGGTCGTCGCTGCGGGGATCGCGGCCGTCGGTACGACACTCAAGGTGGACCTGGACGTCCAGGCGGTCCAAGGGGAGTCACTGCCGTTCTGACGACGGCTCAGCGATCCCAGGAGCACTCAGCGATGCCCAGGCCCTAGGAACACTCAAAGCGGCCCCGGGAGCACTCAGCGGTCCTCGGGGGCCGGAGGCTGGGGCGGAATCACGGGCGCGGCGCGGTCCCACGGGGCCGCGCCGCGCCCGTACCGTGCCATGGCCTCGATCCCGGCGACGACGCAGTCCAGCGCGACGCCGAAGTCCCGCTGCTCGACCGGGCGTACGGCCTCCGCGCGTACGCCCTCCCCACCGTCGCCGCACTCCGCGTACTCGGGGCGCACGCCGACGGTCGAGCGCAGCGCGTCGACACAGTCCTGCGAGCTGACACCCGCCTCACTGCAGCGCCGGTGCCAACTGGCCTCCACGGCGGCGTGCCCGTACACGAACGAGAACAACGCCGCCAGCGCACCGTCCGCCTGCTGCTCGGGCAGCCCGGAGCGCAGCAGTACGCGGCGCACCCCCAGTTGGAACGACATCGCGCTCGGCCCGACGTTCAAGAAGCTGCCCAGCGTGCCCGACGCCCATGGGTGACGGCGCAACAGTCCGCGCAGTGCGTAGGCGGACTGCCGCAGCTGGTCGCGCCAGTCGACGTCCTCGGCATCCGCGTCCGGCACCTCCAACTCGCCCTCGACGGCGTCCAGGGCCAGCTCCAACAGATCGTCCTTGCGATCGACGTACCAGTACACCGACATCGCGGTCACCCCCAGATGGGCGGCCAGCCGACGCATGGAGAACTTCGCCAGCCCCTCGGTGTCCAGGAGCCGTACGGCAGCTGCCGTGATCTTCTCCCGGTCCAGCCCCTCGGTCTGACCGCTCCCGGCGGCTCTACGACGGGTCCCGGTCCTCTCCTCGAGCCACACGCTGGTCCTGCGCATCCGACTCGTGCGGCTGCCGTCACTCATGGCACGCGCTCCTTCGGGGCCGGCTCCGAAGGCCGGTCGGAGAGACGGAACGGGGTGGCAACGGCCGAGGTGCCTCACAGACCGTCACCCCTCGATGCTAATCCGTATCCGACCCGTCCCTCCGCCTGTCCACGCCGCCCACGCCCTCCCCGGGCTTGAAGACATAACCCGCCCCGCGCCGGGTGTGGATCATCCGCTCCCGGCCCACATCGATCTTCCGCCGCAGATACGAGATGTAGAGCTCCACCAGGTTGGCCTGCCGCCCCACGTCGTAGTTCCACACCCGGTCGAGGATCTGCGCCTTGCTGAGCACTCTGCGCGGGTTGCGCATCAAAAAGCGCAGCAGCTCGAACTCGGTGCCGGTCAGCCGTATCCGGTCGCCGCCCCGCCACACCTCGCCGGTCTCCTCGTCCAACACCAGGTCCCCGACGACGAGCAACCCCTCGGGCCGCAGCCGCCGGCCGGACCGATGCACGCACCCGCGCGAGGTGCGCTCGCCCCTCGTGCGCGCCCCGTACACGCGCCCCGTACTTCCCGTACCCCGCGGCACCGAGGCCGCGCCCGTCCCATTCCTGCTTCCGCTCCCGCTCATGCGCCCACCCTCGAACGCCCGGGTGAGAGGAGGCTTGCCGAGACCTGTGAATGCTCTGAGAAAGACCTGGGCGCCCACGGGTGGGAAAGACCTAGGCTGCCACGGGTGAGCGCAGTCATAGCAGCGATGATCACGGCCGTCGTCGGCGTCCTGGGCACCCTGTTCGCTCCCGTACTCACCCAACGCATCACGGCGCGGCAACGGGTCGAGGAGCGGGCCGAGGCCGATCGGCTGCGCCGCCTGGAGGAGCGCCGCGCCGCCTACACCGCCATGAACCGCGCCTCACGCCAGTTCAGCACCCTCCTCAAGGACGCCCTGCACCGGCTCCGCGACGACGTCTACACCGACCACGAGCGCGCCGCACTGGAAGAGGCCCGCCTCGACTACCGCGACCGCTACGCGGAGGCCCAGATGATCGTGCCCGAACACATCCTGGACGCCTCCCGCGCGGTCAACCGCGTCCTCGCCGGAGCCGACGCCGCCGTCAAACGCCTCGACCGCGGCCGTGCCCGCGACGGGGAGACCCCCGACTCGGTACGCCTCACCCTCACCACCGAGGGCGACCGAGAACTGGCCGCCATGCGCCGACTGATGCGCGAGGACCTGGGCATCCACGACTGAACGGCGGCCGACGACGGGCCCGAATCGACCGCAAAGGGCAAGGGGCAGAGGGCAAGGGGCAAGGGGTGGACAGCATGCTGGAGGCAGTGGGATCGGAGCTGGTGAGCGCGCTCGTCGCCGCCGCGCTCACCGGGCTGGTGGGGCTGACGCGCTGGTTGCTGGCCCGCCGCCTGCCTGCCCGCCGCATCTGGCGCTTCGAGAAGGCCGCCGAGCTCTCAACAGTCGTCGACACCGACCATGTGGACACCGGCCGCTATCGGCGCCCCGTCTCCGGACTGGGCCAGGTCCGCGCGCTCTCCCTCCTCGTGCCGAGTCTGCACCTCGCCTATCGTGACCTGGATCTGGAAAAGCTCCACCTCTCCGCTCACCTGCCGGGCCCCGCCCTGGAGGGCGACCTCCTCGTCCTCGGCGGTCCGAAGACCAACGAAATCGCGGGCCGCCTGCTGACAGCCATGGCGGACTCCCTCCCGTTCCGCACCGGCGGCGGGAGGATCGTCTGGGACGGCACTCCCTATGAGGGGGACGCGGCGGACGGCGGCGTCACCCGGGACCTGGGGGTGGTGATCCGCGCCCCCAATCCCTTCAACCCCGCAGCTCGCGTCGTCCTGCTGTGCGGTTGGTCCACCTACGGCACCCTCGCAGCGGCCCGCTGGCTCACGACCGAGGGCGCGAACCGCTCCCTCCCGGCAGACCTCACCGCCCTCGTGGAGTCCCACGTCCTGTCCGACGGCCATGTCTCCCCACCCCGCATCCTGAGACTCAGCCGATGAGCCGGCCCCGCAAAAGCCGCCCCCTCTGCTGAACGGTGGCGGTGGCCCTCAGATGTCACCGCCCGGGTGAGTCAGGCCACTTCGATGCCGTGGTCCTGGACCAGTTCCTCCAGGCCGCCCCGGTACCCCTCGCCTCCCGGGACGAAGTTCCAGTCACCGTTGGCACGGCGGCGGAAGGAACCAAGGACCAAAGCGGTCTCGGTGGGCGCCCGTCAGAGACCAGATCCGGGGACCGGGCCGGGCCGGGCCGGTTCTGCTGGGGGCGATAACCGACGCCAGGTGCGCGGCAGCACACCTACGGTGGCCGTATGGACTCACCGCTCACGGGAACAGCCGCCGGCGTGCCGTTCACCGCGCTGCCCCCGGCCGACAACGGCGCCGCGCCGCTGATCGTCACCTGGCACATGCTGGACGCGCCGAGGTCGGACGCCGCGTTCGCTGCCGCGCTGCCGATGAACGGTCTGCCCGCGTGGCGGGTGCACCTCGGGATGCCGATGTGCGGGGCTCGGATGGTCGACGGCCGTACGGACGCGATCGTGGAACTCTTCCAGCGGGACCCCCTGATGTCCTTCCTGGCCCCGTTCGTTCAGCAGGCGGCCGAGGAGTTCCCGGCCGCGCTGGCATCGCTGCGTGCCCAGTTGCCGGTCGGTGACGGCCCGATCGGTGTGCTCGGCGGCTCCCTTGGCGGAGCCGTCGCGCTACGGGTCCTTGCCGAGACCGGCACTCCGGTCTTCGCCGGCGCCGTCGTGAACGCCGCCGTCCGGATACGGTCGGTCGTGGACCTGTTCCCGGGCGACTACCCCTACGACGCCGACTCCGAGAAGGTGGTCGACTCCCTCGACTTCGTCACCAAGGCGCCCGCCATCGCCGGTCGCGCGCCGCTGCTCGTCGTCAGCGGCGAGTCGGACCACCCTGCGCTGCGCGCCGACGCGTTGCACCTCGTCGACGCGCTGGGGGAACGGTCCGAACTGCTGTCGATCCCCGGGTTGGCGCATCCGCTCGCCGACGAGCCCGGCATCGAGCCCGCCCCCCAACTGCCACCGGCGCGCAAAGTGGACGCCGGCCTGACCGCATGGTTCCTACGCCACCTCCCGAGTGCGGACTAGTACCCCGCCCCGCTTCCCCGGCACCACCCGGCGTCGTTGCTACCTCGGTCCGGCTGTACACAGCGAGACGAGAAGGGACTTGAGCCGGTGCGCCACACGGGGAGCCGACCTACAACGGGACGCCAACCGAGTGCCCCTCATGCCTCAGCCACAGGAAGTCAGCCACGACGGCGGGAGAGGCGTCCGAGCACCTGCACGTGGCCCCCTCAGCCACCCTCCGGCATCAGCCACGCTTCCAAAGTCCTGATCTTTGACCCGCAGACGCCTCCGCGTAGCCCCGGCCGGCGCTCTGGCGATGGCGGGACCGGCCCGCAGACCGCGACGAGCCGCACGGATGATCATGGAAGTACTCGGGCACAGTTCGATCCGCGTGACGATGGACGTCTACACCTTCGTGCGACTCGACTCCCAGCGGTCTGCCTTCGACCGAGTGGGCGACGCCCTGCGCGACGCGAACGAGGGCGACGACGATGACGGCACGAGCGGCGTTCCTGTCGCGGTCTGATCACTTACGCTCAGCCGGTTGATGTCAGCGCTGATGTCAATACCAACGCCAGAGGCCCCTTCCAACACTTGGAAGGGGCCTCTGAGCTGCTGCGCGCTCGGCAGGATTCGAACCTGCAACCTTCTGATCCGTAGTCAGATGCTCTATCCGTTAAGCTACGAGCGCTTGCTCTCCGGCGGTTTTCTGCCGGTCGGCGTTGCGGGAACAACATTACATGACCTGCGCGCCGAGGTGAAATCCGTTTGGGTCACCCCCTGTGACCTGCGAAAACGCCATGGTAAGGGTGCCGCGCAGCGGGATCAGGGGGACGGGGTGGAACGAGAGAAGCCCCGGACGGGCCGGGGCTTCGGTGATCTTGAGATCCGTGGACGATCCTGGATCCGGAGATCGTGAGCGGAGGCTCCGGGATTTGAACCCGGGATGGGGGGTCACCCCAAACCGCATTAGCAGTGCGGCGCCATAGACCAGACTAGGCGAAGCCTCCAGACACACTCGGGACGCCCGGAGGGCGGCAAAGTGTGTGCTGATGATGGCACAACCCTGGGGGCTGTCTCCAATCGGCCCCTACCGTACTCGGTCCGCGGACCCCTGGGCAAAGCGTTAGCGCGGCGGCCCGGCAGCGCCGCCGCCATCGGGCGGGTCGGCCTGGGGGCTGCCTCGGCGAAGTCGGCCCCGGGTCCCCGGGTGGCCCCGGCGGCCCGGGTGACCCGCCTGGGCCCGTCTGGGCCCGGGGCAGGCGGGCGGGCGGCTCGGCGCCGGTCAGCGGCGGTGGGGACGGTCGCGGGGGGGCGGGACGGTCGCGGGGGGCGTCGGTGCGGCCGTACGGGGGTGCGCTGCGCCCGGACGGGTCCGCCCGCGCAACGGTGGGGGCGGAGCGGCGTTGAAGAAGAGGGGGCGTACTCGCGGCGCCCCCGTCTCCCTCCCATCACGAAGGCCGCCCCCGTCCAGCCTGTCCCGGCGGGGTGTGCTCTCGAGCCTCTGGAGTCAGTCATGCCGCGTCGTACCGCGCCCGTAGCCTTCCGCGTCCGCCCGCTCCTCACCCTCACCATGGTCACCTCCACGGCGGCCGGCCTGCTCTCGCTCCTCGGGGCGCCGGAGGCGGTGGCCGCCGAGCCGTCGGCAATCACCGGCCCGTCGGCCACCGCCGGTGGGACCACCGCCGCTGTCCGGCCCCGCGACAAGCTCACTTTCACCGTCACCCACAGCGGTAGGGCGGCGCACGACGGGTCGTACACGCTCCGCTGTCACCCCCCAGGGGGCAGGCACGCCGCTCCGAGCCGGGCGTGCGCGGCGCTCGATCGGGCGACCTCCCAGGGCCGTGACCCGTTCAAGCCGGTGGCGGCGGGTGCCACATGCACGATGATCTACGGCGGCCCGGCGACGGCTCGTGTGACCGGCACCTGGCAGGGCCGGAAGGTCGACGCCCGGTTCAGCCGGACCAACGGCTGTGAGGTGGCGCGGTGGAACAGCCTCGTTCCGGCGCTGCCCCGGATGTCCTCCTGAGTGCGCGGTCCGAGCGGGCGGCTTGAGCCTGCTGTCCGAGCGGGCGGCCTGAGTGGCCCGTGTCGTACCGGGGGTGAGCCGAGGGCGTTCGGTCTACTCTCCGCTGTGCGCCGGGTGTTGGCCGGCGACGCCCGCGCAGCCGGCCGTCTGCCCCGCGGTACGGGGGTGACCTGACACGCATCCGCCGCCGCTTCCAGGAGTGCGGCCCGTAGACTCCCCCTAGTGGCACGCCCGGGGTGAACGGCAGACTGGCAGCCGTGACCTGACCGGACCAACAGGGAAGAAACGGGCGGAAGGTCACGAGCACCTGAGGTCAGCAGGAGGGAATTGTCGCCGTGAGCAGCAGGCCATCCCGAGGCGCTGCTCGCCTCGCCGCCATACTCGACGCACTGCCCGACGCGCTCCTCCTGGTGAACTGCAACGGCACAGTGGTGAACGCCAACGCCATCGCGTTGGAGACCTTCGAGACGCCGGGCACGGCGCTGGTGGGGCGTGGACTGCTCGACCTGCTGCCCGAGTTCGACTCGAAGCGCATCCCGGGCTCGATGCGGCGGCCGGACGAGGCCGCACAGACGCAGGGCCGCCAGAAGCCGACCCGGATGGTGGCGCGGCGTACGGACGGCAGCGAGTTCCCGGTCGAGGTGACCAGCGCCAACCTCGAGGACGGAAGGACGCCGTACGCCTCCGCGTTCGAGGCCGCCTTCGCCGACCATCCGGGCGGTGGCGGTTACACGGGCGACGAACTGCTGATGCTCGTCGTACGCGATCTGACCGGCACCCTGGACACCGAGGCCGAACTGGCGCGGCAGCAGCGTCAGACGGAGATGATCCTGCGCGCCGCCTCGGAGGGCGTCGTAGGGGTGGACGCCGAGGGGCGGGTGGTGCTCGTCAATCCGGCGGCGGCCCAGATCCTCGGCTACCGCGCCAGCGACCTCGGCGGCCGGCAGTTGCACCCCCTCGTGCACCACTCACGCCCCGACGGCAGCCCCCTCCCGTTCGAGGAGACCCCGCTGGCCGACACCCTGCGCTCGGGCCGCAAGCACCGGGTGCGGGCCGGGCAGGTGCTGTGGGCGAAGGACGGGCAGGCGGTGCCGGTCGACATGACGACGGCACCGGTGCGGGACGGCGAACAGCTGGTAGGCGCGGTATTGACGTTCGCCGACCGGCGTCCGTACGACGCCGTAGCGGCCAGGCAGACGCAGTTGCGCGCCGTACTGGAGGAGTCGCTGCGCGGTCCGCTGGAGGAGTTGCGCCAGGAGCTGTCCGGGCTGACCTCCGACCCGGCGGCGCAGCTGTGGCCGGAGGCGAACCAGATCCTCCACCATCTGTCGGCGGGCTACGCCCGGATGACGACGCTGGTCGACAACGTCCTCGGCTACCAGCGGCTGGATACCGGCCAGGAGCGGCTGCGGACCGAGCCGGTGCCGATGGACGCGGTGGTCTCCGCCGGTGTCGAGGGTGCCACCGAGCTGATCGGCCCGGGGCGCGCCCAGTTCGCCGTGCACGCGCCGCCCATCGAGGCCGAGGTGGACCCGGAACGGCTCGCTGTGGCGCTGGCGCATCTGATCGCGGATGTGGCGGGTGTGGACGCGACGGGTCGTACGACCGCGGCGCCGCCGCCCGGCGTCGACCCGACGATCGTGGTCGCCGCCGCCCAGCGCGGCGAGGTCGTACGCGTCGAGGTGCGCGGCCCGCACAGCGGCGGCAGCCGGGTGCACGAGCCGCTGGTGCGCGGCATCGTCACCCGGCACGGCGGCGTTCTCCAGACGCATGAGGTGCCCGGCTCGGCGGGCGGCAGCGCGTATGTGCTGGAGGTCCCGGTGAAGGCGGTCGGCAACACGACGCGCCAGTCCGGCAGCCGGGCCCGCAGGACCGGCCCGGGCGACACCAGCGGTACGGACAGCACGGGCGGCGGCATCGGTGCCGACACCATGGGCGGCGGTATCGGTGCCGACGGCACGGGCGGCGGTATCGGTGCCGACGGCACGGGCGGCTCGGGCCGGCACGACCGGGACGGTTCGACCGGCGCGGGCCGCTCCACAGGTGGCCGTGCGGCGAGCGGTGGCGACTCGACGGGCGGCGGCCACGCGCGCGGGCGGAGCGGGAGCCACGCCCGGGGCGGCAGCCGCTCCCCCGGGAACGGCTCGCAGGGCGGCGAGGACGGGGCCTTCGGGGTGCCGAGCGTCGTGCCCGGTACCGAGCGCGGCGAGACGACGGTGATGCCGGTGCCGTCCGCCCCGGCGCGGGGGACGGCGGGGCACGCGCAGGAGAGCGGCGACGGAGGTCATGGCGCGGGCCCGGACCCGGCCGGACAGGCCGGACAGGCCGGACAGGTACAGCAGGCCGGGCAGACGCAGCAAACACGGCAGGCCGGGGGTGCGGAGCGCGGGCAGGGCACCGGCGAGGGTGTGTCGGCGACCGCTCTGGAGCCGGTGGCGGACCCACGGCAGTCGGCGGGCGCGCTCGCTCCGGTGCCCGACCCTCGGCAGAGCTTCGAACTGGGGCCGGGACCGTCCGCGGCCACCGGCACCGGTGGTGGCCACGGTGACGGTGACGGCCCCCATGGCGGTCACGGTGACGGTGGCGGTCACAGTGACGGTGGCGGTCACAGTGACGGTGGTGGCCAGGCTCGGCATGAAGCGGGACCGCGTGCGCTGGGCCCCGCGCGCCCTACCGCGGGAAGCGAACAGCCGGGAGCCGGTACGCATCCGGCCCCGCTGCCCGCGGAGCACCCGTCGGCCGCGCCGCACGGCCGTCCGATCGCCCCGGTCCCCGCACAGGGAGCCCCGTACCAGCAGGCCCAGTACGGAGAAGGCGCGTACGAGGACGCTGCGGCCATGCCCCGGCCCACCGGGCGACGGCGTGGACGGCCGAGCCCGGCCGAGCAGCACGAGCAGGCGGCCGTCGGCGGACAGCCCGGCGCCCGTACCGCGTCCGGTGCTCTCGAACTCCCCTCGGGCGGAACAGGCGGCTCGGAAAGCTCAGGAGAAGGCGTGCCCGCGACCGTGCCCGCGCAGGGCTCGGGTCGGCGTGCGCGACGCGCGCTGGGCGAGCGCGCGGAGGACCCACACACCTCCGGGCACTCCTCCGCGCCCCCGTCTCCGGACGCGGAGACAGCTCAGGACGGCCTGGCGGCGCAGGTACCGAGTCAGCAGGAAGCGGGCGGCGCGGAGAGCGGACAGCCCGGGGAGGTCGGGGAGGCCTCCGGTGGTCTGGAGCTGACGCCTGCCGGGGGAGGACGCCGGGCACGGCGCATCGCGGCCGCCCGCGCGCGGGCGCAGGCGGAGGCCGCGGCCCAGCAGGGCCCGCACCACGCGCCGTTCGCCCTCCCACCCGCTCCCTCGCAGGAGGGCCCTTCGTCGGCGGAGGCGGAGCAAGCCGCCCCGTCGGACCCGGTCTACGACCCGTACGCCGCACAGGCCGCGAGCAGTGCCATGCCAGGCGGGATGCCGCCCGCGACCTCCGAGGGGGGCGCGAACACGGACGCGGGCGCCCCCGAGGCGCAACAGGAGAGCGGCCCCCCGCAGCGGGGGGATTCCTCCGTCGTCGCCGCCAGTCCGATCCTGGGCGGCGGAGCTCTGCAACAGCCACAGACACAGACACAGGCACCACAGAGTCAGCAGGGCCGGCAGGAACAGCAGAGCCGGCAGGAACAGCACGGGCAGGCCGGACAGCCCGGCCAGCCAGGTCGGCAGGACGCGCCCTCCGGCCCGTACGGCGCCGAACCCGGCCCTCGCGTACGAACGCTGGGGCAGGGTGTGCCGTTCGCCGAGCGGATGGCGGAGCAGACGGCTGCCGCTCAGCAGTGGCCTCCGGCGCAGTCCACGACACCGTCGGCCACTTCCGCCATACCGTCCACCCCCTCCAGCCCTTCCACACCGTCCGCCACCGGCAATCCGCCCACTCCGGCTGCTCCGGCGGGAGCGGCACCGCCTCCCGGCTCCGGCCGTCGCCGGAAGCTGGCGACGCCGGAGGAGCGGGCGCAGGGCGGCGCGCCTTCCGGTCCGCCCCGGAGCGACACCGCCCAGTCGGCCGAGGCCCCGCACACCGGGTCACAGGGCGGACGGGACGGACAGTCCGGTTCCGCACCGGGGCAGGTCGGGCACGGTGCGATCCCGGCGGAGCAGGCCGCTCCGCCGGGGGCAGCCCCCACCGGTCGGCCGCAGCCCGGCTCACCGATGGCGACCGCGCCCGGACAGGCTCAGCCGTGGACTGCCGGGCCCGGGCAGGCGGACCAGGGCGCTCAGCACGGAGCCGCAGGGAATCCGCCGGGGCAGCTGCCGGGACCGGTAGCCGGCCAGGCCCCGGGGCAGTTGCCCGGGGCCGGTCCCGCACCGGATGCGGCCCCCCGCTCGCAGGCGCAGCCCCCGGCGCTACGACAGCCACCCGGCCAGGAACAGGGACCCGGGCAGGGGCCCGGACAGGGGCAGGGGGCCGGGCAGCCCGGTCCGATGCCGGGGCCGATGCCCATGCCTCGGCCCGGTCCTCAGGAGTTCACCGTCGGTTCGTCCGGCGGCGCACCGGGTACCGAGGTGACCGAGGGGCCGGAGCCGCTGGACGGGCCGGACAGTCCCGTGGAGATGACGGACGGGCGGGGCTTCGGTGTGCCGCCGCACGCCATGGACGACGAGCTGCCGCCCGAGCCGCTCGACAACCCGCGGCGGTTGCTGGTCTGGCCGGAGCCGGACGTCTCCACCCAGCAGGCGCTCTCCGAACGCGGCTACCGTCCCGTACTGGTGCACTCGCGCGAGGAGGTGGACGCGCAGATCGCGGCCTACCCCGCCGCGCTGTTCGTCGACCCGCTGACGGGGCCGATCACCAGGACGGCGCTGCAGTCGCTGCGGACGGCGGCGGTCGCGGCCGAGGTACCCGTACTGGTGACTGCGGGGCTGGGGCAGGCCACCCGCGAGGCCGCCTACGGTGCCGATCCCGCTGTGCTGCTGAAGGCACTGGCCCCGCGCGACAGCGAGCAGCATCCGCCCAGGGTGCTGCTGGTCGAGGAGCAGCAGGCGATCGCCGCGGCACTCGCGGCGACCCTGGAGCGGCGCGGTATGCAGGTCGCGCACGCGCCGACGGACTCGGAGGCGGTGCATGTGGCCGGCCAGATCCGGCCGAACCTCGTCGTGATGGACCTGATGCAGGTACGGCGGCGGCGCGCCGGGATCATCGACTGGCTGCGGGTGAACGGGATGCTCAACCGCACCCCGTTCGTCGTCTACACCTCGGCCGACCTGGACCCCGGCGAACTGCCGCGGCTGGCTTCGGGCGAGACGGTGCTGTTCCTGGCCGAGCGGTCCACCAGTCCGGAGGTGCAGTCGCGGATCGTCGACCTGCTGACGAAGATCGGCGCACACTGACCGGCCGCCGGAACGCGCGGCCGAGCCCGCAGCCGCGCCCGGGGCGAACCCAGGGCGCTAGGGCCGCGCCCGGGGGCGCCCCAGGGCCGCGCCCGGCGGTGCCGGAGCCTCCAGGCCCAAGGCCTCATGGCACCGACCACGCCTCCGGAGCAGGCACGGCTCCCGTGTCCGGCAAAGGCGCGGCTCCCGCGTTCCGGCAGCGGCGCGTCGGTTTCAGCCCAGCTTGGTCACCTCCAGCTCGCCCGCCGCGTACTGGCGGCGCAGTACCTTCTTGTCGAACTTCCCCACGCTCGTCTTCGGTACGACGTCGAGGGTGACCCAGCGCTCGGGGAGCTGCCAGCGGGCGATGGTCTTGCCGAGGAAGGTGCGCAGTTCCTCGTAGGGGACGGGGTCGTGGCCCTCCTTGAAGACGACGCCGGCCAGCGGGCGCTCTCCCCACTTCTCGTCGGTGACGGCGACGACGGCGGCCTCCGCGACCGCCTCGTGCGCCATCAGCGCGTTCTCCAGCTCGACGGAGGAGATCCACTCGCCGCCGGACTTGATGACGTCCTTGGCGCGGTCGGTGAGCGTCAGATAGCCGTCCGGACTGATGACGCCGACATCGCCGGTGCGCAGCCAGCCGTCCGGGCTGAACTTCTCCTCGGGGAGCAGCGGCTCCTCGCCCACCCCGCCGAAGTAGGCGGCGGCGATCCACGGGCCGCGCACCTCCAGTTCGCCCGGCGAGGCGCCGTCCCAGGGTGCGAAGCCGCCGCCCGGGGCCGCCAGCCGGGCCTCCACACCGGCGGGGAAGCGGCCCTGGGTGATCCGGTACGGCCACTCCTCCTCCGGGGTGAGGCCACCGGGCGGGTGGGCGAGGCTGCCCAGCGGGGAGGTCTCGGTCATCCCCCAGGCGTGGCAGACCCGTACACCGTGCAGGTCCTCGAAGGCCCGCATCATGCTCGGTGGGCAGGCGGAGCCGCCGATGGTGACGGTCTTGAGGCTGGAGATGTCGCGCGGGGTGGCGGCCAGCTCCTCCAGCAGGCCCTGCCAGATGACGGGGACGGCGGCGGCGTGGGTGGGCCGTTCGGCCGCGATCATCTCGGCGAGCGGCGCGGGCTGCAGGAAGCGGTCGGGCATCAGCATGCTGACGCCGGTCATGAAGACGGCGTGCGGCAGTCCCCAGGCGTTCACATGGAACATCGGGACGACCGGAAGCGTGGTGTCGGCGGTGGTCAGGCCCATCGACTCGGCCATGTTGACCTGCATGGAGTGCAGATAGACCGAGCGGTGCGAGTAGACGACACCCTTGGGGTCACCGGTGGTGCCGGAGGTGTAGCACATGGCCGCTGCGGCGCGCTCGTCCAGCTCAGGCCAGTCGTAGGAGGTGGGGCGCCCGGCCAGCAGTTGCTCGTACTCGTGCACCTGTGGGGTGCAGCCCTCCAGCACCGAGGTGTCGCCCGGGCCGACGACGACGACGTGCTCGACCGTCTGCAGACGGGGCAGCAGCGGCGCCAGCAGGGGCAGCAGGGTGCCGTTGACGAGGATGACGCGATCGGCCGCGTGGTTGACGATGAAGACGAGCTGTTCGGCGGGCAGCCGCAGATTGAGGGTGTGGAGTACGGCGCCCATGGAGGGGATCGCGAAGTACGCCTCGACATGGGACGAGTTGTTCCACATGAGTGTGGCGACCCGGTCCTCCGCGCCTGTGCCCAGCTCGTCGCGGAGGGCGTGCGCGAGCTGTGCGGCGCGCTCGCCGGTCGCACGGAACGTGGTGCGGTGCGGCTCCGCCTCGCCTGTCCACGTGGTGATCCGCGCGTCCCCGTGAACGGTCATCCCGTGGCGCAGGATGCGCGAGATGGTCAGCGGTACGTCGTCCTGCATCGTGCTCAGCACCGGGGCCTCCCCTTGAGCGGTGGATACGCGGAGCAGACGCATGCCGCGTGCGGTCACGCACGGGCGTGCCCGCCGGGAGCGGTCACGCGCAGGTGCGGTCGTACGCACGGGTAATGCGCCGGTTTCGCGGAAGCCTGCCACCGACCGCTCGGTATGTCACGGGGTCCTGTCCCGATCCGTACCCGATAGTTGTCCGCTGCTGGCCCGATCCGTGACCGACCCTTGCCCGGTCCGCCCCCACTCCCTCTCCTCGCCCGGTGCCCGGCCGATCCGGCCGGTCATCGCTCTGGCCCGGCTCCGGACCCGCCCCGCCCCGCCCCGCCCCGCCGCCGATCCGGTGCCGTACACGACGGCGCCGTCGACGTCGACAGCGACAACAGCGCCCTCAGGCCGCCAGGGGCTCCTGGTCCAGGGAGCCGTGCCCCGCCCCGCGTCCGTCCACGCGCCCGTCCGCACGTCCGTCCACGGGGGCGTCCGCGCGGACGTCCGCTGCCAGCTGCGGGTCCTCCCGCAGCTTGGCCAGGGCACGCGAGACGGCGCTCTTGACCGTGCCGACGGAGACCCCGAGCACCTCGGCCGTCTGGATCTCGCTCAGGTCCTCGTAGTAGCGCAGCACCACCATGGCGCGCTGCCGGGCGGGCAGCTTGAGCACGGCACGCCACATGGCGTCCCGTACGGCCTGCTGCTCGGCGGGGTCGGGGGCGGGCAGCGGGTCGGGCTCCGGCAACTCCTCGCAGGAGAACTCGTCCACCTTGCGCCTGCGCCACTGCGAGGTGCGGGTGTTGACCAGCGCCCGGCGGACGTAGCCGTCCAGCGCGCGGTGGTCCTCTATTCGCTCCCAGGCCAGATAGGTCTTGGTCAGCGCCGTCTGGAGCAGGTCCTCGGCGTCGCTGGGGTTGGCGGTCAGGGAGCGGGCCGTGCGCAGCAGCACCGGCCCCCTGGCCCGCACATAGGAGGTGAACGTCAGTGGCTGTCCCCCGGAGCCTGGCTGCATCGCAAGGGACCGCGCGTGCTTCGCATTGGTGGTCCGGGGAGTCCGAACTGTCCCAGGCGTGGTCATGGCATCCACGCTATGAGTCGCCCGGCTTCCCCGGATCGCCCCAAGGTCCCGATGCCGAGTCCGCCTCAGGGTGTAGTGGTGGTGCTAACTACACCTCCTGAAGGTGGAGAGCATCCACCAGGCGGATCAGGGTGCGCCTGGAGGCTTCATCCGACGACCGCCACCGGGGCATCCACGAGGTTCTGGTCGATGTGCACCGTGTGCCCGCCGTAGGTGCGCTTCACATTGCCCGTGTGCTGGTGGATGCGGCGGTGCGGCTGCCATGCCCGGGGATGCAGATTCTTCTCCCCGTCCACCGACGGCCGCGTCCGCCAGCGGGCGAACCACACGGCCGTGGGCAGTCCCCGCGCCCCCGCCGCTCGGGCCTTCTCCAGGTGCGCGATGCCGTAGTTGGCGCTGCTGTAGTAGCCGGCGACGTACCCCTGGGCGCGCACCGCGCTGTTCCAGCCCTGGATGAAGCGCAGCGTGGTGTCGGCGCAGCTCTTGCGCTTGTACCGGTACGCCTCCATGTCGAGGTAGACGGCGCTGCTCTTGCCCATCCCGAGATGCTGCGCCTGGCGTACCGCGTCCAGGCCCTCCCGCTTGCCCTGCCCGTAGGGGTCCTTGCTGGACATCCGGACCTTGCGCTTGTTCTTGGCGATGACGCAGGGGGACTGGGAGCCGACGTAGATCGGCAGCAGCTTCCAGCCCTGCTGGTCGACGCTGCGCACCCAGTCCGGGCTCAGATGCTTCTGCTTCGGGCACGCCCTGCCACGGCCGCCGATGTAGACACCGACGGCACCGAACGGCGAGGTCCCGTGCCACGCCCGCATGGTGGCCGCCGAGGGGGCCTGGCAGGTGTCGAAGGCGTTGCCCTGGAAGATGTGCGCCCCGAAGTCGCGGGGGTCGCCCCGCACGAGCGACGGCTGGTCCCCCGGTACACCTGCGGAGCCGGGTGCGGCCGGGTCGGCAGGCGCGTCGGGTGCGGCCGGGTCGGTCATCCCTCTCGCACCCCCAGGCTCGCCGGTGGGACCGCCGGTCGGATCACCGCCGGGGTCACCGGTCGAGGTGGCGGGCCCGCCCGGGTGGGCCGGCTCGCCCGGGGGCGGAGCGTCACCCGTCGGCGCTGTGGTGCCGTCGGCCGGGGAGGTGCCGTCCGGGGTGTCCGTCGCGGGACGGCTGGTGGCCGGGCCGGGAGGGGTGGGTTCCACACCGGAGGCGGGGACAGCGCCCCCGGTGAGCACGGTGGCGAGCGCGGCCGACAACAGGGCCGCCCGTCTCATCATCTGATTTTTGGTCGCCATGGGCCGAGTGAACGAGCCGAGACCCGTCGAGCCGGTCAGACACGCCCACCGCATGCCGGGGTTCAGCCATCTGCCCGATGCTCAACGGGTCAGCAGCAGCCCGGACGTCGGTACGCCGGTGCCCGCCGTGACGAGCACTCGCGCACAGTCGTCAACCTGGTTGACGGCAGTACCGCGTAGCTGGCGCACCGCCTCGGCGATGCCGTTCATGCCGTGCAGATACGCTTCCCCCAGCTGCCCGCCGTGCGGGTTGAGCGGCAGGGACCCCGCAGCGACGAAGTCCGCTCCTGTGCCACGCGCACAGAAGCCGAACTCCTCCAGCTGCATCAGCACGAACGGTGTGAAGTGGTCGTACAGCACGGCCACGTCGATGTCCCGCGGCCCCAGCCCGCTGGTGCGCCACAGCTGCCGCGCCACGACGCCCATCTCGGGCAGTCCGGTCAGGTCGTCGCGGTAGAAGCCCGTCATCTGCTCCTGGCCCCGGCCGGCGCCCTGTGCGGCGGCCGTGATCAGGGCGGGCCGGTGCGGCAGGTCGCGGGCGCGTTCGGCAGAGGTGACGACCAGCGCCTGGCCGCCGTCCGTCTCCTGGCAGCAGTCCAGCAGCCGCAGCGGCTCCACGATCCAGCGTGAGGCGGCGTGCTCGGCCAGGGTGAGCGGCTTGCCGTAGAAGTAGGCGGCCGGGTTGGTGGCCGCGTACTTCCTGTCCGCCACCGCGACGTGCCCGAAGACCTCGGGCGGCAGACCGTAGGTGTGCAGATAGCGCTGGGCCGCCATGGCGACCCAGGAGGCGGGTGTCAGCAGCCCGAACGGCAGCGACCAGCCGAGCGCCGCGCCCTCCGCCGACGGCTCGCGCTGCTGCACACCCGAACCGAAGCGCCGCCCGGAGCGCTCGTTGAAGGCCCGGTAGCACACGACCGTCTCCGCCAGGCCGCAGGCGACCGCCAGCGCTGCCTGCTGCACGGTCGCACAGGCCGCACCGCCCCCGTAGTGCACCCGTGAGAAGAACGACAGCTCCCCGATCCCCGCCGCCTGCGCGACGGTGATCTCGGGACTGGTGTCCATGGTGAAGGTGACCATGCCGTCCACGTCGCCCGGCGCCAGTCCGGCGTCCTCCAGGGCCGCCCGCACGGCTTCCACGGCGAGCTTCAGCTCGCTGCGCCCCGAGTCCTTGGAGAACTCTGTCGCACCGATGCCGACGACGGCAGCACGGCCGCCGAGAGCGTCGGCCTTCCGGAGGCTCATGCGGTGCCACCTCCCGGCTCGGCTTCCCGCTCGGCCGCATGATCGGCTGTCCGCTTCGGTGTACGGGCCGACGGGGGAGCGTCCTGCTGCCCGGTCGGGGACTCCCGGAGGGTGACGGTGACCGTGCCGGTGACGTGGTCACCGAGCCGGTTGGTGCCCCGTACGACGATCTCGACAGTGGCGCCTTCGCCCTCCGGTGCGTCAGGGGCCGGAGGCGTGACTGCGGTGACGTGTCCGGACAGTGCCATGGTGTCGCCCGGATAGTTGGGCGCCCCCAGGCGGACGGCGACCTTGCGCAGCACGGCGTACGGACCCGCCCATCCGACGACGTACCTGCCCACCAGTCCGTTGGTCGTCAGGATGTTCATGAAGATGTCGGGGGAGCCCTTGTGGTGTGCCTCCTCGGTGTCGTGGTGCACGTCCTGGAAGTCCCGCGAGGCCAGGGCGCCGGAGACGATGAGGGTGCGGGTCACCGGGATCTCCAACGGCGGCAACTGGTCGCCCTCCTCCGGCCCCGCCGACGGCATGGCCGGAGTGCGTGAACGAGCGTCGGTGTGTGACATCGGAACTCCTGCCTCCCTTCGACGACGCTTGCCGGTCAGGTGGATCGGGCCGCTCCACGGAAGACGGGCAGCTCCAGGTCGTCGTCCACCCGCAGGAACTCCAGCTCGACCGGCATCCCGATCCGCACCTGGTCGTGGCGCACCCCGGTCACGTTGCTGATGACCCGCACCCCTTCGTCGAGCTCGACCAACGCCACCGCGTACGGCGGGTCGAAGGCCGGGAAGGGCGGGTGGTGCATGACGACGTACGAATAGACGGTGCCGTGTCCGGAGGCCGCGACGGCCCGCCACTCGGCGGATCCGCAGGCGTTGCAGCCGGGCAGCCACGGGAAGCGCGGAACCGCGCACGTCGCGCAGCGCTGGAAGAGGAGCTGGTGCCGCTGGACGCCTTCCCAGAAGCCCGCGTTGTCCCGGTTGACGACGGGCCGGGGCCGCAGCGGCATCCCCTGCGGCCTCTCCGGCCGGCTTTCCCGTGCCCTGTCGGCGGCGGAGCCCGATGCGCCCGTCCGACGCCGCGCCGGGCGGTACTTGAGGATCCGGAAGCGGTGCGTTCCGGCGAGTGCGGGACCGACCCGCACCTCCATCCGTGTCGTCACGAAGTAGCCGGTGCCCAGCTTGGTCGTCTTGCGGGGGGAGACGGAGTCGATCACCGCGTCGAAGGTGATCTCGTCCCCGGGACGCAACGGACGCATGTATTCCTGTTCGCAGTCGCTCGCGACGACCGAGCTGTAGCCCGCACCGTCCAGCGTGGCGAGCAGTTCTCCGTACGCCCCCGAACGGCCGGAGTCAGGCCCCGCGAGACCGGCCATCGTCCAGACCTGGAGCATCGTCGCGGGCGCCGAGCCGTCGGGCGGTACGGGGTGGCCCAGCGCCTCGCACCAGTGCCGGATCATCGGCTCGTTGACCGGGTCCCGGCCGGGCGCCGAGGCAGCCGCCGGTCGGCCCGCGTACGCGCACAGCCGCTCGTACAGCGCGTCGGGCTCATCGGTCTCCCTCTCACCGGGCACCGCCCGTGCCCCGGCACCGTTCCCGGCGCTCACCGCCGCGCCCGCCGCATGCCGAGCCGCATCGTGGCGCCGCTCTCCAGTGGAACCTCGCGCACTCCGCCACCGGACATGTCGAACCGGGCTGCTGCGGCTTTGTTCAGCCGTACGGGCCGGGGCACCGACGCGCAGACGTACGCGCGCGATCCGGCGCGGAAGCGGTGCTGTGGCTCCTTCAGGACAGGACGCATTATCTGACTGTCCGTCAGCTTCAGAGCAGTGTCAACAGCCGGTGGCGTCGACAGTCGGCGGCGCCACCGGTCGGCGGTACCAACAGCCGGCAGTGCCAGCGGCCGCGCGGCAAAGACGCAGAGACGACCGTGGGCCCCCCCCCACAGCGTCGCGGGCCCACGGCCTCAGCCCATCCCCATGAGCGTCCGGCCCTTCGGGCCGGTTGACCCGTCTGTCCGTCTTCCGTCAGTTCGTCCGGCCGTCTCCCGTCAGCTCCCGGCCGTCGGCCGGCCGGTCACCACAGGTTGCGGAAGACGATGGTGGCGGTCTCGTTGTGCGTCTCGTTGACCTGGTTCACGACAGCGCCGTTTCCGTTGACGGTGGCGTTGTTGGCGTTGTTGGTGTTGTTCCCGTTGCCCACCGCGCCCTGCACCTGAGCGCTGGAGCTCGCGTTGGAGTTCGATCCGTCGTCCGCGAGGGAGCCGTTGTCCGCCTGTGCCACGCCGGACATGACGGCGACAGCGAACGGAAGGGCGGCGGTGGCCGCGATGACGCGGGCGGTACGGATGCGTGCCATGTTCATTCCTCCAGGAATGGTAAGTGCGCCCCGAGGGACGCTGCACCGGAAGTGCGTTGCTGCCGCAGACAGTTGGCCTGCTGCCTCCGGCTTCGCTTGCGACGTCGCGGGTCCAGAGTTGCCCAAGGCGACGGGCACGGATTCGCCCAGGCCGCATCTTTCCCCCGCACGTATGACGACGTGTCGATAAACCTCCCGTACGCCCCCAACGCCACCCTTTCCACCCTTCACTCCCCGTCCGCCGCACCACCGCACTCACGACCGCGCTCACGCGCGCGTGCGATACGGGGAAACGCGGGTGCGACACGAGGAAAAGACGAGCCCCTCAGGGCCTTTTCGGCTCCGAACTGCCGTACGACGCTGGAGGGATGGGCTCCCTCGCTCTCGCGCACGCACTGGCCGCCGCCGAACGGGGACTCGCCGTGCTGCCGCTCTCCCGCACCAAGCTCCCGGCTCTGCGCTCGCCGCACCGCGCACACGGTCTGCCGCACGCCGCCCCGCGCTCCCCCGCCACCCCGGGCCACCCCCCACCGGGCCGCCCGGACGAATCCACGGCGCCCCCGGAGCGCCCCTGTCGCGGCGAGTGCGGACTGCTCGGTCACGGCGTGTACGACGCCACGTCCGAACCCGCCCGGGTGCGCGCCCTCTTCGCCGCCGCGCCGTGGGCCACCGGTTACGGAATCGCCTGCGGCCGCCCGCCGCTGCACCTTCTCGGGCTCGATCTCGACGTGAAGCACGGCATCGACCCGCTGGGCGCCCTCGAACGGCTCGCCGCCGCACACGGCTTCGTGGTTCCGGCGACCACCACGGTGCTCACTCCCAGCGGAGGCCGCCATCTGTGGCTGCGCGGCCCGGCCGACACAGCGGTACCCAACTCGGTGGGACGGCTGGCCCCCGGTATCGATGTACGCGGCACGGGCGGCTATCTCGTCGGGCCGGGCTCCGTCACCACAGGCGGCACCTACCGGCTCGCCCCCGGCCGGGGAACCATGCCGCCCGCACCCGTGCCCCCGGCGCTGCTCGCTCTGCTGCTGCCGCCTCCCCTGGAGCGCGACGACAGGCCGGGCGGCAGGGCCGCGACGGGAGGGAGAAGCGGCTCTCAGGGGCCGGGCGGATCGGACGACGGCGCCGCGCTGGTGCGCTTCGTCCGGGGCGCACCAGTGGGCCAGCGCAACGCACGGCTGTTCTGGGCCGCCTGCCGGGCCTACGAGAACGGCCGGGGCGACAGCCTTGCGGAGCCCTTGATCCGGGCGGCCCTCGCCCTCGGCCTGCCGGAGCAGGAGGCCCGCTCGACCGTCGCCTCAGCGGCCCGCCACGCGGGACGGCTCGCCCCGGGGTAGACCGTGGTCGCGCCCCCGCGGGCGGCCCGAGGGCTGCCCGCGGGGCGGGCGGAAGGGATGCGGGGCGTAGCCGGAGGCGTCACGCGGCGGTAGCGTGCCACCCCGGGTCCCGGCCGGCGAGGCCCACCACCTGGTCGAGCAGTGGAGCGTCCTTGGCGACATGGACGATCTGCCCGAAGATCCCTTGTTCCCCGTCCTCCTCGACAGCGCCCGCCAGGAAGCCGTGGACTGCCCGCAGACTCTCCTCGTCCACGTCGTAGTGCTGACCGGTGGCCCGCGCCAGATCCCAGCCGTGCACGACGAGTTCGTCCAGCGTGACCAGACCGCCCTCCGTACCCGTCAGGGTGAAACCGCCCGCCTGGGTGGTGCCCGTCCAGGCGCCCGGTGCCGACCAGGCGACCGCCAGATCGGCGAGCTGGTGCGGCAGTCGCTCGCGCCAGTCGTCCGGCAGGGGCTGATCCCCCGCACTGCCCGGCGCGGCTGCGGTGACCTCCCCCAACTCCTTGCGCGCCGTGTACTGCAGCCCCACAGCGAGGTTCCCGATGTGCCGCAGCAGGTCGCGTACGGCGAACTCCGTGCAGGGGGTGGGGCCGTCGAGCTGGGCGTCCTCCACCCGGGTCACGAGGGCCGCCGTGCGGCGCGCCGCGGGGCGCAGATCGACGGGCGCGTCCGCGCCCCCTCCCGGACCGGCCCCGATGCCCGTGCCCGGCGCGCTGTTCCCACCGTCCGTCATATCGCTCGCCTCCTGCTCCGCAGACCCACGCTGCCGCCCGCACATCCGAGCCGCCCGTGGAGTCCTGCAGGCACTCGTAGGGGCCCCTAGGCACTCCGCAAGGCCTCGTAGGCACCGCAAGGTCCCGAAGGTCCCGTAGGCCCCGTAAGGCGCTCGTAGACAACAGCCTCCGTGGATACGGACCATCCGGCACGGCGGAACTCATCACCCGGCGGGTCGTCACCCGGTCACTGCCCCTCCCATCAAGCCGACCCGATCGCTGCCGGGACGGCTCGTCCGCTCCCCTGCTGGCGTGGCCGTCACTCGGGCAGGGCGCGCCGCAGATACTCCGCCGTATGGGTGTCGGCGGTCCGCGCCAGTTCTTCGGGCGACCCGGCGAAGACGACCTGCCCGCCGTTCGCGCCCGCTTCCGGACCGATGTCGATCACATGGTCGGCGTGCTTGACCACATCCAGGTCGTGTTCGACCACGACGACCGTGTTGCCCGCGTCCACCAGCCGGTCGAGCAGCGCCAGCAGTGCCTCCACGTCGGCCATGTGCAGTCCGGTGGTGGGCTCGTCGAAGACATAGATGCTGCCGGTCTCGTGCAGTCGATGAGCAAGCTTGATCCGCTGGCGTTCACCACCGGACAGATGCGAAAGCGGTCGCCCGAGCGTCAGATATCCCAGGCCGACCTCGCTCAGCGGACCCAGTCTGCGCCGTACGACCCGAGCCCCCTGGCCGGCCCCTCCGGCCTGGTCGGCCTGGTCGGCCTGGTCGGCCTGGTCGGCCTGGTCGGCCTGGTCGGCGAAGTGTTCCAGCGCCTCGTCGACCGTCATCGCCAGCAGGTCGACGACGTTCTTGCCCGCCATCCGGTACGAGAGAACGTCCTCCCGGAAGCGCCGCCCCTCGCACACCTCGCACACGGTGGTCACCGGGTCCATGAACGCCATGTCCATGGTGACCGTGCCGCGCCCCTGGCAGCCGGGGCAGGCGCCGGTGGAGTTGAAGCTGAACAGTCCCGGTTCCACACCGTGTGCCCGGGCGAACATCCGCCGGATCGGCTCCCAGGTTTCCGTATACGTCGCAGGGGTCGAGCGGGGCGAGATACCGACCGCCGACTGATCGAGAACGATCGCTTCGGGATACGCGTCGGCGAAGACACCCGTCACCAGGGTGCTCTTGCCGGACCCTGCCACCCCCGTCACCGCGGTCAGCACTCCGGCCGGGATGTCCGCGCTCACCTGGCGCAGGTTGTGCAGGGAAGCGCCCCGCACGGGCAGCACCCCCGTGGGCGTTCTGCGCCGCGCCGAAGGCTTGAGGCCCTTACGGGTACGGAAATGCTCCCCCGTGAGCGTTCCACTCCGCTCCAACCGCTCCACGCTGCCCTCGAACACGATCTCCCCGCCGTGCGCGCCGGCGCCCGGCCCCATGTCGATCACATGGTCGGCCAGCGCGATCACGTCCCGGTCGTGTTCGACGATCACCACGGTGTTGCCCTTGTCGCACAGCGCCCGCAACAGCCCGCCGAGTCGGTCGACGTCGCGGGCGTGCAGTCCGACGCTGGGCTCGTCGAACAGATACGTCATGCCGGTGAAGCTGCTGCCCAGATGCCGTACCGTCTTCAGCCGCTGCCCCTCGCCGCCCGACAGCGTCCGGGTGGGCCTGTCCAGCGTCAGATAGCCCAGCCCCACCGCGTCGATCCGCCGCAGGGCTGCCGATGCGGCCGCCACAGCGGGCCCGCCCACGGGGTCGCGCGCCACCTTGGCGTCCGCCAGCCACCCCACCAACTCCCGGATCTCCCAGGTGCACAGGTCAGCCAGCGACTGCCCTTCGATACGGGAGGTCAGGGCGCGCTCGTTCAGCCGCGCGCCCTGACAGTCCGGGCACACGCCCTCACTCACCACCCGCTCGGCGTGCTTGCGGTCCCGCTCGCTCAGCGATTCGAGCCCGGGTTTGATGAAACGGCGGGTGAAGCGGGGCACCAGCCCCTCGTAGTCGTTCACCGCGATGGACGGCGGCGCGTCGTCGCCGTGCGGACGGTGCGGCCGCTGGGTCCGGAATCCGCCGCCGTACAGCAGCAGCTCACGCTCGTCCGGCGAGTAGTCGCGCAGCGGCTTGTCCGGGGCGAACAGCAGCTCGGCGTCCTCCCAGACGGGGGTGGCGGCGCCGTCGTACCGCGTGACCTCCGCATAGCGCTTCCAGTAGTTCGTCCCCACCGCGAAGGCCGGGTGCCGGATCGCGCCCTCGTTGAGCGACTTCGACTCGTCCAGCAGCTTGTCCGGATCCAGCCGCACCGTCCGCCCAAGACCCTGGCAGCCCGGGCACATGCCCTGCGGATCGTTGAACGAGTACATGTTCGAGAGCCCCGCGCTGGGCTCACCACAGCGCGAGAACAGCACCCGCAGCACCGGATTGACCTCGGTCATCGTTCCCACGGTCGACCGGGCCCCACCGCCGACCGGCTTCTGGTCCACGATGATCGCGGGCGTCAGATTCTCCACGAACTCGAACTTCGGCCGCTCGAACCGCGGCAACCGGTTCCGCAGGAACCACGGGAAGACCTCGTTCAGCTGCCGCTGCGACTCCACCGCCAGGGTGTCGAAGACCAGCGACGACTTCCCCGAGCCGGACACCCCCGTCACCACCGTCAGCCGTCCCGACGGCACCCGTAGCGTCACCCCTCGCAGGTTGTTCTCCCGCCCCCCGCGTACCACCAGCTCCCCGCGCACCGCACTCTCCTCCGCTCCGCGCTCATGGCCGAGCGGCCAGCCTGCCCCCGAAACCAGACACGTTCTGTCTGCTTTTCTCATGGCCCGAGAGCGCACCGGTCGACAGGGCGCGAAAACCACGAGTAGGGGCGCCACGCTGCGGCGTGGCGCCCCTACTCTGCTGCTTCTTTGCTGCTACTGCTGCTTCTCTGTTGCGGCGTTCGCGCTGCCCGCAGTGATCCTGCGGTGCTATCGCCAGTGCGGAGGCGGTGGGATTTGAACCCACGGAGGTGTTGCCACCTCTACGGTTTTCAAGAGCGATGCGGCCGAAGTGGCATTTCGCGCTCTGAGCTGCGGCTTCTTCCTCGCCGGAGTCGTGGAGTGCGCACCGTGGCCCGCCACTGGCCCACAGCCCCTCGGATTTGGAGGTTCGGCCGATGAAGACCGCCAGCAGTAGCAGGCCCCCGGCTCGGTACGCTGGTATGCACCACTTCAGAACGGAGAGTGCTCCGCGGATGGGACCGAAGACGGCCAAGGTCTACGAGACGCTTCGCGCGCGGCTCGCCTCCGGCGAGTTCCGCGCCGGCGACAAGCTGCCCTCCGAACGAACTCTCGTGGAAGAGCTCGGCATCGGTCGGACTGCGCTTCGGCAAGTGCTGGCACGGCTCGTCTCGGAGGGTTCCTTGGAGGTTCGAGGCAGGAGCTCCTACCGGGTACCCGGCGCCGTGAGCGTCGCGCCGCCCGAGGGGCTGGAACCATGGCGCATCCACGGTGAGCGGGACCTTTACGACAACCGATGGGTCAAGCTCCAACTCTGGGACGTGGAGCCGCCCGGCATGGAGCGCTTCGAGCATCACGTGGTCAAGCTCCACCACGTCGCCATCACGGCGATTCTGGATGACCAGGACCGCGTGCTGATGATGTGGCGGTACCGCTTCGTCCCGCAGCAGTGGGGTTGGGAGCTGCCCGGCGGCATCGTTGACGAGGGGGAAGACCCTGCCGATACAGCGCTGCGGGAAGTCGTGGAGGAAACCGGCTGGCAGCCCAAGGAGCTGGAGCACGTCGTCACCTATCAGCCCATGGTCGGCATGGTCGACTCGCCTCACGAGATTTTCGTCGGCCATGGAGCCGAGCAGGTGGGCTCACCCACGGACCTTGAGGAAGCGGGCCACATCGAATGGGTGCCGCTGGCGGACATCCCCGGGCTGATGTCCCGCGGCGAACTGATGGGCTCCGGGACGCTCGTTGCCCTACTGCACATTTTGGCGAATCGCGGCAGGTACGGGCTTACACCCGCGCGCTGAGCTGGTCGATACGGCGTCGTTGGCGAACCGAGCCCGTACGGTTCGCCAACAGCCGTGCCTTCCGCAGGTGAGCATCGGCATCGTCGTACTCGGCTCGCACCAGGTGCGCCTGCGCGAGGTCAGCGTGTAGCCCGGCCTGGGCCCGGACAAAAGTCGGATCAACCACGTCTAGGGCCCCGTACAGGCTGGTCACGGCTTCAGTGTCGCCCAGGAGGGCCAGAACGTTGCCGCGCCACCGGGCCAGGTGAGCGCCGTTGAGGAAGATGCTCAGCATGTCGGGATCCCGAGCGTCGGGGCCAGGCGGAATGCTCGCTGCGGCACGGTCAAGGGCCCGTTGGCAGTCGTCCGGTAGGCCCGCATGAGCACACAGTTCCGCCTCAGCCGCGTGCAACCAGGCTCGAAGGCGAGGTGATCCAGCCTGGCCGAGGGTCCGTTGGGCGTCGCGCACCAAGTCCAGACCAAGCGACGGCCGGCCAGCCTCGCACAGAACGTATGCCTGCTCCCCCATTGCGTGAGCCAGGTACATGGGCTCTTCCGCGTCGCGCGCCGCCCGCTTCGCAAGCTCGTAGTGCCGCCAAGCGCGTTCCACCGCTCCCGCGTCGATTGCCTGCCAAGCGGCAAGCGTCGACGCTCCCGCCAGTGCAAGGGCAACAGGTCGACGCGTGCTGGGCAGGACGGCGAAGTTGAGGGCGTCTTCCAAGGCTGAGAGATGTCCAGCCATCTGGTCTACCAGCCCGGCTGCGCCCCTCTCCCTGTCCATGGTCCGCAGGAGTTCGGTCTGGTCGTTGAACGCCTTCACCATCGACTCGCTGACGCTGCTGGCTGAGTCGATCCTGCTGAGTAGTTCGTCGTAGCCGTCGGCCGTTGCAGGCCCAGGTGCGGGCGCGCCGTCCCCACGCAACTCTGCGTCTGTGACGCCGAGAAGCTGCCGCAGGATCGCCGCATAGCGATCCGAGAGCGTGCGCTTGTCGTTCTCCCACTCCGACACGTACACACGCAAACTCGCCGTGGACGCAACGTCGGTGACGTGCCGTCGGGCGTGCAGCTCGATCTCGCGAACCAGTCGGTCCTGCGACCAGCCACGGGCAGCACGTGCCTTCTTCAGTCCTGTGCTCACAGGGCACCGCCAGGCATCGAATCCCCTCACTGACTTTCTCAGCATGCCTCACATTCCCGCAGGTCAACAGGGGTTAACAGCAACGAAGTTAAGAGCTGTTGGCTACCGGCACCCCTGCGCTGAGCGGTCTTCTGGAAGTGCACCAGGGCGGACGGCCTCCGCTCGAATCGGTGAAGCCGCTTGACTCTGGTGCGCACCAGTTGCATTCTACTGGTGCGCACCAGATGAGCGCAGGCGGAGCGATCCGCCTGCACCGCTGGCGCGGGCAACGCCCGGAGGGCCCCGTGAAACGGGTCCGAAGGAAGCGTCTGTTCGTTGAAAACTCCACAGTGACCTCAGAGGACGGGGCGTGGTCCCCGTCCCCCGCAACGGCCCGGGTGATGGCCGCCGGCGGCCACTTCGTGGCAGGCGAACCTGTCCTGTCCGCGTGCCAGCTCTGGAGAACACCCATCGGGATCATCCCTTCATCACTGGAGGTCAGCCCCTTGGGTGCCACCTGGTGCGCGCCGCCCTGCTGGCGTCAGAGCAGCGACGATGACGCACCCGAATCTCCCGGCTCGGGACCGGTGCGCCGTGGCAACGGGGCGCCGGTGAAGCCGTGTCCCTGCGATCTGCGGGAGGTCGGTGTGTACCGACGACATACCAGGGCGCCGCCGTGATGGACCGGCCGACGGCGCCGAAGGACGACCCGGTCCGCCTCTCCCTAGTCCGCGGCCTTCACCGCGGCCGGTTGCCTCCTCCGCCCGTCCGGGGCCGCGTGCTACGCGGTCGCGTACGGGCGGGGCTGAGGGGAGCCGGAAGGGCTTCACAAAAAGACGTCGCCCGAAGCTGCAACTTCGGGCGACGGAGAGACAGGCACCTGAATAGGAGGCACCTGTGTCCTCGATCATTGCTGCTCCCGCGTCCGGGAGCAAGCGAGTCGCCACCCCGGTGGATGTGCTGCTGCGGCGAGCGTCGGAGGGACTGATGGCCGGCATGCTGCGCGGCGGACTCCCGCCGCGGATCGACGTCGCCGGGTTCCTGGCCCGCTACGCCCGTCGCCTGCATGGCACGGACCGGGCGGCGGCGGCCCGCACTCTCGCCGTGGCGATGGGACGGCTGGGCTGCACCCGCGGCCCGCTGCCTACGCGGGTTCTGGCGGACCGGCTGCACCACGTTCTGCGGGCCCGGGCGGGTGAGGCTGCGTGAAGTCCATCAGCCGAGCACTCACGCACCTGACCGACGAGGAGCGGGAGGAGCTGTCGCGTCAGGTACGCGAGGCCAACGAGCGGTCCGAGCAGGACGCGCAGGTGCGTGGCAATGGCTGAGCCCGAGCCGCAGCACGAGCGCGTCCCCGACGGCCAGGAAGAGAAGACCCCGCCGGACCAGCGCACTCCCGGCGGCTCCCTGTAGCCGCAGCGGCTGTCCCTGCCCACACACCCCACATATCGGAGGCGCGGTCGGGGACAGCCGGGTGCCGGTTCTCATTTCTACACAGCCCCGACGGTCGCAGGCCGGGTTCGACTCCCGGCCGGGGCACCAGGCTGCCTCCCGGCGAGCCGGGCTGACGCCATTGCGTCGGCCATTCCCCTGCGACGGCGCGGCCCCGGTGTGGCACCACCGGGGCCGCTGTTGGGCCGTCGAACCCGGAAGGAATACGACCCATGACGAACCGTACTGTCCGACACCTGACCGTGGTGCGCGGTGGTGATGACGGTCCTTCGGCTGCCGAGCTGGACGCCATTGAGGCCGAGATGCCCGTCATCGCCGCTGAGGTGGAGTTGCTGGACGCGCAGATCGCTGTGCTGGACCGCACGCCGAGCGAGGTGGACGGTCAGCGTCTCCGCCGGGCCCGGCGCCGACTGCTGGTCGCCCGGCGGGACCTGGCCAACCAGTGCAGCGCGCCGGAGGTGGCCTGATGGCGGAGACGTTCACCGCGCAGATGTCCAACGTCCCCGATGGCACCTGGCGGCTGTATGTCGTCCGGTACAACACCACCGCCCCGTGGCCGGAGTACCGGTTCGAGCAGACCCAGCCGCCGACGTTCACCGACCGGATCGAAGCGTTCAACCTGCTGGGGTTCGAGCCGGTTCCGGGCGCTGGATGGACGTGGGTGGAGGACCGCCAGGACCCGGATGATGCCGCGTCGCCGGTGGTGCTGATCGCCGCCATCCGGGTGCGTTCATGCTCGGGGGTGGTCGCGTGAACGGCACTCACGTCCGTTCAGCGGAACGCGCGTTGTCGGTCGGGACGTGGCTGATCGTGGCCGGGGCGATGCTCTACTCGATCCTCACGGTCACCCCGCTCGCTGCGGCCCACACACCGGATGAGTGGGACTGGACGGCGCCGATTCTGCCGCTGGTGGTGGACGCTGCGGTGGTCATCGTCGTCCGGCTGGACGCGGTGCTGGCCCGCCTGGGCGGCCAGGGTGGCCGCTGGCCGGTGGTGCTGCGCTGGATGACCGGCGGCATGACCCTCGCGCTCAACGTCGCCGACTCGGCCCTGAAAAAGGACCTGGTGGGCGTCGCCGTCCATGCGGTGGCGCCGCTGCTGCTGATCGTGACCGCCGAGACCGGTCTGGCCTACCGCCGGGCCATCACCGCCGCTGTGACCGCGCTGGAGGCCCAGCGCCGGGCCGAGCAGGCCGAGCGGGAGCAGGCGGCCACACAGCGGCGTGAGGCCGCCGCACGGCAGGCCCGCGAGGAACGCGAGCACACGGCCATGCTGGCGCGTGAACAGCGTGAGCACGAGGCCCGGATGGCGCGCGAGCAGGCCGAGCGCGAGGAGCGGGCGCGGCGCGAGGAACGCGAACGCGAGGAAGCCCAGCGCCGGGCCGAGGAGCAGGAGCGTGAACGCCAGCAGCGGGAGCGTGAACAGGCCCGGATCGAGCGTGAACGCCGTGAGCGCGAGGAGGCCCAGCGCCGTGAACAGGCGGCGCGGGAGCGAGCCGAGCGTGAACGCCGTGAGGCTGCCGAGCGGCAGGAGCGGGCCGAGCGTGAACGCGCCGCCCTGCTGGCGGCCGGCCCCGCAGTCGAGAAGCAGCCCGAGCAGCAGGCCCGCCACACCGTGCAGGCCGCATTCGCCGCTGGGCTTTCGGTGCGTCAGGCGGCCGAGCTGTGCGGCTGGTCGGTCGGCTGGGTCTCCACCCGCTACCAGGAACTGCGCGAGACCGAGACGACCCCCGCCTTGGAAGGAGCGTCGGCATGATCACCCTCGTCCGCGCCCGCACCCTGAACGCCCTGCGCTCCGGTCTCTCGGAGGCGGAATCGGCGGCTGCCGCCGCCCGCGAGGAAGCTGAGCAGCGCCGGGCGGAAAGTCGGCACAGCGCCGACTCCGCAATCCGGGCCGAACTGGTCGTCGAAGAGCTGCGTGGCGCGCTCGCCCGCAGCCGGGCGGATGCCGCCCGGCTTGAGGGTGAGCTGGAAGCCCTGCGTGCCCAGTCCCTGCTCGACACCGAGGACCGGCAGGCGCTGCGGACGCTGCTGCGCATCACCAGGAAGCACAGCGCCCAGGCCGACCGCGTCTACGTCCTCTTCCACCAAGGGCAGCTGCACAGTGTGCACGCCACCTTGGAGGCCGCCGAATCCGCAGCCGAAGCCGAGGGTGCGCCCCGCTCGGGATGGACCACACACACGCCCGGGGCCGCTCTGCTCCCGGCCGCCGAGGTCACCTGGCGGGTGCAGCCGCTCCCCCTCGGAGGAGCGGGGGTGGCCGCATGAGCGACGTGCTCTACTGCGGCCACTGGGACCGCACTGGTCGCCGGTTTTGCGCCTCCACGCGTGGTGTGCGTCTGGTCCGGCTCGGGTTCCGCTGCCCGCAGCACGCCGCCCAGGCCGCGCCACCGGCGCGCTCCGTGCAGAAGCCCGAGTCGCCGTGAGTCAGACGCTGCCGGTCTTCCCGTGGCGCTGCGCTCCGGACGGCTACGCCACCTACCGCCAGCTGCGCGCCATGGGCCTACGGCCCGGCGGACAGGACGTGGCGGCGGTCATCGAACGGCCCCGCCGCCGGCGCGAACCGCTGGTGGCCTACCTGTACCGCATCGAGCTGGCGAAGCCGGTGCGGCCGATGACGGCTGCGAAGCGCGCGGCGCTGGCCAGGGCAGACGCCGCTCAGCGCCGCTGCCCCGGCTGCGGTATCGACCGCGGCTACCGCATCCCCCGATCCCTCGGTGTCTGCGCCTGGTGCGCGGACGCCCCGGCGGCTTTGGCCGCCTGACCCGCGGAAGGGAAAACCCCATGTCCGAGCAGGGCACGCACCACTTCGTCATGAGTGTCCAAAAGCCGCAGGCCGGTGGTTTCGCGATGGCCACCTGGTCCGGCGACTTCACGCCCCCGCCCGGGTCGACGCGCCGGGACGCCTACGGGTGGCTGTGCGAGCAGTTCGACCGCGAGTACCCCGACCTGGCCCGCGGCGTCGTCATCTTCTTCTCCCTGGAGCCCAACAAGCTCTGACCCGTTCAAATCGCCCCTCTGCGAGGGCCCGGCCGCCCCACCTCCTACAGCGTGCGGCCGGGCCCTCTTCTCCTGAAAGGAGTGCTCCCAGCATGACCGAGACCACGACGCAGGCGGTAGAGCGGCAGGGGACAGCCGCCCCGCCTCCCGAGACGCCGCCGCCCACCCCGGCACCGGTGGAACAGACAGGCAAGCAGGTGGCGCACACGCCGGGTGGCTACCCGGTACTGCCGCTGACCCTTTCGGGCGCGAACAGCGCCGTCGGGCTGGTCGGCGCTGCGGGCCTGTCCGGTGGCCCGGTAGCCGCTGCCGGGGCCGCTGCCGGCGCGGCGCTGATCGGTGCGGTGGCCACCGCCCGCACCAAGGCCAAGAAGCGCATCCGCAGCGCCACCGCCCCGAGTGGCTCCACACCGCGCGGGGCCCGTGGCCGCGGCGCTTTGGGAAGCTCGCGCGGTGGCGGGCTGGGCGGGAGTCGAGCAGGCTCCCGCAGCGGCGGCGGCGCTGGCGGTCGCCGCGGTGCGGGCAAGTCGCCTGCGGCCGGTGGCCGCTCCGGTGGTGGCGCGTCCGGCGCCGGGCGCCGCGGCTCCCCGACGACGCGCGCTGGGCGTGCTGCCGGAAGTCTCTCGCCCCGCAAAGCCGGTGCTGGTGCGGGTAAGGCCGGCGGGCGCCCGCGCGGTGGTGCGTCGGCCGGTGGGCGGTCCCCGGGTGGTGGCCGTGCTGGGCAGGTGCGCGCGCTGCGGGCGGACAAGGCCCGCAACACGCCGTCGCGTTCGGCCGCCCGGAAGCAGCAGACCCGCGACCGGCGCAACGTCGCCGACGCCCGCCGCCAGGCCAAACAGACAGCGCGCGCGGCCAAGGCCGCCGCCAACGGTGGCCGCGGGCCCCTGGGGCGTGGCGCCGCACGGATGGGCCGGAAGGCTGCTGCCACCGCCCGGTGGGCGGTGGGCAAGGCCCGGCAGCAGCGCGACCGGGCCAACGACCGCGATGTGGCCGTGAAGCGGTCGGCGGTGCGTAAGGCCCCTGCCCGCCGGGCTGCCCGGTGGGCGCTGCTGAAGTCGGCCGCCCGCTTCCACGGGCGCCGCATCCTCGCCGCCCTGCTGGCCGGTGTGGTCGGCACGGCCGGGTTCGTGTCCTCCCCGCTGGGCCGCAAGCTCGGCATTCCCGCCCTCGTCCACCCCGGACGGCGCCTCTACCGCCGCCTGGTGGCGTCCGCCCGCGGCTCCCGTATCGAACGGGACGCGGCGATCCGCGAGCGGCTGCGCGAGGCGGAAGCCGCAGCCGACGCCGCCCCGGAAGACGAGATCAAGGACCGGGTGGAGCGTCCCACCCACCTCACGCCCCGTATCCCCGCTGCCCCGATGGAGATTCGCGTGTCTGGTTTCAAGTTCGAAGAGGCCGCCGCCGAGATGGAGCAGGCCGCCCGCACCTACGACCCCGACGGAAACATGGAGGTCGTGGCCATGGTCGACAACCTCCCTCAGGCCATGGAGTCCATCGCCAAGACGTTCCTGACCCTGGCCGAGCGCGCCGATGGCGAGTTCGCCTTCGAGAAGGACGTCGCCAACGCCTTCGACGACATCTACAAGACCCTCATGGACGCCGTGGACGCCGCGGAAGACCTGACCAAGACCTTCCGGCAGGTGCACGAGGCCGACATCGCCCGCCACGAGGACCCCCGCAACGGCACCGAAGCCGAGAAGGGCTGGAACGTCTGAGATGACCACCACTTCGGCCAACAAGCAGACCAAACCCGCCAAGACCAAGGGCGCGGGTGAGGTGGGCGCTGGGCCGGTGTGGGACTGGGCGGCCGGTCACGGACCCGTGACCGGCGCCCTGTCCGCCACCACCGGAGCCTGGGCCACCGCCACCGTCGGCGCCGCCACCGGCATGCCCCCCGGCTGGGCCTTGGCCGTTGGCGCCGCCGGCGCCATCGGCCACACCGCCGCAGGACTTCGGCTGCGCAACGCGGGCCGCACCATCGCCGCCCGCGCTGCCTCCTGGCTGGTGGGCGCCGGGTGGACCACCTGGGCCATCACCCACGGGCCGCTGACGTGGGCCGCGCTGGGCTCCCTGGCCACCATCGGTGTCGGTATCGGCACCGCCACCCGCTCCACCAACCTTTACGAGGAAGCCCGCGAGGCCGAAGCCCTCACAGCCGAGCAGCGGCAGATCGCCGCGGAACTCTCGGCTGAGCGACGCGAGATCGCCGCAGAGTGGGCCGAGCGCGTCAAGCGGGTGTGCGGGATCGAGGTGCGCATCCTCGCGGTCGAGAAGTGGCCCGCCGGTACCGGGTTCACGCTGGATGCGGAGCTGCCCGGCGGTGTCACCTACGACAAGATCGCCGCCCACGCGGCCGGTCTGTCGGCGGACGCGCACCTGCCGCACGGCTGCACCGCATCCGCCAGCCCTGGCATCCACCAGGGCCGCACCCTGATCGACGTGGGCACGGTCAACGTCCTGGAGCAGGAGCGCACCTACCCGGCCGACTACGCGCCCGTCTCCCTGATGACCGGCATTCCGTGGGGCTACCGCACCAACGCCGATGACATCTGCGTCTTCCTGCGCGAGCAGTGCGCGCTGGCCGTCGGCCCCACCGGCTCGGGCAAGACCAACCTCGTGCACGTCATCCTGGCCGGGTTCGCCCGCGCCACCGACGTGCTCACCTGGGTCATCGACCTCAACGCGGGGTCGGCCGGGCTGCCGTGGGTGCTGCCCGCGCTGGAGAGCACCGAGCAGGGCACCCCCATGCGGCCGGGGATCGACTGGCTTGCCTCCACTCACGCGGAAGCCGTGCTGATGCTGGAGACCGCGCTGGCCATCGCCCGGCATCGCAAGACCGCCTACCAAGGGCTGATGCGGCAGCACGACACGGATCTGCTGCCCATCAGCCCGGCGATCCCGCAGATCGAGCTGGTCATCGACGAGGGGGCGGAGATCCTGGTCAGCAGCGACCGGCGGTTGAAGAAGCTGGCCGAGAAGATCCTCGAAGTCAAACGGATCGCCCGCGCCATGGGCGTGCGCACCGTGCTGACCGCACTGGGCGCAACCGGCAGCGTCCTGGGAAACCTCCTCATCCGCCGTGAGGCGAAGGTGCGCGTAGCGCTGACCGGCGGGGAGGTGGAGGGGATGGACCTGAGCAAGATGTTCCCCGGCTCCCGCGGCCTGCGCGTCGAACAAGCCCCCTACAAGGGCAGCGGGTTCATGGGCACCCCTGAATCCCCCGCAGGGCTGTTCAAGACCTGGCGCATCCTGCCCAGCCAGATCAGCGAAATCGTGGCCGCCACCAGCGACCGCCACCCGACCCTGGACGCCCCCTCGGCGAAGGCGGCGGGGGAGGCGTATGCGAAGCGCTGGGACGCGGAGCGGATCGCCTGGATGCGCGACCCCGCCCACCAGCCCCAGCAGCCCACCCCCGCCCAGACCGCAGAGGCGGAAGAGCAGGGTTCGCGGCGGGGCCTGAACCTGCGGGCCCTGCGCAACCAGCCCGAGGACGGGCAGCCCAGCGACCCGGACGAACTGATCTCCCAGTTCCGCAAACAGCTCGATGAGTTCGGCGCCGACGCGATCGAGCAGCCGGCCCGCGAACGCACCGAACGCCCCGGGCTCAACCTGCGCGCCCTGCGCGAGAACGACACCCCTGCGGCTGGCGAGGGCATCGAGCAGGAGGGGCCCGAATGGCTGGCGCAGGCCCTGGCAGCCATCCGGGACGCCGGCCGGGACGGACTCAAGCCCTCGGCCGTCGCCGATCTGGTCGGCCGCAGCCGTCAAGCCGTGCGGGACGCCCTCAAGTCCGCCGCCAGCCGCGGCGAACTGGTCTACCGCGACAACGGCCCGCACTCCGTCTACGTCCACCCCGACCACGCCTGAAAACCCCCTCAGCGCGACGACAGAGCGCTACTGGTTACTGGCTGCCGCCAAACCCGCCACTGGCCAGTAGTCGGCCGCCCAGCGGCCCCCTGCGGCCTTTCACGAGGGCGTTTGCCACTAGCCAGTAGTCAGTAGCCACTAGCCACTACGACCACACAGAGTGACCACGAGGCGGCCCCGAACGGGCCGCCTCTTCCCCTTGGAGGCGACTTGTGGAGACCCCCTACGAGATCACCACCCTCACCCGCACCGACCGCACAACCCCGCCCGCGAACATCGTTCACCCGCCGCTCGCCCCGGCCGAGATCCCGCCCGGGGTGGAGGTGGTGACCCTGCCCGACGGACGCCGCACCCTCGCCTACACCCAACCCCCGACGCAGGCCGCCCCCGCTGCCGCACCGCCGTCCGGAGTGCCCGCATGGGCCAAGACGACCGCACTGCTCGCCCCCACCGTCGGCGCCGGCATCGGCGCCGGCGGCTTCGGCCTCTCCTACGCCGCACCCGGAGTCATCGCCATGACCGACGCCCTGTGGGCCGCCGCCGCACTGGTCGCCACCGGATGCGGCGGCGCCGCCCTCCTCCTGAGCCGCTGGCGCCGCAGCGCCCCGACCCAGGTCACCCAGAACATCACGGCCAACGGCCTCTTCGGCCGAGCCAACGGCACCATCAACAACCACTGAGGAGCACGCCGTGACCGTCTCCTTGTTCATCCTGCTCGCAGTCGTCGTCTTCGCCTTGCTGCGCTCCCGCTCCGTCGGTGCCTGGGCCGCGATAGCCGTCTTCCTCCTCGGCTTCTACACCGCCAGCACCGACGCTCGCTCCACCATCAACAACCTCGTCTCCTCCATCACCAACACCGCCAACAGCTTCGGTGGCTGACCGAAGGAGAACGCACGCCATGACCGACACCGCCCCCGAGAGGCAGACCGGCTACCTCCGCCTCGTCGACGAGGCGGAGGACTGGGGATGGGACGACTTGATGGCCGTCGTCTTCCCCGGCCATCTGCCTGACCGCATCGTGTGGGCCGCGCTCAACGCCCGCGCGCGGATCGTCTGGAACGACCCGCTGCACACCTACACCCCAGGACGGCCGCAACACCTCTACGCCCGCCCCGTCCCGTGTCCGGAGCCCACCTACTGCGGCTGCGGCACGACTCACCCCGAAGCAATCGAGATCCCCACCCCGGACCCCATCACTCTCATCGACTTCCTCTGAAAGGACACCGCTATGGCCATGGGAGACACCCCCATCACCGTCGTCGGCAACCTGACCGCCGACCCCGAGTTGAAGTTCACCGCCTCGGGCGCCGCGCTGGCACGGTTCACCGTCGCCTCCACACCCCGCCAGTTCGACCGCGAGTCAGGCCAGTACAAGGACGGCACCGCGATGTTCATGCGCTGCTCGGCATGGCGCGGCCTGGCCGAGAACGTGGCCGCCTCGCTCGCCAAGGGACACCGCGTCGTCGTCTCCGGACGGCTGCGGCAGTTCGACTGGCAGACCCCCGAGGGGGAGAACCGCTCCATGCTCGCCATGGAGGTGGACGAGATCGGCCCCAGCCTGCGCTTCGCCACCGCCCAGCCGGTCAAGGCCACCGGCAGCAACGGGAGCGGGAAGCCCGCCGACGACCCTTGGAACACCGGCAGCAATCGCCCGGCCGCCGGGGACGAGCCTCCGTTCTAGACACGCCAGGGGCGGCCCCACTCGCGCCAACGATCACGGGGCCGCCCCTGCCCACCCAGCAACTCCATAGAGAGCACTGGAGGTCTCCAGCATGACACTTCATGTCGTCCAGTTCAGCGGCGGAATCGGCTCATTCTGTGCCGCTGTCCGCGTCGCCGAGAAGTACGGCACTGACCAGCTCGTCCTTCTTATCGCCGACACCGGTATCGAGGACCCGGACCTGTGGCGCTTCGCCGACGACACCAGCCGCCTGCTCGGCGTGCCGCTGACGAAGGTGGCCGACGGGCGCACGCCCTGGCAGGTCTTCCGCGATAAGCGGTTCCTGGGCAACGACCGGCTCGCCCCCTGCACCCGTACCCTCAAGCAGATTCCCTGCCGGTCCTGGATGACCGAGTACGCCGACCCCAGCGACTCCCTCGTGTACGTCGGTATCGAGAACACGCCCAGGGACCGGGCCCGCATCCCCGCGATCGCCCGCAACTGGAAGCCCTGGACAACTCGGTTCCCCCTATGCAACAGGTGGGCCCCCGCCCGCAGCAAGACGGAGCTGCTGGACGAAGCGCGCGCGCTGGGCATTGAACCGCCGCTCCTGTATGCGCTGGGCTTCGCGCACAACAACTGCGGCGGCACCTGCGTACGTGCTGGCCAGAAGCAGTGGAAGCACACGCTGGATGTGCTGCCCGAGCGGTACGCCTACGCCGAAGCCCAGGAAGAGTCGCTGCGGGACCTGCTGGGCGATGTTTCCATCCTGCGTCAGCGCCGCAAGGGCATCGGCTCTGCGCTGCCGCTGGCCGAGCTGCGGCGTCGCCACCAGGCCACCGCCACTCTCCCCGCCTTCGACCTGGGTGAAGGGCAGGCCGCCGCATGACGCATCCCCCCACCTGCAACCTGGCACTGCTGGCCTGGGCGCTGGAGGCCACACGGCGCGGATGGCACGTCATCCCCCTCCGGCCCGGCGACAAGCGCCCCGCCGGACACGCGGACAAGTACTGCCCCGGCACCGGCCGCTGCGCAGACGGGCACAAGACGCCCGAGCAGCGCGCCACCACCGACCAAGACCTGGTGACAGTGGCGTGGAGCTGGCAGCCGTACAACATCGGCATCGCCACCGGCCCCTCCGGGCTGCTGGTCGTAGACCTCGACACGTGCAAGGACACAGACGACGAAGGAGCGCCTGACGGCGCGAACTGCTTTCTGGCGCTCTGCGAGCGCGCCGGACAGCCATACCCGGCCACCTTCCGGGTGCGGACGCCCAGCGGCGGTGAGCACCTGTATTTCAGCCAGCCGCCGGGCGCCCGCCTGCACAACACCGCCGGCCGCCTGGCCGACCGGATCGACACCCGGGGATGGGGCGGCTACGTCGTCGCCCCCGGCAGCACCACGCCCGAAGGCACCTACGCCATCCTCGACGACCAGGCGCCCGCACCGCTGCCCGAGTGGCTGCACAACGCGCTGAAGCCACCGCGGCGGTCTGCTCAGGCCGCCGGGCCGGTCACGACCAGCGCAAGCGGGTACGCCGCCGCGGCACTGCGCGGCGAGGTGGCCAACGTCGCCAGCGCGGCGGACGGCACCCGCAACGCCACCCTGCTGCGGGCCGCGCGGGCACTGGGGCGGCTGGTCGCATCCGGCGACCTCGACCGCACCGAGGTCGAAGAGGCTCTTAGTAGGGCGGCGGCGGGCAACGCCACACAGCCGCAGCGCTACTACGACGACGTGATCCGCCGGGGCCTGGACTGGTCCATCGCCCACAACCCGGCATCCGGGAGGCGGGCCGCATGACCAACCCGCCACCTACTAAGAGCACCACCACCGGCAACAGCCAACCGGCCGCCCAGCAGCCGCAGCACCACAGCAGCGGCGGCATGAGCCAGGGCGGCCGGCAGGCCGGCCTTTCAGCTCTTCCCTTCACCCTCCTCACCGAGGAGGAGACGCGGGCCGACGGGCGCCACCCGGTGGCCTGGCTGCACATCACCGCACCCGGCGGCGCCACCCCGACCGCCACGTCGGTGTGCGCCTGCGGCCGCAACCGCAGCGCCGTCGGCAAGCCCAAAGTGCTCGCGCTGGTCGAAGACCACACCGCACACCGAACCACCTGCCACCTGCTCACCCGCACCGAAGGGAGGGCCGCCGCATGACCGAACCCATCGACGGCGCCGCACTGCTCGATGAAGTCGAGCACTTCCACCGCCGGTTCAACATCTTCCCCACCGAAGCGGCCTACGTCGCCGTCACGCTGTGGGACGCGCACGCGCACCTGATCGACGCCTTCGACGGCACCGCCCGGATCGCGTTCCTCTCCCCGGAACCAGGCTCGGGCAAGTCCCGGGCACTGGAGATCTCGGAAACCCTCACCCCGAACGCCGCAATGCTGGTCAACGCGTCGGCCAACGCACTATTTCGCCTGGTGGAGGCATCCGAGGGCCTGCCAACGCTGCTCTTCGACGAGATCGACACCATCTTCGGCCCCAAGGCCGGAGACAACGAACCACTACGTGCCTTCCTCAACTCGGGCTACCGGCGTGGCGCCAAGTCCCTGCGCTGCGTCGGAGACGGCGCCAACCAGAGCGCTGGTTGGTTCCCCTCGTTCTGCGCAGTCGCCATGGCTGGGCTCGGCTCCCTCCCGGACACGATTCTGACCCGCTCGGTCATCATCCGGATGCGCAAGCGCGCCCCCAACGAGAAAGTCGAGTCCTACCGCCGTCGCATCCACGAGAAGCAGGGCCACGCCCTGCGAGACCGGCTCGCCGAGTGGGCCGCCACGGTCTTCGACCAGGTGGCCGAAGCGTGGCCGGAGATGCCCGAAGGCGTCACCGACCGCCCAGCCGACGTATGGGAACCACTCCTCGCGGTCGCCGACGCCGCCGGCGGCCACTGGCCCGAGCGAGCCCGCGCCGCCTGCATCGAGCTGGTGACAGCAGGCCAGGACAACGAGGAAGCCTCACTCGGCATCCGGCTGCTCACCGACCTACGCGACCGCGTCTTCTGCGGCGCCGACCGCATGCCCACCGCCGTCATCCTCGAAGCCCTCCTGAGCATGGACGACGCCCCCTGGGCCGACGTGGACGACAAGCCCCTCAACGCCCGCGGCCTCGCTCGCCTGCTGGGCCAGTACGTCACCCCGGGCAACAAGCCCATCAAACCGCGCGGTATCCGCACCCCCTCCGGCTTCCCCAAGGGCTACTACGCCGAAGACCTCGCGGACGCCTGGGAACGCTACTGCCCGCCTCCCCCCGAGAAGTCCGCCACGTCCGCCACGTCCGCCACACCCCAGGTCAGCGACGGTGAACCCGTGGCGGAACCCCCCTCCGGCAGCCGCCACACGCCACCGGGAACCGACACACCACCACTGACCCTCGTGCGCTGACCAGACCACACATCCAATCGCGCCGGGGCGCCGAGCACGCCCCGGCGTGGCTGCACCAATCCGCCACACAACCGCCATCCGCCACGGATGCAAGGCGCTGACCTGCGACGTGGCGGCGTGGCGGACGTGGCGGATTCCCCAGAAGGGCACCGAAGACATGCGCATCAGGCTCCAAGGAACCGAAGACGAGTGCCGCCGCACCGCCGACGCCATCGCCACCGTCCTCGACGTGCTGGAGACCAGCCACCCCTACCCCAACCGACCCCCAAGCCGCCTCGTACGGCTCTACCTCACCGTGCAGCCGCCTGCACCGCAGAAGGAGGCGTGACCATGGCCCGCGCTCGCCAGATGCTCAAGCTCCCGGAAGTCCTCGAAGAGATAGGCATGAGCCGCCCCGCCTTCTACCGCATGCGCGCCCGCGGACAGGCTCCGAAGCTCATCAAGCTTCCGAACGGACAGCTCCGCGTACGCCGCAGCGACCTGGACGAGTGGTGGTCCAGCCACCAGGAAGACGCCGCCTGACCGATCAGTGACCACCCAGGGGGCCCGCCGCCGGCGGGCCCCCTTCGTCATGGAGAAGCATGCTCACCTACGACGTTGAAATCTGGTCCATCCGGCGCCGCAAGGGGCGCCCGAAGCCGTATGAGCTGCGGTGGCGCGTCGGCACGCGCGCCCACTCGAAGAGCTACAAGCTTCAGCCCCAGGCAGACGGGCGCCGGGCAGAGCTGCTGGCGGCGCTCCGCAACCGCGAGCAGTTCGAGGAAACAACCGGACTCCCGGCCAGCGAGTATGAAGCCCTCAGCTCACCCACTTGGTTCGAACACGCCACGGACTACGTGCTGATGAAGTGGCCGCGAGCAGCGGCCAAGCACCGCGTCGGCATCGCCGAAGCCCTCGCAGTCGCGACGCCGGTCTTTGTGTCGAGCACCCGTGGCGCACCTGACCGGAAGGTGATGCGGCACGCGCTCTATGCCTGGGCGTTTCGCGCCGTCGTCAATTCGGAAGGCACGCTCGTGCCCCGGGCTGAGGCGGAGACCCCTCCCAAGGATGTCGCTGCTGCACTGGCGTGGCTCTCAAAGAATTCCTTGAAGCTGAAGGATGCCGCGAAACCGGAGCACATGAGAGCGGCTCTCACCGCCCTGTCGCTCAAGCTGGACGGTAAGCCCGCTGCCGACAACACGGTGACTCGCAAGGTCATGGTGCTCAGCAATGCCATGCGCTTCGCCATCGAGAAGGGCATTCTCACGAAGCACCCCATGCTGGGCATCGACTGGAAGCCACCGGAGACGGACGATGAAGTCGACCTCCGACACGTGCCGGGGCCCAAGCAAGCACGCGCTCTCATTCAGGCAGTGAGGGAGCAGGGCCCTCGCGGTGAGTACCTGGAAGCCTTCTTCGGCTGCTTCTACTACGCCGCCATGCGCCCCGGAGAGATCGCTTCCCTGAAGAAGGCCGACTGCCACTTGCCGCCCGAAGATGAGCCGGACGCCTTCGGCGAACTGCTGCTGGCGGAGAATCGGCCGGAGACCGCTACGGGCTGGACCGACAGCGGGAAGCCGTACGACGAACGAGGGCTCAAGCGTCGCGCTCGCGGTGCGACTCGCCCCGTTCCCATCCCGCCCACGTTGGTACGAATGCTCCGAGCCCACATGAAGAAGTACGGCACTGCTCCCGACGGCCGGCTGTTCTGGGCTGCTCGTGGAGGACGCATCCGAACCACTGAGTACTGCGACCTGTGGGCGGAAGCCCGCGTCAAAGTCCTGACCCCGGAGGAGGCAGCAAGCCCCTTCGCTGATGACCCGTACTCCCTGAGGCGTGCGGGTATCTCGCTATGGATCAAGGCAGGGGTCGACCCTGTAGAAGTCGCTCGCCGGGCCGGGCACAGCCTGGCAGTCCTCTACCGCTTCTACGCGAGGCTGCTCCGGGGCGGCGAGGGGCGGGCAAACCGGCTGATCGCGCGGGCGCTGGAGGCCGAGGAGTAGCCCACATCCTGGCCCACGTATGGCCCGCACAGGCTGGTCAGCGGTGGCATACGAGCGAGACAGGGTGAGACACGCATGCGAAGAGGGTGTTCCCCCGCACCGGGGGAACACCCTCTGACCTGCATTCTTTCTAGCTGTGCGGAGGCGGTGGGATTTGAACCCACGGAGGTGTTGCCACCTCTACGGTTTTCAAGACCGCTCCCTTCGGCCGCTCGGGCACGCCTCCCCGCGTCGTCTGCTGACGGCGCGGGGACAGCCTAGCGTGTGGTCAGTCGTCGCCCTTGCGGGAGCCGAGGGTCACCTCGACGGTCTTCTCCTTGCCGTCGCGCTCGTAGGTGAGCTCGACCTCTTCGCCCGGCTTGTGGGTCCAGATGGTGCCGATGAGGGTGGGACCGCTGTCGATCAACGTGTCGTCGAGCTTGGTGATGACGTCGCCGGGCTTGAGACCCGCCTTGTCCGCGGGGCCGCCCGGGGTGATCGGCTCGGAACCGCCCTCGCCGGTGTTGGAGATGACGGCGCCCTTGCCGCCGCCGCCCAGCTGCACGGTCGCGCCGATCACCGGGTAGACGGGCTGACCGGTCTTGATGAGCTGCTCCGCCACACGCTTGGCCTGGTTGGAGGGGATCGCGAAGCCCAGGCCGACGCTGCCGGACTGGCCGCCTTCGAGACCGCCACCGCCACCACCCGGCTGGATCGCCGAGTTGACACCGATGACCGCGCCCTGGGCGTTCAGCAGCGGGCCACCCGAGTTGCCCGGGTTGATCGAGGCGTCCGTCTGCAGCGCACTCATGTACGACGCCTGGCTGCCCTGGCCGTCGCTGGAGGCCACCGGACGGTTCTTCGCGCTGACGATGCCGGTGGTGACCGTGCCGGAGAGGCCGAACGGGGCGCCGATGGCGATCGTCGCGTCACCGACGGCCACATCGTTGGAGTCGGCGATCGGCAGCGGGTCCAGCTTCCGGTCGCCGGCGCCGCTCAGTTTGAGCACGGCGACGTCGTAGCCCTGCGCCTTGCCGACGACCTGTGCGTCGTACTTCTTGCCGTCGGAGAAGGTCGCCGTCAGCTTGCCGCCCTGCGCACCGTTGGCCACCACGTGGTTGTTGGTGAGGATGTGGCCTTCCTTGTCGAAGACGAACCCGGTGCCGGTGCCCTCTTCGCCGCCGCCCGAGGAGCGGATCGTCACGACGCTCGGCAGCGCCTTGGCGGCTATCCCCGCGACCGACTTGGGCGAGCGGTTCAGCTTCTCCGGGTCGGCGGAGGAGCTGATCGTCGTCGAACCGCCGTCGCTGCGGTCGGCCGCCCAGAAGCCGATTCCGCCGCCGATGCCGCCCGCGACCAGCGCGCCGACGAGGACGCCGACGAGTAGCCCGCTGCGGCGCTTCCTGCCGTCCGGCCCGGGGCCGGACGGGCCTGCCGGCATCCCCCAGGGGTCGTACGGCGGCATCCCGCCGCCGCCCGGTCCACCGGGCCCCGCCGGTCCACCGGGGCCTGCCGGACCGCCGGGGCCACCGCCGTACGGAGGCGGGGGCGGGGGCGGCTGGTTGCCCGCGCCGTCCTGGCCCCAGCCGCCGGAGTGTCCCGCGCCGCCGTTACCCGGCCCCGCGCCCGCACCCGACCCGGCGCCGGCGTCGTCACCGGGCCGCCCCGGCCCGCCCGGTTCCGTCGTCGCGACGGCCGGAGCACCGGAGGCGGGTGGTGTCCCGGGGGCGGGTGGGGCATCGGACACGGCGGGGGCGCCCGGTGCCGAGGGGGGCTGCGGCGGTGCGACGACCGTCGGCTCCTCACCCGTGCTCCCCGGCTCCCTGGGCGCCGCGCCTGTACCGCCCTGGGACGACTGCACCAGCGTGTCCCCCGCGGGCTCCCTCGGCGATACGACCGTGTCCTGGACGTCCGGACCATTCTGCGTACGGTCGGCGACGGTCGCAGTGGCGGCCGGAGCGGCGGCGGGGGCGGCGACGGTCGAGGTGGAGGGGGAGGCGGATGAGTCAGGGGAGGGCAGCGAGAAGTCGCCGTCCTCGCGGCTCGTCGGGGCGCCGGTCGACGGGGCCTGGGCCGGCGCCGGGGGCGTGGGACCCGGCCCCGCCGCAGGCGTCACGGCAGCGCCCTCGTTCTCGGTGCTCACAGCTCACTCCTCATCAGGTACACGACATCGCAGGGCTGGCTGGGTGTGTTCACGTATGCGGGTATCCGTGGACAGCTTTTCCCATCACACGTCAGACGGGCGTAAGCCGACGCTGAGCGTCCGCGTCCCCTTCCTTACATCGGACCAACACCGGACAGAACCCCCGGATTTCCCCTCACCGTCAGGGTCACCGGCCGCTGTCGGGCGCGCACGAGCCGCCGTTGGTGCGACGTCACCCACACGCCCCACCACTCGCACTCCTGTACACCGTGATCACAGCAACCAGCCTAGGCGCGCCCAGCCCGAACCGCCCCTCGGCAACCTCCGGCAACCTCCGGCAACCTTCGGCAACCACAGCGCCGGAGGACGGCACCGGCAGCGGACCCGCAGCGACAGCAGCGACAGCCCGACGGGAGCCGACTGGCGGCAACAGCAGCAGCGAACGGCCGGCGGGCGGGACCCCGCGGACCGAAGCACCGGAGGCAGTCCGCCGGGGGCCCCGGACGGGACCGCACAGCTCTCCGTAGAGCCCTGCACAACGTGTCCACTCCGAGCGGTGGCACGATAACCCGGTGAGCAACGAGATCGACGCCGGATCGCGCCACCGTCTCGACCGCCCCCCGTCCGTCATCGCCCACCGCGGTGCCTCCATGGCGGCACCGGAGCACACGCTGGCCGCCTACCGCCGTGCCATCGAGGAAGGCGCCGACGGCCTGGAGTGCGACGTACGGCTCACCGCGGACGGCCATCTCGTCTGCGTCCACGACCGCAGGGTCAACCGCACCTCCAACGGACGCGGCGCCGTCTCGGCGCTGGAGCTCGCCGACCTGGCCGCGCTCGACTTCGGCTCGTGGATGGACCGGCACGCCGACCCGTACGAGTCGCCGGACAGCGCGCTGGACACCGACCGGACCGACGCCCGCGCCGGAACGGCGGAACGCGCATGGACCACGGAAGGCGCCGGAACGGCGGAGCCGGTCGCGGCGGAGCAGGTCGCGGCGGAGCAGGTCAGCCCGTCGAGGCCGACCGCTGCCGCGGAATCGGGGGCACGCGGAAGGGCGCCGGGAGGTTCCGGACCAGCCGGGGGCCCTGGTACGGCGGACCCCGAGCGCACCTCCGTCCTCACCCTGGACCGGCTGCTCACCCTCGTCGCCGAGGCGCCCCGCCCCGTCGAACTGGCCATCGAGACCAAGCACCCCACCCGCTGGGCGGGTCAGGTGGAGGAGCGGTTGCTGGAGCTCCTCGACCGGCACCGACTTCGCACACCTGTGCGCGTCATGAGCTTCTCCGCGCGTTCCCTGCAGCGCGTGCGCACCGCGGCGCCGCACGTTCCGACGGTCTTTTTGATGCAGTTCCTCCTTCCCCGCCATCGCGACGGCCGGCTGCCGCACGGGGTGCGCATCGCCGGTCCGAGCATCCGCATCCTGCGCGCCCATCCGGAGTACGTGGCGCGTGCGCACCGCGCGGGCAACGAGGTGCACGTGTGGACGGTCGACGAGCCGGAGGACGTCGAGCTGTGCGTACGGCTCGGCGTGGACGCGATCATCACGAACCGTCCCCGCCAGGTCCGCGCCCAACTCGGGCGATGAAGCAGCCGTACGCGGACGCGAAGTCCCCTGGGCACTCGTGACGCCGAAGCCCCCGACGGGCGGGAGCCGTCCGGGGAACGGAGTACACCGGCGCACTCGGCGCTTATTGCAGACACGCGAGTGCGTCAAGAGAAGCGGGGTGGCCGGTTTCCGCCGCACTCTGCTGGGGCATTCATCCGGATGGCGTGGGGCAAAGGAGGTCTCGGGGGTGGCGTTGGTGGTGGCACAGGAGGTGCCTACTTCGTCGACCATGGCCGTGCCCCATGGTCCGTCGGGTGTACGCGCCGCGCGGCGCAGGATGCGCGAGGAACTCCACGCGTGTGGCGCGCCCGACACGGTAGTCGATGATGCGATCTTGATTCTTTCCGAACTGCTCAGCAACGCGTGCCGGCACGCACGTCCCCTGCACGAGGAACAGGGCGGCGCGAACGGCACGAGCAGCGCGAGCAATCCGGTCAACACCGTCAGAGCGTCTTGGCGCAGGGATGCACGGGGTGAGGTGACCATCGCCGTCACGGACGGTGGCGGTCCGACCCGCCCACTTCCGGCCAAGCCCTCCGTCACCGCACGCGGCGGCAGAGGGCTCGCCATCATCTCCGCCCTCGCCCGCGACTGGGGCGTGCGCTCCGAGCCGGACACCAGCGCGAACGAGCCACCCGGGGTGACGGTCTGGGCCGTGCTGCGGCCGGACAGCTCGTTCAGCGGCCGGGTCGCCGCGAGCCTCAACGGTTTCGAGGGCGAACTGGACGGCGACCTCCCCGGCGGAAGCGGCGGACCGAACGGCGGGTTCGACCTCGCCTCGGTGGAAGAGCTCAAGTAGCCGACGGACCCGGCGAGGGTCGGGCCACCGCCCGGCAGGAGAGAGGCTGCCGGCGGGGAGCACGCCGCACGGGGAGCGACGCGCACCGTACAGCTACTAGGATCGCGGCGCCCACACACCGCCGCATACCTGGAGAACCGCTCGTATGGCCAAGAAGCGCCGACCCCAGACAGCCGCCGCGGCGCCCGCCGGAACCTCCGCGGGCGCGGCAGACGCCGGAAGCTACCCGGTGGTGGGAGCCCGGCAGCCGTGCCCCTGCGGTTCGGGCCGCCGCTACAAGGCGTGCCATGGCAGGGCAGCCGCACAGGCGGCCACCGAACTGGTGCGTCGTCCGTTCGAGGGGCTGCCGAACGAGAGCGACTGGGTCGCGATGCGCGAGCTCGTGCCGGCGGCCACGGCGCGTCTCACGCTCAAGGACGGGCTGCCCGAGGGCGTCCCCGCGGTCACGCTCGCGACGGTGCTGCCGATGGCGTGGCCCGCACTGCGCCGCGAGACCGGTGAGGTCCTGCTGGGGCTGCAGAACGACACGGCGTCCGGCGACATCAGCCGCGACCTGGCGGACACGCTGATCCGGGCGCTGGCCGCCGAGCCGGGCACCCCCGTCGACGCGGGACGGGCAGCGCCGGACGGCCCTCGGCTCCAGGACCTGTTGGACCTGAACGCGCCGTTCGTCCCTCAGGTGCACTCGGGGTTCGAGTTCTGGCTGGACGGTGACGATCAGCCGGCCGGTGAGGTGGCCGCCTCGCTGGAGAGCGCCAACGAGGCCGCGATCCCCACGGCCCGGCTCTCGGGTGTGGAGGGCGCCTACTGGTGCGAGGCGCCCGGGAAGAACCATCTGCGCTGGGTGATGACCCACCCCGAGGAGCAGCTGCTGGACGCCCTCGCACGGCTGCACGCGGCCGGTGGCTCGGCGCTGGGTGAGCCGGGTGACGCCTCCGGCAACGGCGACGGCTCCCGGCTGGTGGGCTCCTTCCGCGCCCACGGCCTGACCGTGCCGGTGTGGGACCTTCCGTCGGGTATGAGGTCGGAGGACTGCGAGAAGCCCGCCGCCGCGTTCGCCGAGCGGCTGGCCGAGGCGCTGGCGGTGACGACTCCGCTGACGGCGGACGAGCGCAGGGCGCGCAACGGTCTCACCAACCGTCAGGTGACCCTCAGCTGAAGGCTGTCGGCGGATTCGGCGAGGGGTTTGCGAAGGACTCGTGACCGTGACTCCGGTCACACTGGCGCCCCAACTTGCCCTACTCGCAGGTAAATCGGCGTCCGGATCTGGGCGATCGAATTTGCTAACCGCCGATCTCTTGTTACCGTTCTTAGAGCCCGGTCGCTGGTGCATCCCCCGTCGCCAGCGACCGGGTTCTTTTGTGCCCGGCTCCGGAGGATCTCGCGTCCCGCAGTCAACTCCCGTCACGGGTGGGCGAGTTGCCACCTCATCGGCGTCGCCGGTCGCTCTCGGCCCGCAGCACTCTCCGCCCGTCAGCTGACGAAACGTCGGCCACCGCCATGTACGTGTCCTTGTCCGCCGTGGCCTTCGCACTACGGCCGCGAGGGGTCTCGCACACGCCTGGATCACCATCGCCGCGCAGCGTGCAGTGCGCGCGCGCCAGCGAGCCATCGGGTCCGTGCAGGGTGAGAACGACGGGCAGCCGGCCACCGGTGGGGTTGCGGTAGTACGCACGGGCCCAGGTGTCACCGCCCTCCGTCAACACGCAGGCGCGCGCCGCCACCCCTTCGGGCGAGACGATTTCCAGCCCGCAGGAGGAGGCCGGAAGTCCTCTCCCGCCCGGGCGGTCCTCGGAGGTCTGACTCCCGGACGGACTGCGCTCAGAAGGGTGGCCGGCCCAGGAGTCGCTGCCGGGGGAGCGCGTGCCGGTTTCGTGACCGCCGGTTTCGTGGCCGCCGGAGTCGTGGCCGCCGGATTCCTGGCTCTGGGAGTCGTGGACCCTGCGGGCGTGGTCGTCGCTGTGCCGGGGCTGTGCGGCCTGGAACGCCTCGGCCGCCAGTCGGGCATCCTGCCCCGCCACCGCCGCCGCCAGCGGCAGTGCGACGGCGAGCGCCACCGTGCTGGCGAGCGTGACCACACGGAGCCGGGAGGAGCGCTCTTGCGGCTGGTGCATGAGGGACCCACCTGGGACACGTACGAGAAGGAGGGAGAGGACCGGGCCGACTGATGAGGTGAACATATCGGGGTCAAGGGGCCGCCGGTGCGACCAGCGTCCCGATTTCCCCATAACTCCGGTCGGCTCCTACCCGTACGGGTGAACGCGCCTGCCCCGCCCCAGTGGACCGGCGCCGGGGGACCGACACCGAGGGGGCCGACACCGGGTGGGCCGGTGCCGGGGCGGCGGGCCGGCCTCAGTAGGCCAGCCGACTCCCGTTGCCCGGCGTGGCCGCGCTCTCCTCGACCAGGACGTCGAGCAGCGTCTCCATCCGGGGCAGCCACGGCCGCCCCTCGCCGCCGCGCTCGGGCTCCCGCTCCCAGCGGACCTTGCCCGCACCCGTGAGCGAGCCGGGCAGCGCGACATAGCCGCCGTCACCGTGGAACCGCAGCGAACTGGGCACCCGGTCCTGGGCGTACAGCAGGTCGCCGAGCTCTTCGAGGGCGTACGGCTCGACCAGGACGGAGAAACGGGTCGGCGTGGCGATCACCGGGCCGACGCGGACGCCGGTGCGGTCGAACGTCGCGAGCGCGCGTGCCCCGGCGACGGCCGGCAGGCTCAGCGCGCAGGGCGCGGAGCCTCCGGTCGCGAGGATGACGGGAGCGTCCGGGCGGTTCTCCCACCACCAGCGCACCATCGTCGGGTCCGTGGTGGCCGCCAGCAGCACGGGTTCGAACGGATGTGCGCCCGGCACCACGCACTCGGGGTCGGGACACGCGCAGGTGGCGGCCGCGCCTCGGGTCCCCTCGGACGCGAGTGCGGCACCGGGCACCACCGGCCACCGCCACTCGGTGGCCGCAGTCAGCGCCGTGCTCCGCGTCGATGACCTGTGGTTATACCGTCCGGGCCGCGCCCAGAGCCGTCGGCCCTGGAGCTGCGCCCAGGCCCGGAGGGAGCGTCGCCTTCCGAGGATCTCGCGCATGAGCGCTCGTTCCTTTCCGTGAACGCCGAACAACGGCTACTACGCAAACACAGCAAACACAGCAAACATCGCCAACTGGCCGTACCGACCGATCTCTAGCTCAATCCACCACGTGTAGCTCTGGTGACCGTGCGTGCCGAACAGCGCATCATGGTGCGGTCCGAGCGTGGAACGTGGCGGGGGGTGGCGCACGTATGGCGTTCGTGCTGTGGACTGCCACCCGCGCCGATGCTGCTCGCACTTGCTCGTTGCTTGCCGAGAACCTGCCCGGCCGCAGCCAGGAGGTCCCCCAGAATCCGCTCGTACCGCGCCTGTGCTGCCTGGTGCAATCCTGCGACTGGTGCCTCCCGCAAGAAGCGGGCGGGTCGGGGCCCGCTGCTCCCTAGGACGCCATGACTCCCCACAGGGTTCCGTACCCGCAACGGCGGTGCCAACGCGCTGCCGAATGGCCTCAGTCGACAGCAGTATGCACGCCACGTGGGCGATTTTCCGCCAATCTTTCCACACCTCGGCCTGCCCCCGTGAGGTGGGCCCACTCCCCGGACATCCTCGGCACTGCAGCGTACGTGCTGGACATGCCCCAACGGCATGTGTAGATGTAGTGGCATTGATAGCGGAGCAGCACGACATGGGGGTTTGCGATGCTATTGGGACAGTTCACCCGCAGCCTGAGCCGCCGCCCATGACCTCCCCGCACCTGCCGAAAGTGGCTGGAATCCAACCGGCGGTTTCCTCGAGCACCTCGACAACCGCAGCGGGCTCGTCCGCTGCGGCACCCACGGCGTCCACGGCAGCTTCGGGATCCGCGGCCACCGCGGCGTCGGCCGCCGGCCCGGCCGATCCGTCGGCGGCGGATCCGTCGGCCCGGGCCGCACCCACGGACACCGCAAGCGCGCTGGCCGACCGCAACCGGATCTGCGACCTCTCCTCGCTCCACGACCTGACCACGCGCCTTGTGCGCACCAAGAGCCTCGACACAGCGCTGCGCGAGACCCTGCGCGCCGGTTCCGCGCTGCTGGGCGCTCCCCGGGGCATGATCGCGCTCGAACCCGGCACCGACCCCGGAAGTGAGCCCTCCACCACTCCGGGCCGCGCCCCCGAACGCACCATCGGTCTCGGCCTCGCCCGCGCCGACCTGGGCCAGATCGAGACCGTCCCGCGCTCTTCCGCCGCGTACGCGCGCATCCTCGACGCGGCCCCCGCCTGCGGTGAGCGGAGCCGGCCGGACCGCACGAACCCATCAGGGGACCTTTCGGACCCGGCGGACCGGACGGACGTGGCGGCCTGGCTGGACGACACCGGCGTCGCCGGGAGCGCCGCGCCGGACGTCCCCACCCCCGACGCGCTGCCGTCCGCCCCCGACACGCCGGCGGCACCCGCCCCGGCACCCGGCATCGCCTGCCCCGACATCGCCGCCGACCAGGACCTCGCCCCCCGGCACCGGGAGGTCGCGGCCCGGCTCGGCTACGCGGCCACCTACGCCGTACCGCTGACCACCGAGTGCGGCACCCGGCTGGGGGCCGCCGTCTGGCTCTACGACGAGCCCGGCGAGCCCACACCCCGCCAGCGGGAGCTCCTCGGCAGCTATCTGCGGCACGCCACCGAGCACTGCGCCCGCCTGGGTGAACTCGCCCGCACCCGCGCCGACATGGCCACGCTCGGCGAGGAACTGCTGCCCAGCACGCTGCCCCGGGTCCCCGGTGTGTCGCTGGCGGTGCGGCACCGTACCGGCCGGTGCGGCGGCGGGGACTGGTACGACGCGCTGCCGTTGCCCGACCGGGCCGTGGGGCTCGCGGTGGGCGGGGTCACAGGCAGCGGCCCGGCCGCGGTGGCCGCCATGGGGCGGTTGCGGGCCTCCCTGCGCGCGTATGCGGTGATGGAGGGCGAGGACCCCGTCGCCGTCCTGTCCGACCTGGAACTGCTGCTGCGGCTGACCGAACCGTCCTGCTCGGCGACGGCGCTGTTCGCCTACGCCGAGCCCGCCACCCGCAAGGTTCTGCTGGCCGGAGCGGGGCACTGCGCGCCGCTGATCGTCGGCCCCCGGCGCATCGAGCCGGTGGAGACGGCCGTCTCGGCGCCGCTGGGAATGCTGGCCTGCTGGGAGGCGCCGAGCGCCGAGATCGTGCTGCAGGAAGGCGAAACGCTTCTGTGCTACACGGACGGACTGCTGCACCGCACCGGCCACTCCATGGACCGCGCCTTCGCCCGGCTGCGCTCGGCCGCCGCCGCGGCCCCGCGAGCGGCCCGGGAGGACCCGGACGCCCTCGTCGACCATGTGCTGCGCACCGTGCTGCCCGGACCGTTGGCCGACCTGCCGGACCACCCCGAGGACGTCGTCCTGCTGGCCGCCCGCTTCTGAGCGCACCGCCCGCCGGCCCCTTGTCCGCCCCTGCCCCCACGCGGGCATCCGAAGCGGCGCCCGCCGGACGTCACGTTCGTACAGCCGAACATCACATTCGTACAGCTGTGGACCAGTCGCGCCCCACCCATACGATGGAAGGTGGTTTTATCCGTCGAAGAGGAGGCAGACGTGGCAGACGCCGCTGACGAACAGCCGATCAAGCAGCGTAAGAACGGCCTGTACACGGGCGTCTCCGATGAGCTGGCGGAGAACATGAAGTCCGGCTGGGGAGACACCGAGCTGCACGATCTGCAGCCGGTCGCGCAGGCCGCCGAGCTCGCCGAGCGGCGCGAGCGGCTGTCGGCGCGCTTCCCGGGCGAGCGTCTGGTCATCCCCGCGGGCAACCTCAAGACCCGGTCCAACGACACCGAGTACCCCTTCAGATCGTCCGTCGAATACGCCTATCTCTCCGGCAACCAGACGGAGGACGGTGTGCTCGTCCTGGAGCCCACGGGTGCGCAGGGCCACACCGCCACGCTCTACCTCCTGCCCCGCTCCGACCGGGAGAACGGCGAGTTCTGGCTGGACAGCCAGGGCGAGCTGTGGGTCGGCCGCCGGCACAGCCTCACCGAGAGCGAGAAGCTCTACGGCCTGCCCTGCGCCGATGTGCGGACGGTCGCCGACCTGCTCCGCGGGGCGAGCGGCCCGGTCCGGGTCGTGCGGGGCCACGACGCCGGGATCGAGGCCGCCCTGGCGGACCAGGTCACCGCCGAGCGCGACGAGGAGCTGCGGAGCTTCCTGTCCGAAATGCGGCTGGTCAAGGACGGGTTCGAGATCGGCGAGCTGCAGAAGGCCGTCGACTCGACCGTGCGTGGCTTCGAGGACGTCGTACGCTCCCTCGACAAGGCCGAGGCCACCTCCGAGCGCTACATCGAAGGCACGTTCTTCCTGCGGGCCCGGGTGGAGGGCAACGACGTCGGTTACGGCTCCATCTGCGCGGCCGGACCGCACGCCACCACACTGCACTGGATGCGCAACGACGGACCGGTGCGTTCGGGCGAGCTGCTGCTGCTCGACGCGGGCGTGGAGACGCACACCCTCTACACCGCCGACGTCACCCGCACCCTGCCCGTCAACGGCCGCTTCACCGAGCTGCAGCGCAAGATCTACGACGCGGTGTACGAGGCGCAGGAGGCGGGCATCGCCGCCGTCAAGCCGGGCGCCAAGTACCTCGACTTCCACAACGCGGCACAGCGCGTCCTCGCCACCAAGCTGGTCGAATGGGGCCTGGTGGAGGGCCCGGTCGAGCGGGTGCTGGAGCTGGGCCTCCAGCGGCGCTGGACGCTGCACGGCACCGGCCACATGCTCGGCATGGACGTGCACGACTGCGCGGTCGCCCGGCGTGAGACGTACGCCGAGGGCACGCTGGAGCCGGGCATGTGCCTGACGGTGGAGCCCGGGCTGTACTTCCAGGCGGACGACGAGACGGTGCCCGAGGAGTACCGCGGCATCGGGGTGCGCATCGAGGACGACATCCTGGTGACCGAGGACGGCAACCGGAACCTCTCCGCCGCGCTGCCGCGCAGCAGCTCCGACGTGGAGAGCTGGATGGCGAAGCTGCGGGCCTGAAAGCCCGGCGGCAGGTCACAACTGTTCGAGCACAGCGGCGAGGACGGGAGACGACGTCACGGCACGAGCCTGCTGAGCGAAGTCACCCCCCAGGAAGAGAGCACGCTTTGGTCTCCCGGTTGCGGACCGGACTGCTGTCCGCGTTTCCCTTCCTCGCCATGGGCATCGTCGGTGCCGTCGACCTGACGGCCGGGCCCAAGATCGGGCTGCAGCCGATGATGGCGCTCGGGCCCGCCTTCGCCGGTCTGACCGGTGGCAAGCGCCGCACCGCACTGGTGGGCGCGCTGGCGATGGCGCTGTCGATCGCGCTGAGCCTCTACAACGAGCAGTTCGGCGAGCGGCGCGGCAACGCGACGCTGATCTCCGTTGCGGGCGTGTCCGTCGCGGCGCTGCTGGCTACCGCGATGCGACAGAAGCGCGAGGCCGAACTGGCCAACGTGCGTTCCATCGCGGAGGCCGCGCAGCGGGTGCTGCTGCGCCCGGTGCCGCGCAGCGCCGGGCAGCTGCGGGTCGCCGTCTCCTACACCTCGGCCGTCGCCGAGGCACGGATCGGTGGTGACCTGTACGAGGTGGTCACCTCGCCGAACGGCGTCCGCGTCATCATCGGTGACGTCCAGGGCAAGGGCCTGGAGGCGGTGGAGACGGCGGCAGTGGTGGTGGGCGCCTTCCGCGAGGCCGCCTACGACGAACCGGACCTGCCGGCCGTCGGCGCACGCCTGGAGCGCGCCCTGGACCGGCATCTGCTGGGGGAGAAGTTCGTGACGGCGGTGCTCGCCGAGGTGCCGCACGGCACGCACTCCCCCAGTGCGACACTGCTGAATTTCGGGCACCCGGCGCCGCTGGCGATCCGGCAGGACGGCAGCGTGTACTTCGCCGAGCCGCCGCAGCGCTCCCTTCCGCTGGGTCTGGGCCTGCACGGGAGTGAATCGCCGCGCCCGCACGAGGTGCGGTTCGCCCCGGGAGACCAACTGCTGCTGTACACCGACGGCGTCACCGAGGCCCGCGACCCCGACAACCTCTTCTACCCGCTCGACCATCGGGCCCATCTGCTCAAGGACCCCGACGCGGAAGCCGCGCTGGAGGCCGTACGGCAGGACATCCAGGAGCATGTGCGCTCCCCGCTGCACGATGACGCGGCCATGCTGCTGCTGCGCTACCGGAACCCGGCCCCGCCGCCCACGGCTGCAGCGGAGGCATGAGGCTGCTCCGGCGTCGGAGCGGTGGCGGGGGCGGTGTCGGAGCGGTGCGGGGCGGCGTCGGGACACCGTCATCCGGAGCGGCGTAGTCCGGAGCGGCGTCAGGACGCTGTCATGAGGTGCCCGTCGCGGCGGGCGAGAACCTTGTCGAAGCTGACGACCGCGCCGCCGTGCCCCGGCCGGTTGCGGAACCGTACGTGGTCGGCCAGTGACTCGATCAGATACAGGCCCCGTCCGCTCTCCGCCTCGTTCGGGCAGCGGGCCGGGCTGTAGCCGGCGGGGAAACCGGGTCCGGTGTCCGCCACCTCGATACGGCAACGGTTGCCCTCCAGATACGCGGAGACCCGGTACGCGCCGACCATGTCACCCGCCGTGCTGCCGTGCTCGATCGCGTTCGCGCACGCCTCGGACAGAGCGAGGCACATGTCGTAGGCCACGTCCGGATCGGCTCCGGCCGAGGCCATCGAGCTCAGCAGGAGCTGCCGCGCGAGCGGCACACTGGCGGCTTCGCGCCGTAGCCGGAGAGACCACCACAGGCTGCTCATGCTCACCCTCCATGCGGCTCGACACAGGATTACCTATTGCCTGCGCGTTCCAGCACTACGCCGTGCCGTCACGATGACCCCCGTACGGCGGAAGAGGGCAGCTCCATGTGCAGCTCGGGGGCACTGCGTGCGGGTACGGCGGAAGCGCGACGCGGGGTGCGCGCCCCCTGGATGACGGAGGGCACCGGCCAACCTGACGCGGTGCGCCAAAACGGCGGTCGAGTGCTGGTGGAGCAGTTGTGGCCCTGCCGTGTGCGGGCTGGGAGGTCGGTGAGATGATGGCGCGGCCATGACTGCCGGTGCGGATCTGAGACTGCTACGGGCCGCGGTGTTCGCCGCGGTCTGTGTCACCGTGTCCGCCGCGGGGCATCTGCTGGCCGCCGACACCGTGCTGCCGTTCGGCACGCTGGCGCTGGGCTTCGGCTGTGTCTTCGTCGTCGCCGTCGCGCTGGCCGGGCGGGAGCGCTCGCTGCCGGGCATCGCGGGGCTCCTCGCGCTGGGACAGGTCGTTCTGCACCTGGTGTTCTCGATGGGCGCCGGTGGGCAGCATTCAACGGCGGCAGCCGGCTCCACCGTCGGTGCCGGTTCGGCCGCAGGTGCGGGTCCGGACTCGGGAGGGCTGCAGGCGCTCGCCGGGAAGCTGCTGTGCAACGACAGCGCGACGGGTATGAGCGACGCCGAGGCGCGGCGTGTCGTCGTCCGCGCGGGCCTCGATCCGCAGGCGGCCAGCGCCGGGGGCACCAGCGCGGGTGGTGCGGCCGAGCATGCCGCGCACGCCGGACACCAGGCCGCCGCCGCGGCGCCTTTCCCCGACTCCCCGCTCGACTGCCTGCGCGAAGCCGCGCGGGCGGCGGCAGGCATGTGCGAAGTTCCGATGCTGCTCGGACACCTGTGTGCCGCCCTGCTGCTCGGCTGGATGCTGCGGCGGGGCGAGGCCGCGCTGTGGCGGCTGGTGCGGCTGTCGGCGGACGCCGCTGCGGCGGCGGAGGAACTGGTGGCCGCGCTCGCCCTGCGTACCGCCCTGGCCCTCGTCCGGGCGCTGCACACCGGGCTGCTGCCCCGGGCTGTGGTACGCGTCCGCCTCGACCGGCCGGACGACGAGACGGCGCCCCGGCCGCTGCTGCTCCAGCACTCCGTCCACCGCCGCGGACCGCCCGCACAGCAGGCGGACGCCTTCGCGCTCGCGGCCTGACGAACTCACGACGCTCGCTGAGACCGAGTTGCCCCGGCCCCTCCCCTTCGCACACCTTCGCGCAAGGGGACGTGGGGGGCGCAGCGATGACAGCGGCGCCGTGCGGGCCGCCGCGCGCCCGCGCGTCCGCCTCCGGCGTGCCATGTCACTCGTCTCACTCGCCCTGTGCCGACAGGGCACTCAGGAGCATGCTCATGAAGATCGTCAACCGCCGTGCCGCCACCGCCTGCGCGCTCGCCGCCGGGACCGTCCTGCTGGTCGCGGGGCCCGCTTCGGCGCACGTCAGCGTCGACCCGAAGGAGGCGGCCAAGGGCGGCTACAGCACCGTCAACTTCAAGGTGCCGAACGAGAAGGACGACTCCTCCACCGTGAAGCTGGAGGTCACCTTCCCGACGGATCATCCGCTGGCTTCCGTGATGCCGCAGCCGGTGCCCGGCTGGGACATCAAGGTCGACAAGAAGAAGCTGGACAAGCCGATCGAGATGCACGGCGAGAAGATCACCGAAGCCGTCTCCAAGGTCACCTGGAGCGGCGGGAAGGTCGAGCCGGGCCAGTTCCAGCAGTTCCCCGTCTCCATGGGGCAACTGCCCGAGGACGCGGACCGGTTGGTCTTCAAGGCTCTGCAGACCTACGACAACGACGATGTCGTCCGGTGGATCGAGGAGCCCGAGGAAGGCGCGGCCGAGCCGGAGAACCCGGCGCCCGTACTGAAGCTCACCGCGGACGGCTCCGGTGACGGAGCCGCCGCCACCGGTTCCTCGGCGGACGACGCCAAGGGCACCGAGAAGACCGCGGCGGCCGCCGACAGCGACTCCGCGTCCACCTCCGACACCACCGCGCTCACACCGCCCCTCACTCCCTGCACGATCCCTACTGCACGATGCGGACAAGCACTATGCGCACCATGAGAAAGGCCGCTGCCGCCGCCGTCGCCGCGGCCGCCGCACTCGCCCTGGCGGGCTGCGGCTCCGACTCCGGCGGCGACAAGGCCACCGACAAGCCGGCGACGGTCGAGAAGCCGGAGAAGAAGGGCGGAACGGTCCTCGACCAGCCCTTCGCCAAGCCTGATCTGGAGCTCACCGACACACACGGCAAGAGCTACGACCTGATCAAGGAGACCAAGGGCCACCCCACCCTGCTGTACTTCGGCTACACCCACTGCCCGGACATCTGCCCGCTGACCATGAGCAACATCTCGATGGCCAAGTCCAAGCTGCCCGAGGAGCAGCAGAAGAAGCTGCGGGTCGTCTTCGTCACCACCGACCCGAAGCGGGACACCCCCAAGGAGCTCGGGGAGTGGCTGGACGGCCAGGACCCGTCCTTCATCGGGCTGACCGGCGACTTCGACACCATCCAGGCGGGCGCGCGTGCCGTGGGCGTCAGCGTCGAGCCCTCGTACAAGAAGAAGAACGGCGACATCGTCTCCACCCACGGTGCCCAACTGCTGGTCTTCTCCCCCAAGGACGACAAGGCGCACGTCCTGTACACCGAGAAGAACACCGGGCCGGAGATCCTGGAGAAGGACCTGCCCAAGCTCATCGAGGGGAAGAACCCGTGACCGCCCGGCGCCTCGACGCAGGCGGCCCCGGCGCCCGCCCCCGCAACCGCAGCGACCGCCGTCCGCTCGCCGCCGTGGCGACCGGCGCGGTGCTCGTGCTCGCCCTGGGGGCCTGCTCGTCCTCAGACGACAAGGAGAGCACCACCAAGAGCGACGGCCGGCCCGAGCTGAAGGTCAGCGGCGCCTATGTGCCGCAGCCGCCGACGAAGGAGATGGCCGGCGGCTTCCTCACCGTGCGGAACGGGGGCGGCCAGGCCGACAAGCTGACCTCCGTCTCCAGCGACGTCGCGGGGAAGGTGGAGATGCACAAGACGGTCGAGCAGCAGATGCAGCAGGTGAAGTCCCTGCGCGTGCCCGCCCACGGCACTCTCCGGCTGGAGCGCGGCGGCAACCACCTGATGCTCATGGAGTTGGAGCGCAAGCCGACGAAGGGCCAGACGGTCACCTTCGTACTGCACTTCGAGCGGTCCGGTGCCGTCACGGTCAAGGCTCCCGTCGAAGCGACGAACTACACACCGAAGAAGTGAGGTTCGCAGGCGTGCCGTCCACCACCCGAGCCCCCTTCCGCGCGGCCGTACTCCGCGCCGTCGGCCGCTCCGTCGCTCCCCGTCCGGCAACCGCTCCCCGTTCGGCCACTCCCCGCTCGACCGCCACCCGGGTGCTGTTCGCCCTCGTCACGGGTGCCGTCGCGCTGCTGGGAGTGCTGGCGGCCGCGGGACCGGCCGGGGCGCACGCCGCGCTGACGGGCAGCGATCCCGCGAAGGGCTCGGTGGTGCGCGGCGCGCCTGAGCAGGTCACGCTGGACTTCTCCGAGGGCGTGGCCATGTCGGACGGTGCCATCCGGGTGCTGGACCCACGTGGACAGCGGGTCGACACCCGGAAGGTCCGGGACACCGGCACGGCCGGGAAGGTGCAGCGTGCCGTCTCGCTGAAGCCGGGGCTCGGCAAGGGCACCTACACGGTCGCCTGGCAGGCCGTCTCCGCGGACAGCCACCCTGTCTCGGGCGCGTTCACCTTCTCCGTGGGCAAGCCGTCCAAGACGAGCGCGACAGTGCCGCAGCAGGACAAGGACGCGGGCGGCGGGACGGTGGGTGCCCTCTACGGGGTCGGCCGGTACGCCGCCTACGCGGGCTTCGTGCTGCTGATCGGCGGTGCTGCGTTCGTGCTGATGTGCTCGCCGCGCGCGGCTTCCTCGCGCGCGGTGCAGCGGCTGACGGTGACCGGCTGGACCACTCTGGCGGCGTCGACGCTGGCGCTGTTGCTGCTGCGCGGCCCCTACACCGGTTCGGGACGGTTCGCCGACGTCCTCGACCTGGGCGCGCTCAAGGACGTGGTGGCCACCAAGCCGGGCGCCGCGCTTGTCTCCCGGCTGCTGCTGCTCGCGGCGGCCGCGCTGTTCGTCTCGGTGCTCTTCGGCGCGTACGCGCGGCGCGGCGGGGAAGAGGCCGCACAGGAGGAGGCCGCACGGCAGCGGCGGGATCTGCGCTACGGGCTGTCCGTGGGCGGCACGGTGGTGGCGGCCGGTCTCGCGGCGACATGGGCGATGGCCGAGCACGCCTCCACCGGTATCCAGGCCGGAGTGGCGATGCCCGTCGACGTGCTGCATCTGCTCGCGGTCGCGCTGTGGCTGGGCGGCCTCGCCGCGCTGTTCTGCCTGCTGCGCTGGGGCCCTGCTCCCACGGGTACGACAGTGCGGCGGTTCTCGCGGCTGGCGTTCACCTGTGTGACCGTGCTTGCCGCGACGGGGCTGTACCAGTCGTGGCGCCAGGTGGGGTCCTGGAGTGCGCTGACGGGCACTTCGTACGGACAGTTGCTGATGGTGAAGGTCCTGCTGGTCGGGGTGCTGGTGTCCGTGGGCTGGTTCTCCCGACGGTGGACAACCCGGTTGACCGAATCTCCGGCAGAGGCTTCCGTCCGGAGGGCGACCGTACCGGCAAGGCGCAGCCCGGAAAGCGACACTGCCCGAACGTCCGCCCGGAGCGCCCCCGAAGCCCGGGACGGCCAGAAGGCCGGGACCACCGATCCGGTGCGCGCCGCACAGCTGGCGCGGCAGCGGGTGGCCGCCGACGCGGCGAGAGAGCGTCAGCAACGGGAGGCCGACCCGCAGCGCAGCGAGCTGCGCCGCTCGGTGCTGACCGAGGCGGCCGTCGCCGTCGTACTGCTGGCGGTCACCACGGCCCTGACCGGCACCGAACCCGGCCGCACCGAGGAACAGGTGCGCGCGGCGACCGACACCGCACGGAACGCACCCGGCGGACCGGTGGATGTGAAGGTGCCGTTCGACACGGGAGGCCCCGACGGCAAGGGCACCGCCGAGCTGGAGATCGACCCGGGCAGCAGCGGAGACAACAGTCTGGAGCTGCGCACGACCGGCCCCAGCGGCAAGCCGGTGGAGGCGCCCGAGGTGAAGATCGCCTTCACCCTGCCCGCCAAGGACCTCGGCCCGCTGTCGGTGCCGCTGAAGCCGGTGGAGCGCGAGAAGGGCCACTGGAAGGCCACCGGGCTGCAGCTGCCCATGGCCGGAAAATGGGAGGTCGCGATCACCGTTCGCACTTCCGACATCGACCAGGTCACCAAGACCACCACCGCCACCATCGGCTGAGCCGGAACCGAGCGACGACATGAGCACGAACAGCACGAACCGCCCGAAGAACACGAAGAACACGCAGGACACGCAGAGCGCGCGGAACACCGCGAAGAGCGCGGACGACGGCGCCGCGAAGACCGGCGCCGACGGATCGGCGACCGGCAGCGGCTCCGACGTGCGGGGCGGTCAGCGCCCCGCGGCGGTGCGGCTGTCCCGACGTCGGCTGCTGGGCACCGCCTCGGCGGCGGGCGCTGCGGGACTGGCCCTGGGCGGTGCGGGCGGCGCCTGGGCCCACTCGGCGACCCAGGAGGAGCCGCCCACCGCGCTGAGCACACTGGGGTCAACCACCGTGCCGTTCCACGGCACGCACCAGGCGGGCATCGCGACACCCGCGCAGGCGCACGGGCACCTGCTCGCCTTCGACCTCGCCGCGGACGCCGGCCGCAAGCAGGCCGCGGCACTGCTGCGCCGCTGGTCCGACGCGGCCCGGCGGATGATGGCGGGCGAGCCGCCCAGGGACGGCGAGCGGGACACCGGGATCGCACTGGACGCCGGACCGTCGTCGCTGACCGTCACGTTCGGCTTCGGCCGTACGTTCTTCACCCGTACCGGACTGGAGGACCGGCTGCCGACGCAGCTCGCACCGCTGCCGGACTTCTCGGCGGACGCGCTGGACAAGAAGCGCTCGGACGGCGACCTGTGGGTGCAGATCGGCGCCGATGACGCGCTGGTCGCCTTCCACGCGCTGCGCGCCCTGCAGCGCGAGGCGGCGGGCACCGCGCGGGTGCGCTGGCAGATGACCGGCTTCAACCGCTCTCCCGGTGCCACCGACCGCCCCCGTACGGTGCGCAATCTGATGGGCCAGGTGGACGGCACCAACAACCCCGATCCGGACGACAAGCAGGACGCCGAGAAGATCTTCGTTCCGGCCTCCGGTGAGCCCTCCTGGATGGCTGGTGGCTCCTATGTGGTGCAGCGGCGTATCCGGATGCTGCTGGACGAGTGGGACGAGCGTTCGCTGCACGAGCAGGAGAAGGTCATAGGGCGCCGCAAGTCCGACGGAGCACCGCTGTCCGGCGGCCATGAGCACACCGACCCGGATCTGGACAAGCTCGGCCGGGACGGGCAGCCGCTGATCGCCGGGAACGCGCACATCAGGGTGACGGCTCCGCAGAGCAACGGTGGAGCGACGATGCTGCGCCGTCCGTTCTCCTTCCACGACGGCTTCCGGGACGACGGTACGCCGGACGCCGGGCTGCTCTTCCTGGCCTGGCAGGCCGACCCGCTGCGCGGCTTCGTGCCCGTCCAGCGCAAGCTCGACCGGGGGGACGCGCTCTCGCGCTTCCTGCGGCACGAGGCGAGCGGGCTGTTCGCCGTGCCGGGCGGTCCACGCAAGGGCGAGTACGTGGGGCAGCGGCTGCTCGAAGGCTGAGACCGGCACCCGGTGCGGTGCCCGCGCGACTACCGTGGCGGCATGTCACCTGCGAGCCGCTACACCTACCTCGGCCCCGAGGGAACCTTCACCGAAGCCGCGCTGCACACCCTTCCCGAGGCCGCCACCCGCCAGCTCACGCCGATGGTGTCGGTCCCGGCGGCCCTGGACGCCGTACGGAACGGGGAGGCGCAGGCGGCGTTCGTGCCGATCGAGAACTCGGTGGAGGGCGGTGTCACCGCCACCCTGGACGAGCTGGCCGGCGGCCGACGGTTGATGATCTACCGCGAGGTGCTGCTCCCCATCGCCTTCGCGCTGCTGGTACGGCCCGGCACGCCGCTGGAGGAGGTCAAGACGGTCACCGGGCATCCGGTCGCGCAGCCGCAGGTGCGCAACTGGCTGGCGGAGCATCTGCCGGACGCGCTGTGGGAGTCGGCGGCCTCCAACGCGGACGGTGCCCGGCTGGTGCAGGAGGGCCGTTACGACGCCGCCTTCGCGGGTGAGTTCGCCGCCGCCACCTACGGTCTGGAGCCGCTGGTCACCGGGATCCACGACGCGGAGAACGCCACGACCCGGTTCGTGCTGCTGGGCCAGCCGGGTCGGCCGGCCGCGCCGACGGGCGCCGACAAGACCTCGGTCGTCTTCTGGCTGCGCGGGGACCAGCCGGGTGCGCTGCTGGAGGTGCTGCACGAGTACGCCTCCCGCGGCGTCAACATGATGCGGATCGAGTCGCGGCCCACGGGTGAGGGCATCGGGCAGTACTGCTTCTCGGTGGACTGCGAAGGTCATGTGCAGGACCGCAGGGTGGGGGATGTGCTGATGGGGCTGAAGCGCTCCTGCCGTGCGGTGCGCTTCCTGGGCTCGTATCCGCGCGCCGACGAGCAGCCGCCGACAGTGCGCTCGGGCACGGCGGACGAGGACTTCGTGGCGTCGGCGGACTGGCTGTCGCGGTGTCTGGACGGGCGGGACTGAGACGCCGGAGGACTGTCGAGGGCTTATCGGGGGCCGGATGGGGGCCGGTCGGGCTCCGGGTGGGCGTCGTGCACAGGCTCGGCAAAGTTATCCACAGGGGTGGGTGGCGACCTGTGCACAAGTCGACAGGGAAAACGGACTCAGTCGACAAAGCGGCATGCAGACCGCATCTCCCTCCACAGCCCCCAACTCCCACCCCGTCACCACAATTCCAGTGATCAACTCTTTGGGGTGAGTCAATCCCCCTCGATTGAGTGGGTATTTCTGGTTTATCCCGGGAATTCCGCGCCGACCGAACAGGTGCCGGAACCGAACTCCCTCATTTCCACAGCACCACTACTCCCCCTGTGGAAAACTCGACGGGCGCCTGCCACAGCTGTGGATAAGTGCCGCCGAGTGCCTGCTCAACTCCCCCGCGAGTGCGTCCAGTCCACGCGACCCGGCGGGACCGGCCGGGCCCGGTACGGCGCTCACGGAAATCCGGAAAACCGGAAGAACGAGAAAACCGGAAGAACGAGAAACCCAGAGAACAGTATTTTTTCCGGAGCTGCAAAACGCTCAATTCGGACAAAACACAGCAAAGCGATATCGAATCGAGCGCCCTTCGAGGCCACCGGTACCCTGGCGGGGTGATTGACCTTCGCCTGCTCCGTGAGGACCCCGACCGTGCGCGCGCCTCCCAGCGCGCCCGTGGAGAGGACGTCGACCTCGTCGACGCGGTGCTCTCCGCCGATGAACGGCGCAGGTCCTCAAGCGTCCGCTTCGACGAACTCCGCTCCGAGCAGAAGCAGCTCGGAAAGCTCATCCCCAAGGCGGAGGGCGATGAGAAGGCGGAGCTGCTGCGCCGCGCCGGGGAACTGGCGAGCGCGGTGAAGGCCGCCGACACGGAGAAGGACGAGGCCGCGGCCGAGACCCAGCGGTTGCTGAGCCGGCTCAGCAACCTGGTGCACCCGGATGTGCCGGTCGGCGGCGAGGAGGACTTCACCGTCCTGGAGACCATCGGCACGCCCCGCGACTTCGCAGCCGAGGGCTTCGAGCCCAAGGACCACCTGGAGCTGGGCCAGAAGCTCGGCGCCATCGACGTCGAACGCGGCGCCAAGGTGTCGGGCTCGCGCTTCTACTTCCTCACCGGCGTCGGGGCGCTGCTGGAGCTGGCCCTGGTCAACGCGGCCGTCGCGCAGGCGACCGAGGCGGGTTTCACGCCGATGCTGACGCCCGCGCTGGTCAAGCCGCAGGCGATGGAAGGCACCGGCTTCCTGGGCCAGGCCGCGCAGGACGTCTACCGCCTGGACAAGGACGACATGTACCTCGTGGGCACCTCGGAGGTGGCGCTCGCGGGGTATCACATGGACGAGATCATCGAGGCCGACCGGCTGCCGCTGCGCTACGCCGCCTTCTCGCCCTGCTTCCGGCGCGAGGCCGGCTCGTACGGCAAGGACACCCGCGGCATCTTCCGCGTCCACCAGTTCGACAAGGTGGAGATGTTCTCCTACATCGACCCCGAGGAGTCCCAGGCCGAGCACCGCAGGCTGCTCCAGTGGGAGAAGCAGTGGCTGACGAGCCTGGAACTGCCGTTCCAGGTGATCGATGTGGCCACCGGCGATCTGGGGTCCTCGGCGGCGCGCAAGTTCGACTGCGAGGCGTGGATCCCCACCCAGGGCAAGTACCGCGAGCTGACCTCCACCTCGGACTGCACCGAGTTCCAGTCGCGCCGGCTGTCGATCCGGATGCGCGACGGCAAGAGAGTGAAGCCGCTGGCGACGCTGAACGGCACGCTGTGCGCCGTCCCGCGCACCATCGTGGCGCTGCTGGAGAACCACCAGCAGGAGGACGGCTCGGTGTGGGTGCCGCCGGTGCTACGTCCGTACCTGGGGGGCCGCGAGGCGCTGGAGCCGGTCGCCAAGTGAGCGCGTCACCGGCCGTCCCGTCCGGCCCTTCCGGCCCGGCAGCGTTTCCGTACCGGCTGATCGCCACCGATCTGGACGGCACACTGCTGCGCTCCGACGACACCGTCTCCGAGCGCACCCGTGCCGCGCTGGACGCCGCCACCGCGCGGGGTGCCGCCCACATCGTCGTCACAGGGCGGGCGGTGCCGTGGACGAAGCAGATACTGGCGAACCTCTCCTACCGCGGGCTGGCGGTGTGCGCACAGGGCGCCCAGGTCTACGACGCGGGTTCCGATCGGCTGCTGACCTCCGTCACGCTCGACAGGCGGGTCGCCGAACAGGCACTCCTGCGGCTGGAGAAGGAGATCGGCACCGTCGCGGTGGCCGCCTCCCGCGACGGTGTGGACGGCGAGGTGCTGGCGGGGCCGGGCTACCGCGTCCACGACGGGCCGCTGCCCTACGTTCCGTTCGAGAACCGCGAGACCATCTGGCGGCAACCGCTGAACAAGCTGTACATCCAGCACGGGCAACTGGACGACGACGAACTGGCGAAGGCCGCACGTGCCGCCGTCGGCGACCTGGTGGGTGTGGTGATGGCCGGCGAAGGCGTCGTCGAGCTGCTGCCGCTGGGCCTCACCAAGGCCAAGGGGCTCGCCCTGGCGGCCCGCCGACTCAAGATCCGCGCCGCGGAGACCATCGCCTTCGGCGACATGCCCAACGACCTCCCCATGTTCGCCTGGGCCGGTCGGGGCGTCGCCATGGAGAACGCGCACGAGGAGCTGCTGACCGTCGCCGACGAGGTGACCGCCTCCAACGACGAGGACGGCATCGCGCTGGTGCTGGAGCGGCTGGCCGCCGCCCAGTGACCCGCCGGCCCTCGCTGGGGGCAGCCCCGCAGGGTCAGTGCAAGCCGCTCAGAAAGGGCCCTGGCCGGCGTTCCGGTGGCACGCAGTTCCGCCATCCGCCGCCGCGCCGTCGAGAGTGACCAGCCGGTCGCGGCTGCCAGGTCGGGCACCGGTCTGCGGCCGTCCTGCGCGAGGGACAGGCGGAGGCGGGCAGGCGGCCGGACACGGACAGGTGGACGGGCGCGGGCAGGCGGCCGGACACGGGCACGAGGCTGCCGCCGGGGGCGTGCTGGGCGCTGCCGGGCACGTACAGGGCGACGCCCGGCGGCCGGTTCACTCCTCGGGCTCGTAGGGCGCTGCGGAGCCGCCCCGCGGCCGGTACAGCGCCGCCACCTCGTCGGCGCGGAGCAGGAGGAGATCGAGGGCCTCGGGAGGATCGAGAACCTCCACCCAGGGGCCGAACTGGAGGAGCATCGCGACACCGGCGAGGACGGAGAAGGCGAGGCGGACAGTGACCCATTCCCCCTGTCCCTCCCCCTGCCTCTCCTCCTGGCCGTCCCCGCCGCCTGCGCTCTCCGTGCCGCCCTCGGCCTGACCGCCGCCCTTCTGCTCCCCGTCCGGGCCGAGTGTTCCGATCAGGGTCGGCCCGACGATCCGGGTGAACATGTCGAACCGGGAGCGGTGCACCCGTGCGGTCACCAGCACCTGTCTGGGCCGGTCCTCGACGCGGCGGCGCAGCGTCTGCCAGACGTCGGCGAGTTCCGCCCCGTCGCGGCGCCGCACCTGCTCCTCCAGCACACTCGCCGAGGCGATCCGGTCGACACGGAAGAGGGCGGGGGAGCGGCGCCGGTCGGCGACCAGGTACCAGACGCCGGCTTTGCTGACGAGGCCGTACGGATCGACTGTGTAGGTGCGCAGCCGGCTCTCGCCGCTGTGCCGGTAGCGGAGCCGCAGCCTGCGGTCGGTGAAGACGGCGGTGTGCAGTACCTCCAGTTCGACCTCGGCGCGGGGCCCGTTCAGCCACCGGTCGGGGTCGACAAGGATGCGGCGGCTGGTCAGTTCGGCGACCGGGCGGTGCGGGGCGGGAAGCGCGGCCATCACCTTGCGGAGCGCGGAAACCAGCGCACTGTCGAGCCCCAGCGCCGAGTGCGCGCCCTGTGCGGCCAGGATGAACAGCGCGCGGGCCTCGTCGCTGGTCAGGCCGGTCACGTCGGTGCGATAGCCGGACAGCAGTGTGATGCCACCGTGCCGCCCGCGTTCCGCGTACACGGGCACCCCGGCGGCCGACAGTGCCTCCACGTCCCGGTAGATGGTCCGCGCGGAGACTTCCAGCTCCGCCGCCAGCTCGTCCGCGGGAACGCGCCCGCGCGTCTGGAGGAGCAACAGGATGGCCAGCAGGCGGTCGGATTTCACTCGTCCACAGTGCACCAGAAAAGTTGACGGAATATGTCAAGTTTTCCCGGCACACTCTCCTCAGTCGAAGCCACCAGCGGCTCCGTACAGCCGGAGCCTGCCGCGCACCGAGGAGTGACTGTGAACAGCACGCCCGAGATCCCCGACCCCCGTCCCCTGTACGCCCGCGCCAGTGCACAGTTGGTCACGCTGATCGCCGCCGTCCGGCCCGAACAGCTCGACAACCCGACGCCGTGCGCCGAGTACGACGTACGGGACCTGCTCGGCCACCTGGTCAGCGCCGCCCGCAGGATCGCGACCGTCCCCGAGGGCAGCGAGGGCAAGGGCGCCGACGTGCCCGAGTGGACGGCCGAGGTAGCTGCCGAGCAGTGGCCGGAACTCTACGAGGACAGCCGCAAGCAGATGATCAGCGCCTGGGAGGGCGACGAGGTCATGGACTCCGTCGTCACGGTGCCCTGGGGCCGGATGCCGGGCCGGATCGCCCTCGCGGGCTCGGTGATGGAGACGGTCGGCCACACCTGGGACCTGGCACGGGCCATCGGCTGGACGGGCGAGCTGGACGAGGAAGTGGCCCGGTTCGCACTGGGCACCGCACGGCAGGCGCTGCCCGCGAACGATCGGGAGCAGTTGCCCTTCGCCGAGGCGCGGCAGGCCCCGGAGGGTGCCGACACCAGCACGCAGCTCGCCGCCTGGCTGGGGCGGGACCCGGAGTGGCAGGGGCCTGACGCGGCACGGCAGTGAGCCGGATCAGGGACGGATCGTACGAGCACAGGAGACAGCAGCATGGCGGGGAAGTCGGACGGGGCACGGGCAGCGGCACCGGGTGCGCTGCGTGACGCGGTGCGCGGCAGTGTCCTCGTCCCCGGGGACGAGGAGTACGAGCAGGAGTGCGCCGGTTTCCAGACCGGGGACGTGCACCGCCCTGACGTGGTCGTCGCGGCGCGCACACCTCAGGACGTACAGGCGGCGGTCGACCACGCTCGGCAGCACGGGCTGCCGCTGGCCGTACAGGCGACCGGGCACGGCCTGGGCGCACCGGTGCGCGGGGGCGTGCTGGTGAGCACGCGTCACATGACGGACGTCCGGATCGACCCGACGGCACGTACCGCCTGGATCCAGGCGGGCGTCCGCGCGGGCGACCTGGTGGCGCAGGCGGCGCGGCACGGACTGGCGCCGGTCAACGGCTCGGCCCCGGGCGTCGGTGTCGTCTCGTACGCGCTGGGCGGCGGCGTGGGGCTGCTGGGGCGGGAGTTCGGCTACGCCGCGGACCACGTCCGGCGCATCGACATCGTGACGGCCGACGCCCGGCTGCGCCAGGTGACGGCCCAGAGCGACCCGGAGCTGTTCTGGGGACTGCGCGGGGGCGGCGGCGGTCTCGGAGTCGTGACCGGGCTGGAGATCGAACTCGTGCCGGTGCAGCGCATCTTCGGCGGACGGCTCGTCTTCGACGGGGGCCTGGTCGCGGAAGAGGTGCTGCGGGTCTGGCAGAAATGGACGGAATCGGTACCCGACGAGCTGACCTCCGCGGTGACACTGCTGCCGATGCCGGACGTGCCCGGCGTTCCCGCGCCTTTGCGGGGCCGCTATCTGGCCCAGGTGCATCTCGCCTTCAGCGGATCGCGGGACGAGGGTGAACGGCTGGTGGAGCCACTGCGGGACATCGGCTCGCTCCTGGTGGACGAAGTGCGGGAGATGCCGTACGAGGAGTGCGCGTCGGTCTTCAGCGAGCCGGACGCACCGCACTCCTACCGCAGCGCCAACGTGCTGCTGGGTGCGGAGGGGCTGAGCGACAGTGCGCTGCGGTCCGTTCTGGCAGCTGCCGGACCGTCGGCCGAGGCGATGTGCGTGCTGAGCATGCGCCATCTGGGCGGAGCCTTCTCCCGTGCGCCGCAGGTGCCGAACGCGGTGTCCTACCGGGGCGCGGGCTATCTGCTGTACGTGCTCTCCCCGGTGTCGGACCCGGGCGAGGACGTGGTGCGCGCCCTGCACGAGCGGGTGCTGGCCCCGGTGGGCGACCGGGCGCTCGGGCGGAGCGCCAACTTCCTGCACGGCCGGCAGGACCGGGACACCGCACGGGCCGCGTACGCGGACGAGGTGGCTGCGCGGCTGGCGCACCTGAAGGCCGAGTACGACCCACAGGGCCTGTTCCGGTTCAACCTGTGGGACACCGGCGCCGGTCGCGGCTGAGGGCCAGGTCGGCGACACGGGGCGAAGGCCGGGTGGTGCGGGCGGAGAACTCCCGCGCCACCCGATTCGCGTAACCGTACGACTTTCGCATCGTTGTACTCCTTGCGCGGAGACGACTGGCGAGCGTGGCGTCGAGAGTGTGTGAAGTGGTGGTGGCCGGTCGGGAGTCGCCCGAAGGAGGGCATCGAGGGCTCCTGCCGGTGGTGCAGTACAGGGAAGACATGAGCTGATCTCCGCTCCTGGCTCCTGGATACGGACACCTGACGACCCCCGGGTGATCGGGGTCTCCCCAGGCATGTCCGAAAACCAGGACCCAGGAGGGTCTGCCATGTACACCGATTCCGTTCTTCTGGAGTCGCGCAGTGCGCGCTCCGGTATGACGCACAGGGTCGAAGTCCTCGACAAGGTGAAGGCGTTGGCGTTTTCCACAGGCGCTGCACAGGCCACCACCCGGGATGTGGCCAACTACTTCGAAGTGCCCGTGAAGACTGTGGAAAAGCTCACCGAACGGCACCGCGACGAGCTCATCAACAACGGAATGACCGTCCTGCGAGGCGCTGACCTGCACGCATATCAGACCGACGAGTTGTCGGTCTCATCCGAGCCGGACAGCGGTTATCCACAACGGCGCAGTGGACTCACCGTCTTCAGCCGCCGTGCCGTCCTCAATGTGGCGATGCTGCTGCGCGACAGTGTGGTCGCTCAGCGGGTCCGTGCGTACCTCCTCGACGTCGAGGAGGTCGCCCGTGCTCACCCCGGGGTGGAGGCGGTGCGGCAGTCGGCGGAAGAGCTGCGGCAGACGGTCCGCACCCTGGCTGCCGGTTACGGGTCGCTCGACCGCAGGGTCGGGAACCTGGAGGCGGCCGGTGCCGAACTCGGCGCAGTGCTCCAGGAGCTGGGGCCGGTCATCGGCCGCATCTCCACGCGGGTCGAGCGCATGGACCACCGGCTGGCGGAGACCGGGCGCCGCACGGAGCGCACCGAGCAGGTGGTGTGCGCGATGAGTCAGCGGCTCGCCGACATGGGCGAGGACATGCGCGCCATGCGCGAGGAACTACGAGGTGTCGTCCGCGCCGTGGGCGCCGGTCCGACTCCCCCGGAGTCGCGCACGGAGTCCGCCCCGCACACGGAGCCGTAAGCCGCCTCATCGGTGGAGCGGCTCTCCGAACTCATCGAGGAAGGAGGGGGTGCCTCCGGCTTGTCGTACCGGGCCGGGGGCACCGCCCGTCCGATACTGCTGCGGCGTCGGCCTCGCTGCCGTGTACGGCAGGGTGAGGAGCGCGGTGGTGAAGAGCGGGGGGCGTGTGGTGGCAGCCGCTGTGTGCGCTGCGGCACTCGCGTTCGGCACCCAGGGGGGCCGACAGCGGCGGTCGAGCGCCCGCACCTGGCCACCGGTCTGGACCTGGTCGCTGATGTCTCCGCCGAGCGGCTGGCGCCGGCGGATGTCGTGGCCGCCGCGAAGTACGGGACGGGGAAACCGATCGACGACCCGGTACGCGAGCGTGCGGTGCTGGAGGACGTGGCGAAGCAGTCCACCGAGCACGGCCTGGACGCCCGCGGGACCAAAGCGGTCTTCCGCGACCAGATGGAGGCCGGGAAGCGGGTCCAGCGCGGCCTGCCCGCCCGCTGGGCGGCGCACCCGGCCGAGCGCTCCACCGAGCGGGTGGACCTGGCCACACAGGTGCGGCCGACGCTGGACCGGCTGACCAGCTGCCTGCTGAACGCGCTGGCTGCGGCTGCTCCGGCGCGCGACCACCCGTCGTGCGCCGCACAGCTTGCGACGCACGGCACCCGTGCGGCTCGGGAACGGCACTTCGACAGCCTGCACACCGGAGGCACTGCTGCACGCCCTCACTTCCGTCTGCTGACAGCCGGGAGCCCTTCCGCCTGCTGAGCTCCTTCCACCTGCTGAAAGAGCCGTCCGAGACACTTGTAGGATGACTGGGCAACCGGGCGAATATCCGGAAGGGCACTGAAGGGCTGAAGGAGCGGTAGACATGGCACTGCGGGCTGCGGGACGGCAGTCGCTCGTCGACACCGTCGTCGGTGAGCTGCGGGCTCAGCTCGCAGCGGGCGAGTGGCCGGTCGGCGAGCGCATTCCGACGGAGCACGCACTGGCCGAGCAGCTCCAGGTCGGGCGGAACACCGTCCGTGAGGCGGTCCGCGTGCTGGTGCACGCCGGAATGCTGCGCTCACGTCAGGGCGAGGGCACCTTCGTCGTGGCCACCGCCGACCCCGGCGAGATCGTCCGCGGGGTGCAGCGCGCCGACGTACGGGACGTGCTGGAGCTGCGGATCGCCCTGGAGGCCGAGGGCGCCCGCCTGGCGGCCCTGCGGCACCAGCCGGCAGACCTGGAGCGGATGCGCGCCGCGCTCACCGCACAGGCCGCCTTCCGCGACAGCCAGGGCCGGCCCACGCACGGGCAGTACGAGCTGTACGCGGAGCACGACATCGAGTTCCACATCGCCGTCGTGGACGCCGCGCACAACGCAGCGCTGAGTGCGACGTACGCCTGGTTCAGCAGCTCGGTGCGGGACGCGCTGGTCGCCTCGCTGCACGACCACCACATGCCCCGGATCCACGAGACCGACCACCACGACCTCGTGGACGCCATCGCGACCGGCGATCCGCAGACCGCCGAACGCGCCGCGAGGGCGCTGCTCGCCAAGCCGAAGCGGGCCGTGGAGGCCCTGCTGGGCACCGGCGACGGCGGGAGCGCACAGCTGCTCGGAGCACAGCCGCCCCGGGACGCAGGACTGCCCGGGGAGGCCGGCAGTGCGGCCGGCTCCCCGAGCGGCGGCTGAGCCCTCGCCCGTCCCTCGCACCACCCTGTTCGTCGAGAAAGGCACCACCTTCATGCCCCCGTCCCCGCGCCCGTCGTCTTCCGAGGAAGGGCTCTCCACCGAGGAGCTTCTCAAGGCCGAACTGATCGACGCCGAGGAGGATCTGGCGCCCGCACCCTCCGTTGCGGCTGCGCGGAGAAGGCTGCGGACGCATCCGCTGTTGCTGCTCGTCGGCATCGTCCTCGCCTCGCTCAACATGCGTGCCGCGCTCGCCGGTGTCTCACCCGTCCTGGGGGAGATCAGCGACGACTTCGGTATGACGTCGACGATCAGCAGCCTGGTCACCACGATTCCGCTGATCTTCATGGGCGTCGTCTCACCGCTCGCCCCGAAGCTGGCGCGCCGGTGGGGCACCGAGACCGTGCTGCTCGGTGCGCTCCTGCTGCTGGCGGGCGGGATAGCGCTGCGCATCGCACCGCCGATGGTCGCGCTGTTCGCGGGATGCGCGGTGGTCGGTTCGGGCATCGCGCTGCTGAACGTGCTGATGCCCGGCCTGATCAAGCGGGACTTCCCGGAGAAGGCGGCCGGGATGACGGCCCTCTACTCGACCGCGATGATTCTGGGCGCGACCGTCTCGGCCGCCGCTGCCGTGCCGCTGGAGCACGCGCTGGGCGGCTGGCGCGGTTCACTGGTCTCCTGGGCGCTGCTGGCCGCGCTCGCGGCCTGCGTCTGGCTGCCCCAGGCCCTCCTCTCACGACGCGGAGTGCGGCACGGCCAGTCCGCTGCCGTACCGGCCCCCGGCTCCGCTCCGGCGCACGGCCCCGCTTCGGCGCACGGATCGGCGGCCCGACTGACCCGGTCCGCGCTGGCCTGGCAGATCACGCTGTTCATGGGCTCGCAGTCGCTGATCGCGTACGTGACCATCGCCTGGCTGCCGACGGTCTTCACCGACCACGGTATGAGCAAGGCGAGCGCCGGGCTGGTCTTCGCGTTCAGCACGCTGGTGCAGATGGGCGGTTCGTTCGTGGTCCCGACGCTGGCCGGGCGGATGCGCAGGCAGCGACTGCTGTGCACGACAGTGGCACTGTTCATGGCTGCCGGAATCGCGGGGCTGCTGGTGGCTCCGGTGGCCGGCGCCTGGCTGTGGGCGACACTGCTGGGGCTGGGTCAGGGCGGTGCGCTCGGCATGGCGCTCACGCTGATGGTGCTGCGCTCCGGTGACGCGCACACTGCGGCACGGCTGTCCGGCATGGCACAAACGTGGGGCTACCTGCTGGCTGCCGCCGGCCCTGTGGTGCTGGGTGCGGTGCATCAGGTGACCGGCGGCTGGACGGTGCCGATCGTGCTGCTGCTGTGCGTGTGCGCGGGTCTGGTGCTGCTGGGCCTGGGTGCGGGCAAGGACCGCAGGATCGGCGGTACGGCCCACTGAGTGCTACGGCGCACCGGAGGGATCTCGTCGAGCCGGGACCGACGCAACGTCCAGCGGGTGGGAGCGCATGCTCGCTCCCACCCGCTTCTGTCCTCCCGTCCGGTGCGGCTTACTCCTCCCCCGCCAGCGTCAGCGTGCGCAGCTTCTGCCCCGCGAAGAGGGTGCCGCCCACCGTGACGACCACGATGAGCACCAGCGCCGCGGGAAGCCCCACCGACGAACTGACGTCCGCGCCGCTGCCCGCGACCTTCTCCGCGAGCGCGAGGGCCCACTGCTGCACGCTGAGCGTCTTGGCGCCCGGCACCAGGCTGCCGATGAGCGCCTCCCAGATCAGCGCGTACACCAGACCGATGACGACGGCGTGCCTGCTGACCGTGCCCAGCAGCAGGAACAGTGCGCTGTAGGCGATGGAGGCGACCACCGCGGCGAGTGCGTAGGCGACGGCGATCTGCTGGCTGTTGCCGTTCAGGACGAAACCGGCGACGAGCACCGGCACAGCCGAGAACACGGCTGTCGTACCGGTGGCGACCAGCAGCTTGGTGACGATGACAGAGGTGCGGGATACCGGCTTGGAGAGCAGGTAGACGACCGATCCGTCGTCGATCTCGGGTCCGATGGCGCCCGTGCCGGCGATCACACCGATCAGCGGCACCAGCGTGGCGAGCGCGAAGCCGCCCAGCAGTTCGCTGGTGACCGCGTCGTCGGCGCCGTTCATGGCGCGTACGGCGACGGCCACGACGAGCAGCAGTGCCGGCAGCGCACACAGGATGAGCGCACGACGGCGGCCGAGTAGCGCGCGATAGGTGAGCCGCGCGACCGTCGGGTTGTACATCTGGTCAGCTCCTTTCCGCCGCTCAGGCCGCGACGAGGTACGAGAAGACGCTCTCCAGGGACTCGTCGGAGGGCGAGACGGTGTAGAGCCGGATGCCGTGCTCCCGCGCGATGCGCGGCAGCAGCGTGGTGAAGCGGGTGAAGTCGACAGCCTGGATGCGCAGCGCCTCCTCGGCCTTGTCCACCTCGATACCCGCCGTGGAGGAGTCCGCGATGAGCGCGGCGGCCAGCCGCCGGTCGTCGCTGGAGCGCACCAGATAGCGGTGCGGGCGGTCGGTCATCAGACGGCGGATCTTGCGGAAGTCACCGCTGGCGGCGTGCCGCCCGGCGACGATGACCTCGATGTGGGAGGCGAGCTGTTCGACCTCCTCCAGGATGTGCGAGGAGAACAACACGGTGCGGCCCTCGTCGCCCATCTTGCGCAGCAGTTCCATCAGGTGCATGCGCTGGCGCGGGTCCATCCCGTTGAACGGCTCGTCCAGCAGCAGCACCGAGGGGTGGTGCACCAGTGCGGAGGCCATTTTCACGCGCTGTCGCATGCCCTTGGAGTAGGTGGAGATACGCCGGTCCTGCGCGTACTCCATCTCGACCGTCGAAAGAGCCTCGGCAGCCGCTGCGCGCGGATCGGGCAGACCGTGCAGTTCGGCGTTGGCCAGGACGAACTCGCGGCCCGTGAGGAAGTCGTACATCCCCTCGCGTTCGGGGACCAGGCCGATGTGCCGATAGGAGTCCTCGTTGCGCCAGATCGGCGCCGCCACCGTCGGCCTGCCCTCGGGACCGGGCGAGGGCTCCAGGGAGACGGTGCCGTTGGAGGGGGCCAGGAAGCCGCCCATCATGTGGATGAGGGTGGACTTGCCGGCACCGTTGGGGCCGAGGAGGCCGGTGACCCCGGGGCCGATGTCCATGGTGATGTCGTTGACCGCGACGACGTTTCCGAACCAGCGGGAGACGCGGTCGAGAGAAAGAGTGCTCATGGGCGCAGCCCTATCCTTCGCAGGGTGGTGGCGGGCGACGGACGGGAGGTCACAGTCCGGCCTTTCGGTAGCGGCGCAGCAGGAGCGCGTAGAAGCAGGCGACCAGCGCGACGAAGACGACGAGGTAGACGGCGCCCTGGGTACCGGTGAGGGTCTGCGCGTCCGGGAAACCGGAGCGGCCGTCCAGGAACCTGCTCTGGATGCCGTCCAGCAGCGTCCCGGGCGACCCCAGCCCGAGCCAGCCGATGGCACTGCTGTTGTCGGAGGTGAGAGCGATCCCCTGGAGCGCCGTGATGAGGAAGTACGGCACCGTGATCGCGACGATGATGGCGGCGATGCCGAAGCCGCGCCGCGGGGTGAGCGCGGCGATCCAGGCGGCGATGGCGGCGTGCAGCAGGGCGAACAGTGCGCAGAAGACGAGGCCTTGGACTGCTCCCTTGGTCTGGTCGCCGAAGTCGAGCTTCACCAGCAGGGCGCCGACGTACATGATCAGTACGGGTACGGCAGTGAACAGGAAGAGCGCCGCGGAGAGGGCCGCGTACTTGGCGGCCACGTAGTCGCTGCGCTCCATGGGGCGGGAGAAGTAGAGCGGCGTCGTCTTGAACCGCAGGTCCATGGAGATGGCCTGTGGTGCGGCAGCGGCCAGATAGATGCCCAGCAGCGGCTGCATCAGCAGTACGTACTCCGCGTATCCGACCTCCAGCTCCTTGCTCTTGGTGAGGGCCGCGACCGCCACCAGGATGGCGGCCGGTACGCACACCGCCGCGAACAGCAGCATCGGCAGCACCTTGGACTTCGCCGAGCGGCCCAGTCCGTAGGAGCCGCGCAGCGACTGGGTGAACAGGGCGCGCCGGGCGTAGGAGCGGCCCAGTCGGGGGCCCTCGTAACCGCGGTAGCCGATGTTGTGGATGACGTCCTGGCCGCGTCCGGCAGTGGTGGCCTGGCCGTGCGCGGGGGCGGTCGTGGGGTGCGCGGGGGTGCGGTCAGGCGACATCGCCGGCGCTCCTTTCCGTGAAGACCTCGGAGATCTGGTGCCTGCGCTGCTCCATGCGGACCAGCCCCAGGCCGAGCTCGGCCGCGGTGTCCCGCACGGTGTCGAAGACCGATTCGTCCGCGCCCTGGGCCTCGCCGCCGATGTCGAGGGTGACCAGGTGCCCGGCGCCTGGTGCCATGGCGCTGTCGGGTGCCGGCTCGTGCGGAACCAGTCCGGCCTTCCGAAGGGCGGTACGCAGCGCCGCGGTGCCGTCAGGGTGCTCGTCGGTGTCGGTGACCTCGACGGCCAGCACCGCGGTGCGCTGGGTGAAGTCGGCGGTGGAGGAGGAGCGCAGCAGCTTGCCGCCGTCGATGACGACGATGTGGTCGCTGGTGCGCTCCAACTCGCCCAGCAGGTGCGAGGTCACCAGGACGGAGATCCCGAAATCGGTGTGCACGCGGCGGATCAGGCCGAGCATCTCGTCGCGGCCGACGGGGTCGAGTCCGTTGGTCGGCTCGTCGAGGAGCACGAGCCGCGGGTCGTGCACGAGCGCCTGCGCGAGCTTGACGCGCTGCTTCATGCCCGTCGAGTAACCGCCCATCGGCCGGTAGCGCTCCTCGTAGAGGCCGACGTGGCGCAGCGTGTCGGCGGTGCGCTCCCGAGCCGCGGTCGCCGGCAGCCCCGACATGCGCGCCATGTGGACGACGAACTCGGTGGCGGACACGTCCGGAGGCAGACAGTCGTGCTCCGGCATGTACCCCACCCGCTCCCGGATCGCGCCGCCCTGGGTGGCCACGTCCATGCCGAGCACGGACGCGGTGCCTTCGCTGGCGGGGGACAGCCCGAGCAGGATCTTGATGAGGGTGGACTTTCCGGCTCCGTTGGCGCCCACCAGGCCGGTGACCCCCGGCTCGATGCCGACGGTCAGCCGGTCCAGGGCGGTCACCCGCGGGAACCGCTTGCTGAGGCTTTCGATCGCGATCACAGTCACGCTTCGACGCTATGAGCCGATCGTCGCGTCCGCGTCAGACACGGCGCCGGTTTCCGCACCGGCCGCATACCTCTCAGGTGCTTGGGTCGGTCCCCCTCAGGTCGGAGGACCCCGTAGGGGACGGGCCGGGCGGACGCGGGGCGGTGGGCCGTCGGCCGTCGGGCATCGGGCATCGGGCATCGGGCATCGGGCATCGGGCGTCGGGCATCGGGCATCGGGCGTCGGGCGTCGGGCGTCGGGCGTCGGCGAAGACCATGATCCGGAGTTATCCACAGCCTGGGAGGGCCCCTTGACCCCGCCACGGGCCGATGTCACATTCATCGGTGTCAAGTTGCTCACGCACCGGCACGGCGTGGCGACGGACCGCACCCTGTCGAGGACCGCCCCCGATTCGAGGACGACCGACGCACCGATATCGACGATCACCCACGGACGGAAGGCCTGCGATGCGCGCGGCGACGATCGGTTATTCCTCCGCCGACCTGCGGAGGTTCCAAGAAGTACAGCAACTGGCCTACGCCTGCGCGGAGTCGGTGGCCGCCCGCCTGAAGCCGGGGGTGACCGAGCGGGACGCCGCCCGGATGCAGCGCGAGTGGCTGCGCGAACGCGGTGTTCGCGACTGGTTCCATCTGCCCTTCGCCTGGTTCGGGGATCGCACGGCATTCACCGGCTTCAAGGTCCCGCTCCAGTTCTTCCCCACCGATCGGAAGCTGGAGCCGGGGATGCCCTTCATCCTCGACCTGGCGCCGATCCTGAAAGGCTGCACCGCCGACGTCGGCTACTCCGGCTGCCTGGGACTCGACCCGGTGCACGAGCGGCTGATGGCCGACCTGCTGGAACACCGCGAGCTGATCCTCAACGCCGTCCGGGAGCGGCGCTCGCTGCGGGAGATCTACGAGGACGTGGAGCGGCTGATGGTCACCCAGGGGTATGCGAACCGGCACCGCGCCTACCCCTTCGGTGTCATCGCGCACAAGGTCGACCGTGTTCCGGAACGTCGCTGGTCGCCCACGGTCCTCGGCTTCGGCACCAATGCGCTGCGCGGGCTGGCACGGGACGCGCTGCACGGGCACCGGGACGGCTGGTCGCCCCTGTGGAGTCCGTACCGCTTCTCGGACCACCCGCCGCAACCCGGGCTGTGGGCGGTGGAGCCGCATCTGGGGTTCCGCGGCACGGGCGCGAAATTCGAGGAGATCCTGGTCGTCACCGACTCCCGGGACCCCGAGGAGAGCGCGTTCTGGCTGGACGACGATCTGCCGCATGTGCGGCGCCGGCAGAAGGAGGCACAGGCGGTATGAGCGCGAAGACGGACGGCACCGCGCCGGGCGGGACACCGATGCGGGGCGGCTTGCTGCAGGGCGCGCGGGAGCGCCGGGTCACCACCGGAGGGATCGAGTTGTGCGTCGCCGAACTGGGTGACGCCACGCGGCCGACGGTGGTACTGCTGCACGGCTATCCGGACAGCAAGGAGGTCTGGTCCCAGGTGGCGCACCGGCTCGAGGAGCGCTTCCATGTGGTGCTCTACGACGTGCGGGGCTGCGGCAGGTCGACGGCGCCCAAGCCGCTGCGCGGCGGCTTCACCCTGGAGAAGCTCACCGACGACTTCCTGGCGGTCGCCGACGCGGTCAGCCCGGACGAGCCGGTGCACCTGGTGGGGCACGACTGGGGCTCGGTGCAGGGCTGGGAGTTCGCGACGGTACGCCGTACGGAGGGCAGGATCGCCTCGTTCACCTCGATCTCCGGCCCTTCCCTGGACCACTTCGGCCACTGGATCAAGAAGCGGATCTCCCGGCCGACGCCACGCCGGGCCGCCCAACTGCTCGGCCAGGGCGCCAAGTCCTGGTACGTGTACGCACTGCACACCCCGGTGCTGCCCGAGCTGGCGTGGCGGGGCCCGCTCGGCAAGCGCTGGCCCCGCCTTCTGGAACTGACCGAGAAGATGCCGGGCGGCAGCTATCCGACCGCGTCCCTGCCCCAGGACGCGGCGCACGGCGCCTGGCTCTACCGCGACAACATCCGGGCTCGGCTGCGCCGCCCGCGCACCGACTGCTACGCCCATGCGCCGGTCCAGCTCATCACGCCCACCCAGGACGCCTTCTTGAGCGAGCACCTCTACGACGAGCTGGAGCTGTGGGCCCCACGGCTCACCCGGCGCACCCTTCCCGCCAAACACTGGGTGCCGCGCACCAGGCCCGACCAGCTGGCCGACTGGATCACCGAGTTCGTCTCCGGCAACGAACCGGGGTTGCCCGCCCGGGAGCCCACGGCCACCGGCAGGTACGCGGACCGGTTCGCCGGGCAGTTGGTACTGGTGACCGGAGCCGGCAGCGGCATCGGCAGGGCGACGGCCTTCTCGTTCGCGGAAGCCGGAGCCAGGGTGATCGCCGTCGACCGCGACGCGGACAGCGCCGCCCGCACCGCGGAGCTGGCCCGACTGGTGGGCGCACCCCAGGCGTGGGCGGAAACGGTCGACGTGGCGGACGAGCAGGCGATGGAGAGGCTGGCCGAAAAAGTGGCCGCCGAGTACGGCACGGTGGACGTGCTGGTCAACAACGCGGGCATCGGCATGGCGGGCGCCTTCCTGGAGACCACCACCGAGGACTGGAAGCGGACGCTGGATGTCAATCTGTGGGGCGTCATCCACGGCTGCCGGCTCTTCGGCCGCCAGATGGCCGAACGCGGCCAGGGCGGTCACATCGTCAACACCGCCTCCGCCGCCGCCTATCAACCCTCCCGGGCACTGCCCGCCTACAGCACCTCCAAGGCCGCCGTGCTGATGCTCAGCGAGTGCCTGCGCGCTGAGCTGGCGGGCCAGGGCATCGGCGTGACAGCTGTCTGCCCCGGCTTCGTCAACACCAATATCGCCGGTACCGCCCACTTCGCCGGGGTGGACGAGGCGGAGCAGCAGCGCCGCAGGCGCCGCACCTCCCGGCTGTACGGAATACGGAACTACCCGCCGGAGAAGGTCGCGGAGGCCATTGTGCGGGCCGTCGTCCGCAACCAGGCAGTGGTACCGGTGACCCCCGAAGCCCGCGGGATGCGGCTGATGTCCCGCTTCACCCCGCGAGTCCTGCGCGGCATCGCCCGCATTCAACCGCCCACCTAGTCCTCTGGTCCACCTCGGCCGGTCCGTCTCGGCAGCCGGCAGCCGGCGGTCGGCCACTTCGGCAACCGGCCACGCCGTCCCCACGTCGCCGGCCGGGCGCCAAGAGGCCGGACCGTGGACAACCCGGCTGTGCAGGCGGGCTGCAGGCCGGGGATGGCCGACGGCGGGCCACCCACGCCGCAGCGCACCGTGCCAGCTGTTCCGAAGGAGACCGCAACCATGCCTCCGACCCCTCAGCCATCAGGGCCGGCGTCGGCTTCGGCGACCGAGCCGGAGTACCGCCTCCCCGAGTACCGCGTCGAGTACCGCATCGAGGACCTCGCGCACCGCAGCGGTGCGACGGTGCGCACGATCCGCGCCTACCAGGACAAGGGCCTGCTGCCGAAGCCGGAGCGGCGTGGACGCGCCAACGTGTACGACGACTCGCACCTGGCGCGGCTGCGCCAGATCGCCGATCTGCTGGAGCGCGGCTACACGCTCGCGTCGATAAAGGAACTGCTCCAGGCGTGGGACGAGGGCCGCGGGCTGGGCGGGGTGCTGGGCCTGGTCGCGGAGGTGGACGGGCCGTGGACCGACGAGGAGTCGGGCCGGATCACCCGAGCCGAGCTGGACGAGCTGTTCGGAGGTGAGCACGACGAGGCTGCGGTCTCCGAGGCGGTGGCCCTCGGGGTGCTGGAGCCGCTGCCGGGTCGGCAGGACGAGTTCCGGGTTCCCAGCCCGCAGGAGCTGTCGGTGGCGGCAGAGCTGCACAAGGCCGGGGTGCCGCTGCTGGCCATCACCGAGCAACTGCGGGAGCTGCGCGGCCAGGTGGAGCACATAGCGGCCCGCTTCCTGGACTTCACCAACGAGCACGTCTTCGTCCGCTATCTGGGCGGCCACCTCTCGGACGGGGACGCCTCCGAGGCGGCCGACCTGGTGCGCAGACTCCGTCCGCTGGCCCAGCAGACCGTGGAGGCCGAACTGGCTCGGGCCATGCAGAAGTTCGCGGCCCGCAACCTCCGCGACCACCTCCGCTCGGCAGCCGCCGCACCGTCCGCCGCCGTACCGGACGGCGCGATGCGGAGCGAGCAGATACGACTGCCGTCGGAAACGGTGGAGGCCGTACGGGAGTTGGTGGGCGAGGCACGGGTGCCGGACTTCATCACGGCAGCGGCTGAACGGGAGGTGCGGGCACGAGCGATGGACCGGATGACCGCCGAGCGGAGCGGGGGACGGCAGAGCCGGGCGTAAAGCGACGGCCGAGAGGGGGCCGACCGCGTGATTGCTCACGTTCGTGTCTTGCCGACGGTGGGCGGGCGGACCAGCGTGTGGAGGACCGAAACGACACGAGGGGAGCACATCATGCGAAGACGCGTCTTCCTGGCCGGTGCCGCCGCCACGGGCTTGGCGGGGTTAGCCGTGCAGCCCAGCAGTGCGGTCGCAGCGACGGCGAACCCCACCACCCCCGCGACCACGGGTACGACGGCGCGGGCGGGATGGCGGCTGACGCCGGCCCCGGCCGCCGCCCCCGCCTCCCGGTTGCTGTCGGTGTCCGCCGCGAGCGCGGACCTGGCCTGGGCGGTGGGCGAGCAAGGCCTGCCGGGCCAGGGCACGGGCGGCGGTCCGCTGGCACTGCGCTGGGACGGGACGGCGTGGGCGCACACGGAGGTGGGGCACCTGGGCCTCAACGGCTCGCTGCGTGCGGTGAGCGGGACGGCGCCGGACGCCGCCTGGGTGGTGGGTCAGGACAGGGACGGCGCCGACCGCCTGCTGCGCTGGGACGGCAGCACATGGCGGCAGGTGCGGTATCCGGGCGACGACGACCCAGCCACCGTGCTGACCTGGGTGGCTGCCGTCAGTGACGGCAGGGCGTGGGTCACGGGTCAGCACGAGGGGCGGCCCAAGCTGCTGCGCTTCGACGGCACCAAGTGGACGTGGACGCCGCCCATTCCGGGTGCGACGTCTCCGGACGCCCCGTGGCGGGTACGGGTTTCGCCGTCCGGAGGTGTGCACACGGTCGGCTGGGACCTCGCGCGCTGGGACGAGAGCGCCGCAGGACACGGGTCCTGGACGGTGCTGCCGCCGCTGACCGGTATCCGGCTGGGCGTCAACGATCTGCTTCCCGTGGGGGAGGACGAGTTGTGGGCGGTCGGTGCGGCGTTCGGCGTCGGTGGGCCGCCCGGCAAGCCGCCGTCCGTGGTGCTGGCCCGCTACGACGGCACGGAGTGGACACGCGTCGACGGTGACACCCTGCCGTTCAAGATCGGCTCGCTGAACGCCATCGCGGGGAGCGGTACGGGGACGGAGGGCACCGGCGGCGGGCGGCCCGGACTGATCGGAGGGTGGGACTTCTGGGACGACAGTGCCGCGCACTATCTGCGCTGGGACGGTACGGAGTGGGCCGGGGAGCGGGGCGCGGCCGACGGGGTCGACGCGTATGTGCGCGACGTCGCGAGCATTCCGGGCACCGGCGCACCGGGCGGCGCCTGGTCCGTCGGCCATACCCGCAATGTGCCGGCGGCCGAGGTCCGGTTCCGTATCGAACGCTACGGCTAGGCAAGCCCCGCTGCCGTGCGGGCCGGTCGGCCGGCCACCGGTATCGCTGTCCCCGGGCCGACTCAGTTCCTCGACCGGCTCGGTTGCCCGGCCGGCTCGGTTGCCCGGCCGGCTCGGTTGCCCGGCCGGCTCAGTTGCCCAGTTGGGCGGGGGCCTCGGTGGCCACGCGTTCGAAGACCCGCTCGTCGGCCGCGAAGCGGGTACCGGGGAGGGGCCAGTGGAGGACGACCTCGTCGAAGCCGAGGGTGGCCAGGCGCCCGGCGAAGTCCACGAAGGCGTCGAGCGACTCCAGCGGGCGGTCGGGTGTGAAGCCGGTCAGCAGGGTGCGGCCGAGGGTGTGCGTGTCACGACCGGTGTCGGCGCACGCCTTCTCCAGGGCCTCCGTCTGACGGGCGAGGGCCGCCAGCGAGTCGGCGGGCGTGCCGGTCTCGTTGGCGGCCGGGTCGCCGGTGGTCAGCCATGCCTGCCCGTGGCGGGCGGCCAGTCGCAGCCCTCGCGGGCCGGTCGCGGCGACGGTGAACGGCAGCCGGGGCCGCTGCACACAGCCCGGGAGGTCGCGCGCCTCGTGGGCGGCGTAGTAGGTGCCCTCGGCCGTGACCTCGTCCTCGGTGAGCAGCCGGTCGAGCAGCGGAACGAACTCGGCGAAGCGGTCGGCGCGTTCCCGGCGGGTCCACGGGTGCTGTCCCAGGGCCGTCGCGTCGAAGCCGGACCCGCCGGCGCCGATACCCAGGGTGACGCGGCCGTCGCTGATGTCGTCGAGGGTGAGCAGTTCCTTGGCGAGCGGAACGGGGTGCCGGAAGTTCGGCGAGGTCACCATCGTGCCGAGCCGCAGCCGGGAGGTGGCGGCAGCGGCGGCGGTGAGGGTGGGTACGGCACCGAACCAGGGGCCGTCGCGGAACGGCACCCGCCACGAGAGGTGGTCGTAGGTGTACGCGGCGTGGAAGCCCAGTTCCTCGGCCCGTCGCCACATCTCCCGTCCGCCCTCGGACCAGCGGCGGACAGGGAGGATCACGGTGCTCAGACGCATACCCCCGAGCTTAGGCGTACGGTCATCGCCCCGCCTCATGGACCGCCCCGCCTCATGGAGACCCCCCGCCCCCATGGACCGCCCGGCCCCATGGACCGCCCGCCCCCATGGGCGCGGCTCGCGCCTGCCGCACACGCTGAGCGCTTGCCGCCGGTGGCTCGGGGCCTGGGCATCTGAGGCCCACGGTTCGGGTGCCGGTCGTTCGTGGTGTGCGGACCCGCTGAGCGATCCGCCGCGGGAGCGGGCATGCTCGGTGGTATGGAACGCATCCGTCATCCGCACCGTATGCCGCCGCAGATCCACAGCACCGAGTCGGCCGTTTCCGTGCTCAGCGCACTGGCGGAGCGCCGGGGGCTCCCGGTCTCGGTCGAGCATGCCATCGGTGCCGACGAGTCGTCGCGGCGTACGGCGGCCGGGGCGTTCGCCGTCACCGACGAGGACGGATCTCTGCCGCACGAGGCGCTGCTGGAGATCCCCGCGACGGAGAGTGCTGACGGGGCGCCGCGCACTCCGAAGATCGTCGTTCAGCTCTTCGAAGAGGGCGATGCGCACATCACGGTCGACGGGGTGACCTTCCACGATCTGCCGCGCGAGGCGATGCCGGGCTTCCTGGAGGCCGTTTTCGACAGGCGCGCCCATCTGAAGAGGACCTGGTACCCGCCGTTCTGCCGACTGGTGGTGACGTTGGACGACGAGCTGTCCTACAAGGAAGTCGTCCCCCTGGCCTACGGCCTTCCCCGCTGGCTGAACTCCCTGCCGGGTTGAGCCGGAAGGGCCTCAGGACAGGCCGAAGAGGCGGGCCGCGTTGTCGTGGCAGACGGCCCGCAGCCACTGCGCCCCGAGCCCGGTCCGCTCCTCCAGCGATTCCAGGGCATCGGCGTAGGCGTACGGGATGTTGGGGAAGTCGGTGCCCAGCAGTACGCGGTCGCCGAGCGCGGCCAGCCGGGGCAGGGCGTCCCGGGGGAAGGGCGTGCTCTCCTCGACGAAGTGGGTGAAGGCCATCGTGGTGTCCAGCATGACCGCCGCATGGCGCTCGGCCAGCGCGAGGAAGTCGGTGTACTCCGGCATCCCGAGGTGGGCGACGACCAGCCGCAGCCCTGGGTGCCGGTCGAGTACGGCACCGATCGGACCCGGGCCGGTGAACGCTCCGGGTACGGGACCCGAGCCGCAGTGCGTCACCACCGGTACGCGCGCCTCGGCGAGCAGCCCCCACACCTCGTCCAGTTGCGGGTCGCGCGGGTCGAAACCGCCGACCTGCAGATGGCACTTGAAGACGCGGGCCCCCTGGTCGAGTGCGCGGCGCACGTCGCCGGCCGCGCCGGGTTCGGCATGGAAGGTGGCGGTGTGCAGGCAGTCGGGCGTACGGGCCGCGAAGTCGGCCGCCCAGTCGTTGAGGGAGCGGGCCATGCCCGGCTTGTGCGGGTAGAGCATCGCGGTGAACGCGCGTACGCCGAAACCGCGGAGAGCTTCCAGCCGCCGCTGCTCGTCGGTGCGGTAGCTGATCGGCCACTGTCGCCCGACCAGCGGCCCGGCTGCGTCGAAGTACGCCCACACCTTCGCCAGCAGTCGCTCGGGCATGAAGTGCGTGTGGACGTCGATCAGCGCGGGGGCGGCTATCCGGGCGCGGAACGCGTCCACCCGCGCCCGCTCCTCGGCCAGGGCCTCAGCCGTGGGCCCGGTTGCCGCCCCGCTTGCCGCTCCGGTACCCGCAGTGTCCATGCCCGTCACCCTAGAACGTGGCCCGCCCTCGTCCATGGGCCGAGGCCGGGTACCGGCCACCCCTGCGCTGTCGCGGACAGCGCAGGGGCAGAGGCAGAGGCCCGGTGCTCAGGGGCCAAAGGCCGGAGCAGGGCTCACAGCACCTCTTCGGCGACCTCGACCGGGCGGGCCAGGCGGGTGCCCTTCTCCGTCACCACGAACGGGCGCTGGATCAGGGCCGGGTGCTCGGTCATGGCTGTGATCAGCTCGTCGTCGGTCACGTCCGGCCGGTCGAGGCCGAGCTCCTTGTACTCGGCCTCCTTCGTCCGTACGGCGTCCCGTACGCCCACTCCCGCGTCGGTGATCAGCTGCCGCAGGGTGGCCGCGTCCGGTGGGGTCTTCAGATACTCCACGATCTCGATGTCGTAGTCCGCGTCCTCCAAGAGGGACAGGACCTTCCTGGACGTACCGCAGCGCGTGTTGTGGTAGATCGTCGCCGTCTTCGCCATGGCGTCATGCTAAGCCGCGATCACGCAGCGCAGCCCACCACGCCGACGGCGTTCCCCGACGGCCCCGGCCCGGCGCCATCAGCGTCCGGCCCGGCGCCGTCTGCGTCCGGCCGCATCAGCCCAGCGCCGCGAGCAGTTCACGTTCGCGCTCGGCGCCGAGGCCGGCTCGGCGGGGGCGGTCGAGGCCCTGTTCGCGCTCCCAGCGCAGTGTGTCGGCCAGCATGTCCTGGCGCGGCCGGTGGTGGAGCCCGGCGGCGCGCGCCGCCGATCCGTTCCGGGCGGAGAAGCCCTCCCAACCGGGCTCCACCAGCCACATCGGCAGCGACTCCGGGCCCATGTACTGGGCCACCTGCTGTGCGAGCAGCCAGTCCGAGTCGGCGGTGACCACCGGGCCGGTGTGCCCGGCCACGGCGCGGGACAGCTCGATCCACTCCGCAAAGGGGAGGACAGGCCCGACGGCGTTGTAGGTGCCGGTGGTGCGCTTCTCCGCGGCGTCGAGCAGCCAGGCTGCGAGGTCCCGTACGTCGACGACCTGGGTCGGAAGGGCCGGGGTGTCGGGTACCAGCATCGGACCCTGCGGATCGCGGGCGGCCCGGGCGACCCAGTAGCCCGTCCGTCCGCTGCCGTCCCCCGGCCCGCCGATGAGCCCGGCGCGGGCGATCAGCAGGCGGTCGCCCACGGCGGCCGACGCCGCCTGCTCGCAGGCGACCTTCGCCTCGCCGTACAGCGACCGGTCGGTCTCGTCCCGGTCGGTCGGGGCGAGCAGAGCGGCGGTCTCGTCCGTGTCCACCGCCGCGTGGGAGGCGTAGACGTTGCCGGAGGAGACGTACACCCAGTGCCGGGCTCTGGCTCCCAGTGCGTCGAGTGCCCCGCGTACGAAGCCCGGCTGCCATGACACCTCCAGGACGGCGTCCCAGGTGCGGTCGAGCAAGGGGGCGTACGCCGCGGGGTCGCGCCGGTCGGCGGCGACCAGCGTCGCGCCCTCGGCCACGTCTCCGCTCTCGCCGCGCGCCAGGCACGTCACCCGGTGGCCGCGCTCGATCGCCTGCCGCGACAGCTCCCGGCCCACCCACGCTGTTCCGCCCAGAACCAAGGTCTCCATTCCGTCACTCAAGCACCGTGTGACGCGCACGCCCAGACCAATTCGCCGACAGCGGACCGGGGTTCGCCGACAGCGGATGCGCCCCCGGACCCGTCAGCCCGTCACCCCGTCCCACGAACCCGCGAGCGCGCCCGCGCCCGCGCCCGCACCCGCACCCGCACCCGCACCCGCACCCGCCCCCACACCCACACTCGTGCCCGCACCCGTGCTCGCGCTCGTGAAACGGCAAGTGCGCGTACCCGTATGCGGGTACGCGCACTTGTCGACCGTCCGCGGAGCTCCGGTGTCACCGGCGGCGCCCCGGGATCTTGAGTCCGGGACCTGGGGTCCGGGACGTGGTCAGTTCTTGACCGGCCACTCCAGCGGGTCCTTGTAGAAGCCCCGGCTCAGTTCGACCGCTGCGGCCTTCTGGCCCTCGGGGATGAGGAAGGCGGAGCAGATCTTCTCCGAGTCGCCCGCGTTCAGCTTCTTGTCGGTGTCCACCGCGGGGCAGTTGGGCCACTTGGCCTCACCCATGATCACGATGAGGGCCTTGGTGCGCTTGCCCTTGTCCGTCTTGACGACCAGGTCGTCGTCCATGTCGCCGAGTTCCATGGTCTTGCCGCTCTTGTGGGTGAGCGTCGACCAGACGTACACGGGGATCTGCGGACCGTCTTCCTTGTCCTTCTTGAGGCCGGAGTTGTCCATGTCGGCCTTCGTACCGGTCTGCACCTTGGTCGGTGTGACCGTGTACGTGGCGCCCTTGGACTCCTTCGTGTCGCTCTTCTGCACCGGGCTGGTCTCGCCCAGGCTGAACGTCGTCTTGCCGCCGGACGAGTCGGAACCGGAGTCCGAACCGGAGTCGGAGTCGGAGTGCGAGCCGGAGCTGCCCTTCTTCTTCCCCGAGCCGTCCGAGTCGTTGCAGCCGGTCAGTGCCACGGCGAGCACCAACGCTCCGGCCACCGCCGGAACAGCACGAGTCCACGTACGCATGTCTTCCTCACTCTCCCCGTTGAAGCTCCCCGCGCCCGGCCGGGGCGGCTCGCCCATACAACCGGACCATTGCTTTGGCGGATGATCCTGCCAGAGCGGAATGCGCCGCTCACCGGCAGGGGTTGCCAAGAGGGTCACAAGGCCGCGGCGTCGCGAGGTCGCAGGGCCACATATGGTCCCCGGAATCACAGTCCCGGGGCACCCCAGACGGGGAACCAGCGGCTGAGGTCCTCCTCCACCGGGAGGTCGTCGGCCAGCAGGCCCCGCACTTGGAGCTCCAGGCCGTTGTCTCGCTTCTCGGCACCGCCGGACAGCGGGGCGAAGGGGTAGAAGGTGCCGCGCTTGTAGAGGTAGATCAGGGCGAGTGAGGCGCCCGATCCCTCCTGCCGGAAGGACACGAGCGAGCAGAGCAGTTGCGGGCCGAACCCGCCCTCGGCGAGGAGGGTGTTGACGGCGTGCAGGTCGTTGACGAGCGCCGCCATGTCGTCGGGCGGCTGGCGCGCGGTGAGCCATGTGTAGCCGTAGGAGTCCTGGTCGAACTCGACGGGGATTCCGCCCCGCGCGGTGTCCGCGTCCAGCAGCTCCCGTACGTCCCGCCGCAGCCGGGTGAAGGCGCCGCCCTCCACACTGGCGAAGCACACGGCGCCGACGCCGGTCGGCTCGAACGCGGTCCCTGCCTGGAGGGTCAGCGCGGCGGCGGGCAGCGCGAAGAGCTGGTCGAGGTCGGGCCGCTTGGGCTTGCTGCGGCCGAGGAGCACGTCCAGAAAGCCCACGGGCCGTCTCCCTTCGAATGTCGTCCGACGGCTCGGATGTCGTCCGGCGGCGGGCTCACTGCCCGAGCTGGGCGGATATCCGGCTGAGCTGGTCGAGCCGCTTGTCCAGCTTGGGGTGCGAGGAGAAGAGCGAGGCGAGGCTCTCGCCGGAGAAGGCGGGCACGAAGAAGAACGCGTTGTACGGCTCGGCCTTGCGCAGGTCCCGGGTGGGGATGCGGGCCATGTCGCCGCTGATCTTGGTGAGGGCCGAGGCGAGGCTGGAGGGGCGTCCGGTCAGCAGGGCGCCGGCACGGTCGGCGGACAGCTCGCGGTAGCGGGACAGCAGCCGGGTGAGCAGGAAGCTGATCACGTAGACCACCGCGCTGACCAGCGGAACGAGCAGCAGGAGCAGCCCTACCCCGTTGTTGTCCCGGCCGGCGCTGCGGCCGATGCCGCCCCACAGGGCCATCCGGGTCATGATCCCCGCCAGCACACCGAGGAACGAGGCGATCGTCATGACGGCGACGTCACGGTGTGCGACGTGCGACAGCTCGTGCGAGAGCACCCCTTCGAGTTCGTCCCGCTCCAGGCGACGCATCAGTCCGGTGGTCGCGCACACCAGGGCGTTCTTCTGGTTACGGCCCGTGGCGAACGCGTTGGGCACGTCGCTGTCGGCGATGGCCACCCGTGGCTTGGGCATGTCGGCGAGAGCGCACAGCCGGTCGACCGCGCCGTGCAGCTCCGGTGCCTGCTGCGGGGTGACCTCGCGAGCGCCCATGCTGAAGGCGGCGATCTTGTCGCTGAACCAGAACTGGGCGACAAACAGCGCGCCCGCGATCACCAGCACGATGGGCCAGGCGTTGCCCAGCACCGCCACCAGGACGCCGACGAGGACGACGTAGAGCAGGCCGATCAGGAACATGGTGGTGACCATCCGGGTGGTCAGACCACGGTCTGCGACGTAGCGCGAGTGACGGGCCATGACGGCCGCTCCTTCCCGAGGTGCGGAAGCTGTCGCGCGGAAGCTGTGGCGTGGCAGCACAGCACTTATGAGGCGCTTTCTTCGATTGTGCCTGTTTGGTGGGTGAGAGGACGATAAGACTGTTCTGACCTGCTCTGATCAAGTCAGACGCAACCGGGCCGAGGGGGTGCTCACTCCACCCCGTGCGCCCCTTCCGTGCGCTCGCGTGCCCCCTGGCCCTCGCGTTGTGCTCTCATCCGCCTCTCATATGGGCGGAGCTTCGCACGCTTGTTCAGGCATATGCGGGAAGATAGTGCTCGTGACTCATCCGACTAGTACGTCCGCCCCCTTGGTCTCCCGGTCCCCGCAGAACCCGCCGTCGCTCGGCAGGCGCACCGCGCCCCGGCTGATCGCCACCGATCTGGACGGCACTCTGCTGCGGAACGACAAGACGGTCTCCGACCGCACCATCGCGGCCCTCGCCGCGGCGGAGTCCGCCGGGATCGAGGTGTTCTTCGTCACCGGCCGCCCCGCCCGCTGGATGGATGTCGTCAGCGAGCACGTACACGGCCACGGGCTGGCCATCTGCGCCAACGGCGCGGCCATCGTCGACCTGCACGCGGGCCGCCGGGTGATCCGGGTACGGGAACTCGCGCGGCGGGACGCGCTCGCCGTCGTCCTGGCCCTGCGTACCGCGGCGCCCGGCGTCAGCTTCGCCGTCGAGCGCACCGGGGGCATCCACTACGAGCCCGAGTACCCCTCCTTCCCCCAGGACCCCGGCGTCTCCTACGCGCCCGTCGACGAGCTGCTGGCCGACGGGGACGAGGGCCACCGCGCCGAGCCCATCGTGAAACTCCTCGCCCACCATCCGGTGGGCGACCCCGACGAGTTCCTCGCCCTCGGCCGCACGGCCGCCGGCTCCCACGCCGAGTTCACCCGGTCCAGCCCCAGCGCCCTGCTGGAGATCTCGGGCCGCGGCGTCAGCAAGGCCAGCACCCTCGCCCTCGCCTGCGAAGAGCGCGGCATCAGCCCGGAAGAGGTCGTCGCCTTCGGTGACATGCCCAACGACCTGGCCATGCTCACCTGGGCGGGCACCTCCTACGCCATGGCCAACGCCCACCCGGAGGTCCTTCTCAGCACCACCCACACCACGGCATCCAACGAGGACGACGGCGTGGCCACCATCATCGAAAGCTTCCTCTGACCGGACGGTGTCCCCCCTCGGCGGCTTCTCCCGGGCCCCTCCGGCGGCCCTTGCCCCCGGCGGCCCTTGCGTCCGAACCCTTTACCTCCGGCGGCCCTTACCTGCGGCGTAATCGACGCCCTGCGGGCAGCCCGGCAGGCTGGGGCCCATGACAACCACCACAGCGGACGCCACCCGCGCCACCGTCGAGAAGTTCCTCACCCTCCGCCTCGCCGGGGACACCGAGGGGCTCACCGCGCTGTTCGCCGACGAGGTCGACTGGCAGCTCGCCGAGAACCCCGTGGTTCCCTGGATCCGGCCCCGCTCCACCGCTGCCGAGTGCGCCGCCCAGTCCGCGGAGCTGGCCGAGCACACCGTGGCGGAGGACGCCCACGCGTCCGTGGACACCTTCCTCGTCGACGGCGCCGACGCCGTCTTGACGGGGCAGCTGTCAGGAACCGTCCGCGCGACGGGCAAGTCCTTCGCGGGCCCCTTCGCGCTGCGCCTCACCGTCGAGAACGGCCGGATCACCCGGCACCATCTGTACGAGAACAGCGTGTCGATAGCGGCGGCCTGCACTCCCTGACGGGGCGGCCGGCCCTCGCCGCACCGCCCTGACCCGGACGGCGACCACCGGCTCAGCGCCGCCGGCGTTCGCGGTAGAGGTCGGTGAGGAGGGCGGCCGCCGCGTGGGTGGCCGGGTGGGGGTCGTGGGGCTGCCAGATGAGCTGGACGGGGACCGGCGCGGCGTCGCGGAGGGGGCGGTAGGTGATGCCCACCCGGCGGTACTGGGTGCTGGTCGCCTCAGGAGTGACGCCGACACAGCGACCGCCCGCGATGGCGGCGAGCCAGTCGTCGATGTCCTGGGTGTACTCGATGGCCGGGCGGGCGTCCGCCGGCCACAGGTCGAGGGTGGTGGTGCCGGTGCGCCGGTCCACCACGACGGTGCGCTGCCGGACCTCCTCCAGCCGGATGCTGCGGCGCTTGGCCCAGGGGTCGTCGGAGGCCAGAGCCAGACAGCGGCGCTCGTCACCGAGGACGGTGTGGGCGTAGCGGTGCCGGTCGACGGCGGTGCGGACGATGGCCAGGTCGCACACGCCCTCGGCCAGTCCGCCGGTCGGGCTGTTGTGCCGGATCAGCTGCAGCTCGATGTCGGGGTGGCGCTCCGCCCAGCGGCGCTGGAACTCGGTGGTGTGCCGTCCCAGGGAGGCCCAGGCGTGGCCGAGGCGGAGCCGGGTGTGCCCCGTGGTGGCCGCGCGGACCAGGTTGTCGGCCTCCGCGAGCAGCTGGCGGGCGCGGACCAGGACCTCCACCCCCGCGGTGGTGGTGCTGACGGTGCGGCTGGTGCGGTGCAGCAGCCGCACGCCGAGCAGTTGCTCCAACGACCGCAGGGTGCGGCTGACCGACGCCTGGGAGACGCCGAGTTCGAGGGCGGCGTCGGTGAAGCTGCCGGTGTCGACGATCGCGACCAGGCAGCGCAACTGGCGCAGCTCCAGCTCCGAGGTCCTGTTCATACACCCACGTCCGTACGGCCACCCACACGCCCATTCATACGCCATCCATACCGTCGGCGTATCGATGGCTCCACAGATGCATTTTGCGTATGCACGGGCGCGGTGGACAGTGCGGGCATGGCACTGCCCAGCGCTCCCGCACGTCGCTCAGCCCCCGCCGCCGAGACGGCCCGCGCCACCGGTCGGAGCCGGTGGACCGGGCTGGCGTTGATGCTGGCCAGCAGCGTCTCCAGCCAGTCCGGCGCGGCCATCGCCTCCCTCGCCTTCCCGGCGATGGGCCCGGTGGGGGTGGTGGCGGTACGCCAGTGGGTGGCCGCCGTGCTGCTGCTGGCCGCCGGCCGACCGCGGCTCGCCGCGTTCACGGCCGCCCAGTGGCGGCCCGTGCTCGGACTGGCCGTGGTGTTCGCGGCCATGAACCTGGCGCTGTACTCGGCCATCGACCGGATCGGTCTCGGCCTCGCGGTCACGCTGGAATTCCTCGGTCCGCTGACCGTCGCGCTGGCCGGTTCGCGGCGCCGACTGCACCTGGGATGCGCGGTGGTCGCCGCGGCCGCGGTGGTCGTCCTGGTGCGCCCCGAGCCGAGCACCGACTACCTCGGTATCGCGCTCGCCCTGCTGGCGGCCGTCTGCTGGGGCTGCTACATCCTGCTCAACCGCACGGTGGGAGAGCGCCTGCCCGGGGCGCAGGGTTCGGCCGCAGCGGCGCTGGTCTCGGGAGCGCTGTATCTGCCGATCGGCCTCGCCGCACTGCTGCACCACCGTCCCACCCCCGCCGCGGTGGGCTGCGCCCTGGCGGCCGGAGTGCTCTCCTCCGCCGTTCCGTTCCTGTCCGACCTGCTGGCGCTGCGCCGTGTCCCGGCCCACTTCTTCGGTGTCTTCATGAGTGTGAGCCCGGTGGCCGCGGCGCTGATCGGTCTGGTGGCGCTCGGCCAGCACCTGCCGCCGGTCTCCTGGCTGGCCGTACTCGCGATCGTCGCCGCGAACACCGTCGCCGTGGGCACCGAGTCCCATCCTCACGGCCACCGTCCGCGAGCGGTGGCGAAACGCGATGGACCGACGGGGCCGGGTGGCCGATAGTTCGTCGTATGTCTTCTCTGGTGCGCCACCTCACATTCGACTGCCACGACGCCTACCGGCTCGGCAGCTTCTGGGCCACGGTGCTGGACGGGTCCCTCTCCGACGACGACCGGCCCGGCGATCCCGAAGCGCTGGTGGAGGCGCCCGGTTCGACGTTGCTGTTCGTCAACGTCACCGACGCCAAGACCGTCAAGAACCGGGTGCACCTCGACCTCCAGCCGCAGGACCGCACCCGGGACGAGGAGGTCGAGCGCATCCTGGCGCTGGGCGCCACCCTCGTCGCCGACCACCGCACCCCGGAGGGCCTGGGGTGGGTGACACTCGCCGACCCGGAGGGCAACGAGTTCTGCGTCGAGCGCAGCGCGGCCGAGCGGGCGCGGTAGGCGGGCCGGTCGGTCAGGGCACCGCCACGGCGTGCGCCGCCGCGCGCTCGCGGGCCAGCATGGCCGCGAACGGGCCGTCGGCGTAGGCGAGTTCGTGGTAGCTGCCGCGTTCGACCGGGCGTCCGTGGTCGAGCACGACGATCTCGTCCACCGCTGCCAGGCCCTGGAGCCGGTGGGTGATCAGCACGGTGGTGCGGCCCTCCGTCGCCGCCAGCAGATCGGCGGTCAGCGCGTCGGCGGTGGGCAGATCGAGGTGCTCGGCGGGCTCGTCCAGGACGAGGACGGGGAAGTCCGCGAGGAGCGCGCGGGCCAGCGCGAGGCGCTGCCGCTGGCCCCCGGAGAGCTTGGCGCCGTGCTCACCGACGAGGGTGTCCAGACCGTCCGGCAGGGTGGCCACCCAGTCGTCGAGCCGGGCGGCGGCGAGAGCCGCGTGCATCCGGGACTCCGTCGCCGTCGTGGGGGTCTGCTCGGCCCGGGACCGGGGGAGGGCCAGCCGGAGGTTCTCCCGGAGCGAGCTGTCGAACAGGTGGGCGTCCTGGGCACAGAGGCCGACCTGCTGTCGGACGGTGTCGGTGGGGATGTCGAACGCGGAGACGGCCGGGGCCGCGCCGAAGGTGTAGGAGCCGTGCTGCGGGTCCACGAAGCGGAGCAGCGCGTTGGCGAGTGTCGTCTTGCCGGAGCCCGAAGCGCCGACCACGGCCACCCGGTGGCCCGGCACCAGGTCCAGGTCGAAGCCGAGCAGGGCGGGCGGCGCCCCGACCGGCGCGTCCGGATAGCGGACGGTCAGTCCGCGGACGCGGAGAGGGAAGGGGTCGGCCGGCAGCGGCCGGGGGGCCGCCGGTTCCTGGACGGGTGCGGGCGCGTCCAGCACCTCGTGCACCCGCTCCGCCGAGCGCCGCACCCGCTGCCGGAACTGCACCGCCTGCGGCAGCGGCGTGACGACCTCGAACACGGCGAGCGGCGTGAGGACGACCGTGGCCAGCAGCAGGCCGTCCAGCGCACCGCCCGTGGTGGCGCGCGCGCCCGCCCAGGCCGCCACCGTCACCGTCAGGCCGGCGGCGAGGGTGCTCAGCCCGGACGCCAGCGCCGTACGGGAGGCGGAGCGGGCCGCGATCCGGGTCAGCGTGGCGTCGGCCGCCGTCACCTCGGCGCGGCGGGCGGCGAGCGCGCCGGAGACCGGGAGTTCACCGGACGCGGTCCCGGTGAGCAGGTCCACCGTACGGACCGCCAGGTCGGCGCGGGCAGGGGCGAGTCGGCGCTCGGTGCGGCGCGAGAGCACCGCCGTGAGGGCCGGGACGGCGACGCCCGCCACCGCCAACCCCACGGCGAGGGCCGCGCCGGCGGCGGGCAGGAGCCAGGCGGTGAAGGCCACAGTCACCACGCCGACCGTTGCGGCGACGGTCGCCGGGAGCAGCCAGCGCAGGAAGTAGTCCTGGAGCGCGTCCACATCGGCGACGAGACGGGTGAGCAGGTCACCGCGTGCCTTGTGTTTGAGTCCCGCCGGGGCGAGGCGCTCCAGACGTCGGTAGACGGTGACGCGGAGGGCCGCCAGGACGCGGAGGGCGGCATCGTGCGAGACGAGGCGTTCCGCGTAGCGGAAGACGGCACGACCGATACCGAAGGCCCGGGTCGCGGTGACCGCCACCATGAGGTAGAGGATCGGGGGCTGTTGGGCGGCCCGCGATATCAGCCACCCCGAGGTGGCCATCAGGCCGACCGCACTGGCCAGCGCGAGCGCCCCCAGGGCGAGGGCCAGGCCGAACCTGCGGCCCAGGCCCGCCCCCCGGCCGTCGGCCCGCACCCGGGCGAGCGGGCTCCGCGCGATGGCGGCGCCCGCCCCCGTCCCGGGGCTCCGGTTCGTGGCGGCGCCCGCCCCCGTCCCGGGGCCCCGGGTCGTGGCGGCGCTCACGGCAGTGTCGGGCTGCGGGTCGGCCGGCGGCTGCGCACTGCCCCGGTACTCCCCCGGCCCCCGGTCGAGGGATCGCCCGCCGCCGCTCCCGGCGACGGGCGGCTCCGCGGCCGAGACCGGTGGAGACAGGGTGAGCACCCGGTCGGCCGCCGCCAGCAGCGCCGGGCGGTGGGTCACCAACACCACCGTCTTGGTCCTGGTCAGACGGCGGACGGCGGTCAGCACGGCCGCCTCCGTGCCGCCGTCCAGGGCCGCCGTGGGCTCGTCCAGCAGGACGAGGGGCCGGTCGGCGAGGAAGGCCCGCGCCAGCGCGACGCGGCGGCGCTGCCCCGCGGACAGCCCGGCACCGGACTCCCCCAACTCCAGCGCCGGGTCGAGCTCCGGCGCCCCGGCGTCGGCGAGGGCGCGGGCGACGGCGCCCCGGTCGGCGTCGGGACGCGCGAGGCGCACGTTGTCGGCGACGGTTCCCGCGAAGAGATAGGGGTGCTGCGGCACCCAGGCGATCTGTTGGTGCCAGGCGGCGCGGTCGAGCGAGGACAGCGGCACCCCGCCGACCAGCACCCGCCCTTGTGTCGCCGGGGTGAAGCCCAGCAGCACCGACAGCAGCGTGGACTTGCCGCCGCCGGAGGGACCGGTCAGGGCGACCGTCTCACCAGGCCGGATCACCAGGTCCGTCGGCGGGAGCGACCACCCGGTGCGGCCCTCGTGCCGTACGGCGACCCCCTCCAGCGTCAGGGGGGCCTCCCGGACGTCCACCTGGGCACAGCCGCGGGTGGGCACCGGGCGCTCCAGGACGTCGAAGACGGACTCCGCGGCGGCGAGCCCTTCGGCGGCGGCGTGGTAGTGGGTGCCCACCTGGCGCAGCGGCAGATAGGCCTCGGGGGCGAGGATGAGCACCATGAGCCCGGTGTGCAGGTCGAGGTCGCCGTGGACGAGCCGGGTGCCGATGCTGACGGCGACGATGGCGACGGAGATGGTCGCCAGCAGCTCCAGCGCGAACGACGACAGGAACGCCAGGCGCAGCGTGCGCAGGGTGGCGCGACGGTAGTCGGCGGTGATGGTGCGGATGTTGTCGGCCTGGGCCTTGGCGCGGCCGAAGACCTTCAACGTCGGCAACCCGGCGACGACATCGAGGAAGTGGCCGGACAGCCGGGCGAGCAGCTTCCACTGCCGGTCCATGCGCGACTGGGTGGCCCAGCCGATGAGCGCCATGAACACCGGGATCAGCGGCAGAGTGACGACGATGATGGCGGCCGAGATCCAGTCGGCGGTCACGATGCGGGCCAGTACCGCGACGGGCACCACGACGGCGAGGCCCAGTTGGGGCAGATAGCGGGCGAAGTAGTCGTCGAGCGCGTCGATGCCCCGGGTGGCGAGGGTGGTCAACTCGCCGGTGCGCTGAGTGGTGAGGAAGCCGGGCCCGAGCGTGGTGGCCCGCTCCAGCAGCCTCACACGCAGCTGCGACTTGACGGCGGCCCCGGACCGGTGCGCGGCCAGCTCGGTCAGCCAGGAGACCAGGCCCCGGGCGAGCGAGACGGCCGCCAGCAGCAGGAGGGCGCCACGCTCGAACTCGCCGTGCCGGTAGGCGCCGACGATCACATCGGCGAGCAGCACGGCCTGGGCGACGACGAGTCCGGCCCCGGCGAGTCCGAGGGCCACGGCCGCGACGAGGAAGACGCGCGTCGCGCGGGCGTACCGCAGCAACCGCGGGTCGACGGGCTTCATGGACGGTTCACCTCCGTTCGACGCACGGCTCAGTGCCCGCCGGAGGGGGCGAGGTGGTGGGTACCGATGCGCTTACGGAACACCCAGTAGGTCCAGCCCTGGTAGAGCAGGACGACGGGGGTGGCGATGGCCGCGCACCAGGTCATGATCTTCAGCGTGTAGGGGGTGGAGGCCGCGTTGGTGACGGTGAGGCTCCAGTCCTCGTTCAGCGTCGAGGGCATGACGTCGGGGAAGAGGGAGAGGAAGAGCATCGCCACGGCGGCCACGATGGCCAGCCCGGAGAAGGTGAACGACCAGCCCTCGCGGCCCGCGAGGTTGGTGCCGAGCGCGGCGAGCAGCGCCACGGCGGCGACCACCGTCGCCACCAGCGAGGCCGTGTCGCCCCGGTCGGCCTGCGTCCACAGCAGGAAGACGACGGCGAGCACGGCGGCGGCGGCGCCCACTCCGGTGGCCAGCCGGCGGGCGCGGGTCCGGATGTCGCCGAGGGTCTTGAGCGCGGTGAAGACGGCGCCGTGGAAGGTGAAGAGGGTCAGCGTGACCAGGCCGCCCAGCAGCGCGTACGGGCTGAACAGGTCGGTCAGGCCGCCGACGTACTCCATCTCCGCGTCGATCTTGACGCCCCGGACGATGTTGGCGAAGGCCACACCCCACAGGAACGCGGTGATCAGCGACGTCCAGAAGATCGCGTGCTCCCAGTTGCGCTGCCAGCGCTCCTCCGGGCGCTTGGCGCGGTACTCGAAGGCGACACCGCGCACGATCAGACAGACGAGGATGACCAGCAGCGGCAGGTAGAAGCCGGAGAAGAGGGTGGCGTACCACTCGGGGAACGCGGCGAAGGTGGCGCCGCCCGCGCTGAGCAGCCACACCTCGTTGCCGTCCCAGACCGGTCCGATGGTGTTGATCAGTACCCGCCGCTCGGCCCGGTCCCGGGCGAGCAGCTTGGTGAGGATGCCGACCCCGAAGTCGAAGCCCTCCAGGAAGAAGTAGCCGATCCACAGGACGGCTATGACGACGAACCAGACGTCGGTCAGTTGCATTGCTCAGCGCCCCTGTCTGTGGTGAGAGCTCAGTACGAGAAGGCCATCGGCCGGTCTTCGGCGTCGGCATCGGCGCCCGCGGAGCCGCCGCCGATCCGGGTGGGCGGATTGAGGTCGGCCTCGGTCAGCTCGGGCGGCCCGGCCTTGACGTACTTGACCAGCAGCCGGACCTCGATCACGGCGAGCAGCGCGTACAGCGAGGTGAAGACGATGAGGGAGGTGAGGACCTCGCCCTGGGAGACGCTGGGGGAGACGGCGGCCGAGGTGGGCAGTACGCCGTAGACCACCCAGGGCTGACGGCCCGTCTCGGTGAAGATCCAGCCCCACGCGTTGGCGATCAGCGGGAAGCCGAGGGTGAGGACGGACAGCCGCCAGTACCAGGTGCCCAGCCGCGGGTTGAGCTCGCGGTTCCTGGTCAGGGCGAGCCGAGGTATCTCGTCCTCGCCGGTCCGCAGCCGCTCGGCCAGCCACAACCGGCGGCGGGTGAGGTAGAGGCCGACGGCACCGAGCGTGAAGGAGGCCATTCCGAAGCCGATCATCCAGCGGAACGACCAGTAGGCGACGGGGATGTTGGGCCGGTAGTCGTCCAGGCCGGTGTCGGCCTTGTACTTCTCCCGCAGCTGCGCGTTGGTGTCGTTGATGCCGGGGACGGCCTCGTGGAAGTTGTCGTGCGCGAGGAAGGAGAGCACGCCGGGGATCTCGATGGCGACCTTGTTGTGGCCCTTGTCGACGTCGCCGTAGGAGAAGACGGAGAACGGGGCCGGCGCCTGGGTCTCCCACAGCGCCTCGGCCGAGGCCATCTTCATCGGCTGCTGCTCGTACATGATCTTGCCGAGCCGGTCGCCGCTGACGACGGTGAGCAGTCCGGCGGCCACCAGGGTGATCAGCCCGAGCCGCAGCGAACTGCGCATCACGGGTATGTGCTTCTTGCGGAGCAGGTGGTACGCGGATATGCCGACCATGAACGCGGCGCCGGTGAGGAAGGCCGCCGTCATGGTGTGGAAGAACTGCGCCAGCGCGGTGTTCTGGAACAGGATCCCGAAGAAGTCGGTCATCTCGGCACGGCCGGTCTCCTCGTTGATGCGGTAGCCGACCGGGTGCTGCATCCAGGAGTTCGCGGCCAGGATGAAGTACGCCGAGGCGACGGTGCCGAAGGCGACCAGCCAGATCGTCGCCAGGTGCAGCTTCTTCGGCAGCTTGTCCCGGCCGAAGATCCACAGCCCGATGAACGTCGACTCCATGAAGAACGCGATCAGCGCCTCGAAGGCGAGCGGCGCGCCGAATATGTCCCCGACGAAGCGGGAGTAGGCGGACCAGTTCATCCCGAACTGGAACTCCTGCACGATGCCGGTGACCACACCCATGGCGATGTTGATCAAAAAGAGCTTGCCCCAGAATCGGGTCGCCTTGAGGTACTTCTCCTTGTCCGTCCGCACCCACGCCGTCTGGAGCACCGCGGTGAGGGTGGCCAGCGAGATCGTGAGCGGGACGAAGAGGAAGTGGTAGACGGTCGTGATGCCGAACTGCCAGCGCGCCAGTGTCTCCGGCGCCAACGCAAGATTCACGTCGCTCTCTCCTTCAGGCAGCGCCCCCGTTCGGGCGAGCTCTCGTGAATGCGTTCACATTCACAAGACCTAGCGTACGACGCGACGATTTCGGACATGTCAGGGGGTCACCGCGACCGGTGGGCGCCCCGCCCGCCCACGCGGCGGACCGGGCGCCCACGGCCGAAGGGGTCAGACCTCCTTACGGAAGGCCGCTGCGACCTGCAAAAAGATGTCGTTGGCCGCGGTCTCCCCGACGGTCACCCGCACGCCCTCGCCCGCGAAGGGGCGGAGGGTGACGCCGGCCTCCTCCGCGCGCTCCGCGAAGGCCGAGGTGCGCTCCCCCAGCCGCAGCCAGACGAAGTTGGCCTGCGATTCGGGCACCGTCCAGCCCTGGCCCCGCAGCTCGGCGAGCACGCGTGTGCGTTCTTTCACAAGCGCCTCGACCCGCTCCTGCAGTGCGTCCTCGCTGCGCAGCGAGGCGATGGCGGCCTCCTGTGCGAGCTGGCTCACACCGAACGGGACCGCGGTCTTCCGCAGCGCCGCGGCCACCGGCTCGTGGGCGACCGCGAAGCCGACCCGCAGCCCGGCCAGGCCGTACGCCTTGGAGAAGGTCCGCAGCACACACACGTTCGGCCGGTCGCGGTACAGCTCCAGCCCGTCGACCATCTGCTCGTCCCGGACGAACTCGCGGTACGCCTCGTCCAGCACCACCAGCACCTGGTCGGGCACCCGGTCCAAGAAGCGCTCCAGCTCCGCGCCGGGGATGGCGGCACCCGTGGGGTTGTTGGGATTGCAGACGAAGATGAGACGGGTGCGATCGGTGATCGCATCCGCCATCGCGTCCAGATCGTGCGCCTCCAGCTCCGCGCCCCCGGTCAGCGGCACCCGCACCGAGGCCGCACCGGAGATCTGGGTGATGATCGGATAGGCCTCGAAGGAGCGCCAGGCGTAGATCACCTCGTCACCGGGCCCGGCGGTCGCCTGGAGGAGCTGCTGGGCCACACCGACCGAGCCGGTACCGGTCGCCAGATGCGCGGCGGGCACCCCGAAACGCTCGGCCAGCTGTGCGTACAGTTCCGTGCAGGCCAGGTCCGGGTAGCGGTTGAAGGACGCCGCGGCAGACGTCACCGACTCCAGCACCCCGGGCAGCGGCGGGTAGGGGTTCTCGTTCGACGACAGCTTGTAGGAGACGGGACCGCCGGCAGCGGCCGGGCGCCCCGGCTTGTAGCTGGGAATGTCCTCCAGCACCTCGCGCAGCCGCGGGCCACCCGCACTCCGCTCGCTCTTGTCACTCACCGCTGCTCCTCCTCCGTCGTCACCCTGGACCTCGTGCAGCCGCGTACCGCACGCCGCCAATGCTCTTCACCTTATGAGGATTCACCCGCACGGCGTAGAGCCCGACCGGGACGGGACCGCGCCGAACCGGGTGCGGCCTCCCGACGACCGGCGAGCCGGGGGCTCCGGACCCCGGCTCGGAAACCCCGCTCGGCACCTCGCTCCGGACCCCGGCTCGGAACCCCGTTCCGGGCCCCGGGGCGCGCATACGTACGCTCCCGCCACGCGCTCCCATGCACGCGCCTGCGTGCGCCGGGCCGCTCCGCGCGCTGGTGGCGGGCGCGGTGGCGCGCGTCGCTCGTGAAGGTGAGTTGCGACCTGTCCGCCACCTCGCCCCCGCACCGCAGCAGCCCACCCCCCACAGCCCGGCAAACGGTGCACACCCCCTCGCGAGCTGGGGTTTCCATGGTCGTCGGCGCGAGTGGCTCATGCAGAATCGTGCCTCCACCCGGCTCTCGGACGGTCCCCGCCGTCAGCATCCTGCGGGCCTACGATCGGCTCGCCATGACAGCAGCAGAGAAGCAGCAGGCGGGTCGGACATCGGCCTCCGTCCCCCCGTCCGTGGCCGGGAGGTGCCCCTCGCCGCGCGGCGGGGCCCGGCTGAACGGGCGGGCGGGCATCAGGGATGTCGCCGCCGCAGCCGGTGTCTCCATCACGACTGTCTCCGACGCCCTCAATGGAAAGGGCCGCCTCCCGGACGCGACGCGCAGCCACGTCCGCGAGGTCGCAGAGCGGCTGGGCTACCGCCCGTCGGCCGCCGCGCGAACGCTGCGCACGGGAAAATCGGGCCTGATCGGCCTGACCGTGACGACATACGGCGAAGAACCGTTCACCTTCACGGAGTTCGCCTACTTCGCCGAGATGGCGGCCGCCGCCACCTCGGCCGCGCTGGCCCGCGGCTATGCGCTGGTCATCCTGCCCGCACCGGCCCGGCGCGGGCCGGCCGGAGCGGGCGGCCCCGATGTGTGGTCGAACGTCGCGCTCGACGGCACCGTGGTGGTCGACCCCTCGGCCCAGGACCCCATCGTCAGCGAGTTGCTCCGCTCCGGGCTCCCCGTCGTCTCCGACGGCCGCCCCAGCGACTCCCTCCCGGTGGCCGCCTGGGTCGACAACGACCACGAGGCGGCCGTCCGCGGCATCCTCGACCATCTCGCCGCCTCCGGAGCCCGCCGTATCGGGCTGCTGACCGGCACCACCACCGACACCTACACCCGGCTGTCGACCACCGCCTATCTGGACTGGTGCGAGCGGGTGGGCCAGGAACCGGTCTACGAGCGCTACCCCGCACACGACCCGTGCGCGGGCGCCGTCGCCGCCGACCGGTTGCTCGCCAGACCCGACCGCCCCGACGCGGTGTACGGGCTCTTCGACCCCAACGGCACCGATCTGCTGGCCGCGGCGCGCCGCTACGGACTGCGGGTGCCGGAGGACCTGCTGCTGGTGTGCTGCAGCGAGTCCCCCGCCTACGCCACCACGGCCCCGCCCATCACCACGCTGTCGCTGAAGCCCGGCCGGATCGGCACCGCCGTCGTCCAACTGCTGATCGACGTCATCGAGGGTCTGGCCCCGGCACGCCCCGTCCACCGGGTGATGCCCACCGAGCTGATCGTCCGCACGTCCTCCCAACGCGACGGCGCCCGGACGACGGTGAGCGCGCCCCGCGCCCCCACGACCGAGTGAGTGGCGTGGCCGGGCCGCTCCCGAGTGCGGATTCCGTAAGGTACGACAGCGGATGATTCAGGAGGAATTCCCACCTGGACGGGCGCCCTCGCCAAATGCGCGCCCCCAGGTGCGTCACAAGCCGCGACCTGCGTTCCTATGATTGGGGGCACCCCCGGCCGAAGGCCGGGGGAGGACGACACCGGGACCGGCTCCCGATCTGGGGCGGCACCCCGGCCGAAAGACCAGCGACTGGGGCCCCACGGAAGGGGGAGGCCTGCGGTGCACGGCGGCGGCGCGATGGTGGAGGGGTCGATGACTCAGGGGGCCGGTCAGGGACCCGACGTATGGCACGGCGGGACGACGACGCACGGCGCGGGTACCGCACCGGCGTTGTCCGGCGCGGCGCAGGACGCTCCGGTGCCGCTCGGCAGCCGCGTCCCACCGCAGCCGGCCGTGGAGGAAGGACCGAAAGCGGCGCTCACCCGACCGGCCCCGTCCGCCGCCCCGCCGACCGGCGACGGCACACGTGCGTACCCGGGGCGGCGGCCCGACCCGCGCGCGGTCCGCTCGCCGGTCGAGCCGTCGGCGGTACCGGGCGCACCGGCCCCCGCCCACACCGACCCCCGCACCGCGACCGGGCGGACACCGGACGCCTCCGTACCGAACGGCCCCGTACCGAACGGCCCCGTACCGAACGGCCCCGTACCGGGTGGGGACGGGACGGGAGAGCCCGGGAAGGTGGGCTCGGCGGCGGTCGGGGCCGGCCAGGGCGGCCCGCCCGAGGAGTACACGCCGACCGCCCGCGACCTGCCCGTGCTCGGGGCCGTGGCCGCCGCGGGAAGCAGCGAGGGGCCGGAGCCGACGATGGTGGACGTACCGGTGGCGACCGGGGCGGTCAACGACGGGGAGGGACCGCTCTACGTCGTCGGGGACGTACACGGCTACCTCGACGAACTGCGTACGGCGCTCCGCCAGTTCGGGATCATCGACGCGGACGGCCACTGGATCGCGGGCAACGCGCGGCTGTGGTTCCTGGGCGACTTCACCGACCGGGGCCCGGACGGGATCGGCGTCATCGAGCTCGTCATGCAGCTCTCCGCCGAGGCCGCGGCGGCCGGCGGGTACTGCAAGGCGCTGATGGGCAACCACGAGCTGCTGCTGCTCGGCGCGAAGCGGTTCGGGGAGACTCCGGTCAACTCCGGCGCCGGCACGGCCTCGTTCCAGGCCGCCTGGCTGCTCAACGGCGGCCAGCGCAGCGACATGGAGCGGCTGGCCGACCACCATGTGCAGTGGATGTCCCGACTGGACGCCATCGCGCTGGCCGACAACCATCTGCTGGTGCACTCCGACGCGACGTGCTACCTGGACTACGGCGACACGATCGAGGACGTCAACGACGCGATCACCGAGGCCCTCCAGCGCAACGACGCGGAGGAGACCTGGGAGCTGTTCCGCAAGTTCACCAAGCGCTTCGCCTTCCGCGAGGAGACCGCGGGCCCGGCTGCCGTACGGGAGCTGCTGGAGACCTTCGGCGGCAAGCGGATCGTGCACGGGCACAGCCCGATCCCGTATCTGCTGGGCGAGGTCGACAGCGAGGACGGCGAGAGCGCACCCGATGTCACCGGCCCGCACGTGTACGCCGACGGGCTGGCCGTCGCCATGGACGGCGGTGTGACGATGGCCGGAAAGCTCCTCATCGCGCAGCTCCCGCTGGTGCAGTGACCCGCGCCACAGGACGCGGACGCGGCAGCGAGCAGGGCGGCGGGCGGTGTGAAGACGGGGCGTGGGCACCGTGCGGGTGAGGCGCGGACGGGGGCGCGCGGAGCACGGTTCCACACCGCTTCTGATTCGCGCGCGGATAACCGGGCAGGTGTTTTCCCAGAAATGATCGGCTGGGGGGCATCGCTGTAGCGGGTCAATTCTGGAAACTCTCTGTCAGGCAGCGTCCGAACGGCTCTACCATCGGCTTGCCGAGGCGAGTTGTCCGCCTGCTGACCTGCCCCGCCCTCGACCGGCCGCCTGGGCCCTACGGAGCATCGGGGGATGCACATGAACAGCGCTCCGCACCTGCTGCGCGAGGACCGGCCCGAGTTCGAGCGGGTCCTCGACGAGGCACTGCGAACCGCCCATCGCCGCCCCGACCTGGCGGCCGTCGGGCAACGGCTGAACGCCGAGCAGTTGCGCACGATGGCGCTCAGCGCCGCGACCGCGATAGCTGCCTGCGCCGAGGCCGAGTACCAGCACTTCGTACGGCTGCGCGAGGAGCTGCGCCGCCCGGAGAACGCCCCTTCCGTCTCGGGCGCCGGCGCGCACGGCGGCTCCGGGAACGGGAACGGCGCCGCCGAGGTGCGCGGTCCTGGCCAGGGCGGCAGCAGCGTCAGCGAGAAGCTGGTCGGCGCGATGGGCGGCGAGACCCTCGCCGAGGCGTCCGGCGCCGGGCTGGTCGCGGTCGTCTCGGTGCTCGCCCCTGTGCTGGCGGCCACGGCCGCCGTCATCTTCCTGCTGCTGGGGTACGCGCTGCGGCTGCTCTCCCCCGAACCCGCCGTCGCGGGCCCGATCCGCAGCGCGGGCTGGGTGTTCGCCGCGTTCGCGGCGGCCGGGATCCTGGTGGCCATGGCCGGCCTGCTGTTCGCGGCGCTGCGCAACGGCGCCAGTTCCATCCGGGCCCCGGGCCCAGGTGGGCGCCGCGGCGCTCCGGGCGGCAGCCGCCTGGCGGAAGAGGTGGCGCTGGCCCGCGCCGCCTGGCGGGAGGCGCTGCTGGAGCGCGGCATCGTGCCGTTCCTCCAGGAGGCGCTGGCCGATCCGAACGGCCCGGAGCGGGCCCCGACGGCCTATGTCTCACGGACACCGGGCAGTCGGCTGGGCTACTCGCACCCCGGGTTCTCCAGCCGTCCCGCCTCCGAGACGACGGAAGAGGCGCACTCCCGTCCCCCGCGCTTCTCCAGCCCCGACTACTCCAGCCCCGAGTACGGCGGCCCGGAGACCCCCACGGCCTAGCCGTACCGCCCTGCCGGCCGTACCGCCCTGGCGCGGGGTCGCACCGGCCTCGGCCTGGCGGGGCACCGGCTGCTCGCCCGGCCGCCCCGGTCGGCTCAGCCGGTCCCGGTCGGCTCAGCCGGCAGCCTCGTCCAGGGCACGGCGGATGTCCGTCACCAGGTCCGCGCTGTCCTCCACACCGACCGACATCCGGACGAAGCCGTCCGGCACCGCGTCGCCGCCCCAGCGGCCGCGGCGTTCAGCGGTGGAGCGGACCCCGCCGAAGCTGGTGGCGTCGCTCACCAGCCGCAGCCGGGCCAGGAACCGGTTGGCGTACGCCTGGTCGGGCAGGGTGAAGGAGACGACACAGCCGTAGCGGCTCATCTGACGGGCCGCCAGTGGGTGTGCGGGGTCGCCGGGCAGCCCCGGGTGGCGGACGTCGCGCACCTCCGGGCGGGCGCCGAGCGCCTCGGCGACGGCCAGCGCGTTGCCCGCCTGGCGCTGGGTACGGACATCGAGCGTCGCCAGCGAACGGTGCGCCAGCCACGCCTCCATCGGCCCGGGAATCGCGCCGACCGTCTTGCGCCAGGCGCGTGCCGCCGCCGCGACCTGGGCGTTACGGGTGGCGACGTAGCCGAGGAGCACATCGCCGTGCCCGGTCAGCGCCTTGGTGCCGCTGGCCACCGAGATGTCGGCGCCCAGCAGGAGGGGGCGCTGCCCGAGCGGGGTGGCCAGGGTGTTGTCGACCGCCACCAGCGCGCCCCGCTCATGTGCCGCGCCCGCCAACTCGCGGATGTCGCACACGTCGAGCCCCGGGTTGGAGGGCGTCTCCAGCCACAGCAGGCTCGCCCCGTCCAGCTCGGCGCGCTGGGCGCCGCCACCCGTCGGCGCCGTCCGCACCTGCACACCGAAGCCCTCCAGCCGCTCGTGGAGCGCGGCCAGCAGGTTGTAGCCGTCCGAGGGCAGCACCACCGTCTGGCCCGGCCGGACCTGGGAGAGCAGCACCGCGGAGATCGCGCCCATCCCGGAGGAGAAAGCGATCACCTCGGCGTCCGGATCGCCCGGCGCCTCCAGTTCGGCCAGCGCCGCCTCCAGCCGCGACCAGGTCGGGTTGGCGTCCCGCCCGTAGGAGTACGGCGCCCCTTCCACCTCGCCGGGCAGGTGGTAGTGGGCGGCGAAGACCGGGCCGGGCAGCGGCGGCTCGTACGGCTCCTCGGCGGGCAGCCCGGCACGTACCACGCGGGTGCCGTCGGCGTCGTTCGCCGGCCCGTAGTCGTGCCGGGGACCGGTCAGTGGCGGATCGTCCGATGCGGTCATGCTGTCTCCCACAGTGTGTGCCGGGTCTTCGACGGCAGCGACACGGTTGTTCTGCTCACCCGAGGGCGGCGCGCGCGGCGGCACCGCTCTGCGCACCGTAACCCCCACCGAAGAGCACGGCATGGACGAGGAGGTGCTGGAGCTGGTGCAGCGGTACGCGGGCCTGGCGGCCGGGCAGCGGGCGTACCTCCTCGTACGCGGCGAGGACGCGGGGCAGTTCGGGGCAGCCGAACAGTTGGAGCATCGCCAGGTCCGTCTCGGGGTGACCGCCCTGTGCCGCCGGGTCGATCAGCACGGCCCGGCCGTCCGCCGACCAGTGCACATTCCCCGACCACAGGTCGCCGTGGATGACGGCGGGCGGTTGCGGAGGGCCCATGACCGCCTCGTCGTCCAGCCGCTCGCACAGCCGCTCGATGTCCCGCGCGTCCCTCGGCCCGATGTGGGCGCTGTCCACGGCGGCGCGCAGCAGCGGCAGCAGCCGGTGCTCGGCGTGGAAGCGGGGCCAGGCTGCCGGGTCGGCGACCGGCCCGGGCGGCGAGGTCAGCGGCAGCGGCCCGAGGTAGCAGGGCTCGCCGGGGGTGCCCCAGGACGGGGCCGGGCTCTCGTGCAGCGCGGCCAGCTGGCGGCCGAACCGTTCGGCGGCGGACCGGTCGGGGGCGCCCGGCTCCACCCACTGCAGGACGAGCACGTCCCGCTCGGCCGCGTACACCTGGGGAACGTGGACGGCTCCGGTGGCGCGCAGCCGCGCGAGCCCGGCGGCCTCGGCGGCGAAGAAGTCGGCGGGCGCGGCGTCCAGCGCCTTGGCGAAGACGACACCGGGCGGGTCCTGGCCCGCGGGAGCGGCGCCTCGGGCACCGCCCGCACCGGCCACGCCGCCGACGCCGCCCGCGCCGCCCGGTGCGTCGGCCGGGTCGTGGGACAGCAGTACCTGGTACGCGTCGCAGATCGAGCCGCCGCCGACCGGGGTGGCGGCCCGTGCCGGGAGGCCGAGCAGTTCGGCCGTGCGGGCGACGGGCCGTGGCGGTCCGGCGGTGGCCCCATCGCCGGCCCCGGCCTCGGCCGCCCCGCCCATCAGCCCGCCTCCCGGGCCGCGACGGCGGCCGAGACCTCCGACAGCAGCCCCGGGGCGGCGGCCTCCACCATGGCCAGGCACACCTCGAAGCCGGCCGCGCCGCCGTAGTAGGGATCGGGCACGCTCAGCTCGTCCGGGTCGGCCTCGGGGTCGTAGGAGCGCAGCAGCCGCACCTTCGCGGCCTCGACCGTGTTGCGCGCCATGGCCCGCAGTTCGGCGGCGTGGCCCTCGTCGAGCGCGACGACGAGATCGTGCCGGTCGAACCAGTCCGGCTCGAACAGGCGCGCGATGTGGCGGAGCGGGTAACCGGCGGTGTCCAGCACGGCGGCCGTACGGGGATCGGCCGGGTCGCCCAGGTGCCAGCTCCCGGTGCCGGCGCTGCTGACCTCACCAGCCCGTCCAGACCCGCGTCCCGCACCTGCGCGCGGAAGACGGCCTCGGCCATGGGGGAGCGGCAGATGTTGCCCGTACACACGAAGCACACGTGGTACACGCGCCGTCAGTCCCGGTCCCGGTCGAGTGCCATGTGCAGGGCCCAGGCGACGATCGAGATGATCAGGCCGCCGAGGAAGGCGGTACCGAAGCCGTCCACGTGGAAGCTCACGTCCAGCTTGTCCGCGACCCAGGAGGTCAGCATCAGCATCAGCGCGTTGATCACCAGGGTGAACAGCCCGAGCGTGAGCACCAGCAGCGGTAGCGAGAGCAGCTTCACGATCGGCTTGACCACGACGTTGACGACGCCGAAGATCAGGGCGACGACCAGCAGGGTCAGCGCCTTCTCACCTCCGGAGCCACCGGTCAGCTCGATATCGCTGAGCAGCCAGGTCGCCACGGCAAGGGCTGCTGCGTTGGCCAGCGTCTTGATGAGGAAGTTCATACTCAGATCGTTGCAGAACAGGCGCCCGGTCAGGGAGAGGGGACAGCGGTGAAGGCATTCCGGCTGGAGGAACTGGAGGCGGAGCGCGCCGTGAACGACGGCGCGTACCTGCGGTTCCTGCACGAGCGCAACATGTCGGCCGGCCTCTACGCACTGGACGCGGGCGCCGCCGACCGGCAGCAGCCGCACGCCCAGGACGAGATCTACTTCGTCGTCAGCGGGCGCGGCTCGATCACCGTCGGGGAGGAGACCACGCACGTGGCGCGGGGCAGCGTCGTCTACGTACCGGCCGGGGTGGCGCACAAGTTCCACCACATCTCCGAGGACCTGCGCGTCCTGGTGGTCTTCTCGCCCCCCGAGGGCTGAGCCGGCTCACGCGCGGCGCGCTCCGTGCTCCCCCGGCCGTCAGGGTCGCCTCAGGGTCGGTTTCAGGGGAGGACCGGGGCCCGGGCCGCCCCGTCGGCTTGCGGTGCGGCCTAGCATCGGGGCCAGAGGGCACAAAGCCTTCAAAACTCTTCGATACGGAGTACACAGTCATGGACGCGAAAGGCACCCTCTCCGGCCTGCCGTGGTGGGTCACATGGATCGTGATACCGGTGATCGCGCTGGTCGTCTTCGGCGGCCTGATCGCCAGCGTGGTCGGCTTCCTGGTCGGTCTGCTGTTCAAGGTGCTGGTCTTCGTCGCCCTGGTCGGCGGCGTCGTCTACCTCGTCCGCCGCTTCAAGGCCGGCGCCTCCGGCCGCAGCGATTGGTGACCCCCTCGCGCCCCGCGCCGCCCCTCCTGTCCGCGGCAGGCGGCGCGGGCCCGGAGTAACCCCTCACTTCGGCTTGCGGCGCCTGCCGCGGGCACCGATGGCCGGGCGGCGAGCCGCTGCCGGGCCGCCGGAGGAGGGAGCCGGGATGCTCGGCGGGGGGCCGGGCGGGGCACCGGGCGGGGCACCACCCTCCACACGCGGGGCGGCCTGTTGGGGACGGCTCCGGTCGGCCGAGACGACCAGCGCGGCCAGCAGGGTGGTGACCGGAACCGAGGCCACCAGGCCGATCGAGCCGACGAGCGTACGGATGATCTCCTCGGCGACCACCTCACTCGTGGCGACCATCGTCACATCGCTGCGCGCGATGGAGAACAGCAGCAGCAGCGGCAGCGCCGCACCCGCGTAGGCCAGTACCAGAGTGTTGACCACGGACGCGATGTGATCGCGCCCGATCCGCATGGCGGAGCGGTAGATCCGCCGCCAGCTCGCCCCCGGATCGGCCTCCCGCAGTTCCCAGACGGCCGACGTCTGGGTGACCGTCACATCGTCGAGCACGCCGAGCGAGCCGATCAGCACACCCGCCAGCAGCAGCCCCCGGATCTCGATGCCGGGGTACAGCCCGTGCACCAGGCTGGTCTGATCGTCGGTGTTTCCCGTCAGTTGCGCCCAGCCGATGAACAGCGAGCCGAGCACCCCGATCAGCAGCAGCGACACCAGGGTCCCCAGCACCGCCACCGAGGTACGGGCCGACAGGCCGTGGCACAGATACAGCGTGGCCAGCATGATGGCGCTGCCCCCGACCACCGCGACCACCAGCGGATTGGAGCCCTGCAGTATCGCGGGCAGGATGAACAGCGTCAGTACGGCGAAGCTGATGATCAGGCCCACCAGCGCCAGCACCCCGCGCAGCCGGCCCACCAGCACCACCACGAGCGCGAAGACGCCGGCGAGCAGCACCATCGGCAGATCGCGGTCGGTGTCGACAACGCTGTACTGGAGCTTGCGCGGCGCTTTCTCGGAGTACCCGACGACGACGCCCTGACCGACGGAGTAGGTGCGGGTGGAGTCCGGCGGCACCACCTCGGTGAAGGTATGGCCCTTGTCCTTGCCCTCGGTGACCTCCACCGTCGCTTTGTGGCACGGCCCGTGCTCGCCGTCCTGCGGTGTGCCCCCCGGGGACTGCGTGCCACCGCCCGAGGAGGGGGGTGGTTGCTGGACGTTGACCTTGTCGCAGTCCACCTCCGCCAGTTCCACGACCTTCGCGTCGAAGGTCGGCCGGTCGAAACCGACACCGGAGTGGTCGTGTCCGTGGCCCGGGGCGCCTCCCGGCCACAGCACCACCAGCCCCGTCAACACCGCCACCGCGAACGGCACGAGCACGGCCGCGATGACCTTCCGCAGATGGCGGGACACGGGCGCGGCGGGCCCGTGTGCGTGGGCATGCGAGTGGCCATGGGCCTGCGAGTGGCCATGGGCCTGCGGGTGTCCGGGGCCGGCGGCGGGGCCGGACTCAGGCGCGGCATCGGCGGAGTCGGAGTGGGTCACCGCCCGATCATCGCAAGAACGGCCGTGCGGGGTGTTCAGTGCGGGCCGTGTGCCGTTAGCGTAGAGACGCCTTTGCACATCGCGGGAGCTCCGAGCACGGGGCTGAGAGGGCGCTGACCTCCGTGGAAGGAACCACGGAAACGGCTGCGCCGACCGCCGAACCTGTTACCGGGTAATGCCGGCGTAGGGAGTGGGTCTCATGACCACGCAGGATGCACACGCGCGCGCCGACAACGCGTCGGACACCGGGGCCGAGAAGGCCATCGGCTCGCACAAGGGATATCTGCAAGGAACGCGCCCGGACATCCGGGTCCCCGTCCGACGGGTGCATCTCACCAACGGCACGGACGTGACGCTCTACGACACCTCCGGGCCGTACACCGACCCCGACATCGAAACCGACGTGCGCCGCGGACTGGCACCGCTGCGCGAGAACTGGATCGTCCAGAGGGGAGACACCGAGGAGTACGCGGGCCGGGAGCTGCGGCCCGAGGACGACGGCATCAAGCACACCAGCCCGCGCGGCGGACTGGTCCGCGGCAACCAGGCCGATCTGGCGGGCCTGGACGCGGTCTTCCCGGGCCGTCCGCGCCAGCCGCGCCGCGGCCGGGCCGGTACGGCCGTCACCCAACTCGCGTACGCCAAGCGGGGCGAGATCACCGCGGAGATGGAGTACGTCGCCCTCCGCGAGAACCTCACCCCCGAGTTCGTCCGGGACGAGATCGCCGCGGGCCGCGCCGTACTGCCCGCCAATGTGAACCACCCGGAGACCGAGCCGATGATCATCGGGAAGAACTTCCTGGTGAAGGTGAACGCCAACATCGGCAACTCCGCCGTCACCTCCTCCATCGAGGAGGAGGTCGAGAAGATGACGTGGGCGACCCGGTGGGGCGCCGACACCGTGATGGACCTCTCGACCGGCCGCAACATCCACACCACCCGCGAGTGGGTGCTGCGCAACTCCCCCGTCCCCATCGGCACGGTGCCGCTCTACCAGGCGCTGGAGAAGGTGGACGGCAAGGCGGAGGAGCTGTCCTGGGAGGTGTACAAGGACACCGTCGTCGAGCAGTGCGAACAGGGCGTCGACTACATGACGGTGCACGCCGGTGTGCTGCTGCGCTACGTCCCGCTGACGGCGCGCCGCAAGACCGGCATCGTCTCGCGCGGCGGCTCCATCATGGCGGCCTGGTGCCTGGCGCACCACAAGGAGAGCTTCCTGTACGAGCACTTCAGCGAGTTGTGCGAGATCCTGCGCGCGTACGACGTGACGTTCTCGCTCGGTGACGGGCTGCGGCCCGGCTCGATCGCGGACGCCAACGACACCGCGCAGATGGCCGAGTTGGACACCCTGGGCGAGCTGAACCGGATCGCCAAGGCGCACGACGTGCAGACCATGATCGAAGGCCCGGGCCATGTACCCATGCACAAGATCAAGGAGAACGTCGACCGCCAGCAGGAGGTCTGCGAGGAGGCCCCGTTCTACACACTGGGCCCCCTCACCACGGACATCGCCCCCGCCTACGACCACATCACCAGCGGCATCGGCGCGGCGATGATCGGCTGGTGGGGCACGGCGATGCTCTGCTACGTCACCCCGAAGGAACATCTGGGGCTGCCGGACAAGGACGATGTGAAGACCGGCGTGATCACCTACAAGATCGCCGCCCACGCCGCCGATGTGGCCAAGGGCCACCCGGGGGCGCAGGACTGGGACGACGCCCTGTCCGACGCCCGCTTCGAGTTCCGCTGGGAGGACCAGTTCAACCTGGCCCTCGATCCGGAAACGGCCCGCTCCTTCCACGACGAGACGCTGCCGGCCGAGCCGGCCAAGACCGCGCACTTCTGCTCCATGTGCGGCCCGAAGTTCTGCAGCATGAAGATCAGCAGAAGCATCACAGAGCAGTTCGGCGGTGAAGAGGGCGCGTCCGCCGAGGAAATCGAGGCGGGGATGCTGGAGAAGTCGAGGGAGTTCGCGGCGAGTGGGAACCGGGTGTACCTGCCCATCGCGGACTGATCCAGTCGCGTCGCCAGGCAAAGCGGCCCCGGGCCCCGGGGCCGCTTTGCCTGGTAGAAGGTGATCACCTTCCCTGGCCCGCGGCACCTCCACGGTGCTCCGGAGCGGCACCCGACGACTCGGACAGGCTCGCGGGCATGACTCTTTTCCTTCAGAGGGCGACGGCAAGGGAGACCCGCGATCAGGCCACGACGCCTGCGGGGTCGGTGGTGTCGGCCCAACTCGCGGCGGCGATGTCCAGAGCCCGTGCGGTCTCGCCGGCCTTCCCGTCGACGGCGTAGGCCCATGCCAGTCGTTCACGCAGCCGTGCGCGTACTCGGCGGGCTCTGGCAAACCTTCTCGACTTCGACGAAGGACGCTTGTCGGCGCCGCTCGTCCTCGTTGATGTCAGTCGTGGATGTCAGCCGGGTCGCAGTTCAGGCTCGTTGTCTGTGGCATGTGTTTCACTCTCTGGCCATGGACGAACAGGAACTGCTCGAAGCCGTTACCTCCGTGGTTCGGCCGGGCAGGCGGGAATTGGTGTGCGCCCGGTCTGGGCACCCGGCGGGGCATGTGTGCCTGACTGTTTCCGACACAATCAACCTGTCCACTCTCCTCAGGGAGTTCAGCCGTCGGTACGGGCAGCTGCGCAACCTCGTCATGGGCGGTTACGCCGATCCGACGGTGACCGAGCGGACCGGGCTGCCGCTCCTTGCTCCCTTCGCGGGGGAGCTGGTCGAGATGCGCGGGTGGGCGTGCGGCAGTCGGTGGATCGGCTGCGGTGTGGTCCGTGCGGGGGGCGGCGAACAGCTGATGGTGCTCGTGGCGGAGCGGGCTGCACCGCCGGAGGAAGCTTCCTGGGGGGACTCTCTTCTCCATGTCACAGGTTGGGACGCGCGGGACACCGCACAGCCCTGGGCGGAGATCGAAGCGGAAGTAGAGGCTGAACTGCCCGATGATTGTTGTGCGTGGGTACAGCGAGTGATCGGGCTGACCGGGTGGAAGCCGCTCGGGATCTCCGTCGACTGGGGGGCGATCGAGGGAGAGCTGGGGGTGGCGCTGCCGGCGGACTACAAGAAGCTCTGCGAGGCGTTCGGTGGCGGCGTCTTCAGTGACTCCATCTACTTTCTCGGGCTCGCCGAGGGCGTCTCGTTCAACTTCCTGACACAGTGGCGGGTCTCCCTCTCGGTCGACCAGGACGACAGGTACGGAGATGTCTCCCCCGTCGATCCCTATGCGGTCTACGCGCCGGGCGGCAAGGGGGTGGTTGCTTGGGGCTCCACCGAATGGGCTGACGAGTACTGCTGGCTGGTCGATGCCGAGCGGCCGGACGATTACCCCGTCCTTGCGCGGTCCCATGACGGCGGCCCATGGCATCGGTACGACATGTCCACCTCCGAGTTCCTCTACCGCGTCCTTGCTGATGCCGAATTTCGACCTTTTGGGATCGCGCAGTACGACCTCGGCGCGACGTTCGAGCCCGGCTCCGTCGGCCCCTTCGACGGCCGGCCGCTCTGACGGGAGGCAGCCGTCTCCCGTTCGTGGATCGGGGCCTCTTACGCTGACCGCGGGGCGGGCAGGCTTGAACCTGCCCGTTGGTGCCCGATTGGGGGCGGTGATGTGCGAGGGGTCGCGCCAGAATGGCCGCCTGAAAGCCGTGCAGACGACCGCCCCAGCCATGATGCTTTCCGACCTCATGCTCCATGTGCCTCTTGGGCAGGATCGGGGCGACGAGATGTGCCTGACGAAGTGAAGACAGGTTTCGACACTCAACGGCGGCTCAGTGGCGTACGGCGCGCAGTTGGCGAGCGCCCTCGGCTGTGATGCGGTAGCGGCTTGTGCTCGGTCGCCGTTGACGCGGCACTCATGGGGCAGCGGGGCGGCGATGTGAGCACCGAACGCCGTCGGCGCTACGTCGGCTCCGGACACAGCCCCGGCACAGCGCTCATGGAGTCCGGTGGCTCGGTGGGCACGCGGGTCCCGCCGCGCCACCGCCGTGAAGCGTGAAGGGCGGTTCGTGGCTCCCCCCTCTTGCCACGAACCGCCCGGCTCTACGCGCGAAGCAGCGCAGACGACAAGAGTAGTTGACTCAACGTCAGTGTCCAATCACTTATCGGTATGGACTTATCGGGAGATTTAATGGCCCGCCACTCACGGTGACGAAAGCGGAGGGTTTGGCCCGGGGCGATGTGGGCCAGACCTCCTGCATGTTCGTCGAACGTCCCGTGGTCAAGCGGACTGCCCGCGCCATCCTCCTCGCGCCCGGAGGCGGCCGGGGCCGACCCGCGGAGCTGATCCTCATCAAGCGCACCAAGCCCGGTCAGGAGCCGTACTGGATCACACCGGGAGGCGGCGTCGAACCCGACGTCGACCGGACCGTGGTGGACGCCCTGCACCGCGAGGTGGCCGAGGAACTGGGGGCCGAGATCACCGATGTGGTGCCCGCCTTCGTGGACACCGTGAGTGATCCCGAGGAGACACCGGGTGGAGTGAAGGTTCAGCACTTCTTCGTGTGCCGACTCGTCTCCCTCAACCCCCGCCTACGGCACGGACCCGAAGTGGAGGAGCCGCAGGGGGAGTACGAGATCGTACGGCTGCCCTTCACCCCGGAGGGCGTCACCTCGGTGGAGGTCGTACCGCCGTCGCTGCAGGCCTATCTCGCCGCCAACATCGAGGGCGTCCGATCCCTGCTCGCGCCCGACCTGGGCTGAGCGCGCAGCACCGCCCGGCCGACCGCCGCCCGTCCACTGTCCGCTATCCGAACCAGCTCTGGAACGGGGCGGGTTCGGGAGCGTCCTCCGGCTCGGCGTTCCGGCCCCGGCGCTGCGCCTCGGCCAGCGCCCGTTCGGCCTCCAGCCGCCAGGCGGAGATGTCCCGGGCGTGCTCGCCCATCTCCCCGTTCCCGGAGCGTGCCGACATCGCGGCGGAGACCGCCGAGGACGCGGCGGGAACGGCGGCCGACGCGGCGGCATGCCGCCGCCGCGGCAGCGGCTCGGGGCCGGTCCCGGGGCCGGAGGCAGTCCTCTCTGCCCGCTCGGGCTCCGAGGACTGCTCCCGCTCCCCGGAGGGGTCCGGGCGCACAGCGGGTTCGGCCGCCGTGAGGTGCGCGTGGGCCGGCTCGGCCCCGGGCACGGGCAGTGTGGTCGGCATGGGCGGTGTGGCGGGCACGGGTGGCAAAGCGGGCGTGGTCGGCAGCGGCGGCGCCGCGAGGGTGAGGGTCTCCTCGGCCCTGCCGCCTTCGACCTCGTCCGCACCACCCGAGGCCGGAGTTTTCGAAGCCGGAACCTCCGCGGCCCGAGGGCTCGGGATCTGCGGGCTCGGCGCCGACGTACTCGCGGCCGACGTGCTGGGCGCCGATGCGCTCGGGGTCTTCTCGTCCGAGGCCGCAGCATCGCGGCGGGCCTCACGGGCGTCGCGGGCGGCACCGAAGAAGTCGCCGCCCTTGCGCTTGTAGTCGTCGGTGCCCCACTCGCGCGCCGGGCGGCGCGGAGCCTTCTGGAGGTGGGGGATGTGCTTGGCGCAGTGGATGTACGCCTCCTCCACCTCGACCCGGACCCACAGCACGGCCCGCCGCCCCGGTACCGGGTCCTGCGGCAGGTCCGGGACCCAGGGGCGCAGTTCGGCGTCGTCCAGCACCTCGGCGCGGCCGTTGATGTGCAGTCCGATCCGGGCGCGGAGGAAGTCGATGAGCAGGAGCCCCACATGGGGGTTCTCCTGGATGTTGCCGAGGCTGGCGTGCACGCCGTTGCCGCGGTACTCGGGGAAGACCAGCGTCCGCTCGTCCAGCACCCGCAGGAACCCGGGCGGTCCGGCGCGGAAGCTGTTGTCGCACTCGCCGTGGCGGTCGGCGGTGGCGAGGAAGAACATCTCCTGCTGCCGGGTGAACTCCCGCATCCGTTCGTTCAGATGGTCGAGCACCTGGTCCTGGTAGAACCGGTTGGCGCGACCGTCCGAGCCGATCCGCTGCTGCAGCGCGTGTTCCCCGTCGCTGCCGGGCAACCGCTGCCGCGGCGGGCCGTGGTCCGTGCCCGCTATGTGCCCCGCGGACCCGCCGCCGTTTCCGTTCGCGTCACTCAACGCCGCCACTCGTCCCTTTCCTCAGCCGGCCGGCCCTCGACAGCCACGATCCGCACACCCCACCACTCAGACCCCCTGCGCGACCAGTTCGTCGAGGGAATCGTGGCGTATGCGATGTGTGGGGATGCCGAGCCCGACCAACGTCTCGACTCCGGTTCTGATCATTCCGGGCGGCCCGGACAGATAGCCGTCGTACGCGGCCCAGGGGCCGTATCTGCGTACCGCGTCGGGAAGCTCGCCCGCAAGCGCCTCGGCGGCGGCCTGCGCCGCGCCCGCCGCGACCACCGGCCGTACGGAAAGCCAGCGGTGGCGCTCCTTCAGGCGCAGCATGGTCTCCAGGTCGTAGAGGTCGTGGCTGGTGCGGGCACCGTAGAAGACCTCGACCGGGCGTGGTCGGCCCTGACCGGCCACATCCTCGACCAGCGCCTTGATGGGAGCGATACCGGTACCGCCGCCCAGGCACAGCAGACCGCTGTCGGCGCGGTGGTCGACGACCATCGAGCCGGCCGGCGGGCCGAGCCGCAGCACGTCACCTGGGCGGGCGCGCTGCACCAGCGCGGTGGAGACCCACCCGGCGGGCACGGACTTGACGTGGAAGGTCAGCAGCCCGTCGGGGCGGGGGGCCGAGGCGAAGGAGTAGTGCCGCCACACCCGGGGCCACCAAGGGGTCTCCAGGCTGGTGTACTGCCCGGCGCGGAACGGATACGGCTGGTCCGGGCGGACGGTGATCACGGCTATCTCCGGGGTGCGGAGCTCGTGCGAGACGATCTCCGCGTCCCACCAGGCCGGTGCCCGGCGCTCGTCCTCGGCAGCCGCGTCGATCATCGTCTGGGAGATCGCGGTGTAGGCACGCACCCAGGCCGCCTCGGTGCGCGAACCCCAGCTGTTGGGGGCGTAGCGCGCGATCGCCGCCATCAGGCACTCGCCGACGGCCGGGTAGTGGGTGGGCAGGGTGCCGTACTTGCGGTGGCCGCGGCCCAGGTTGGCGAGGTAGTCGCCGAGGAGTTTGCCGTCGTCGTAGAGGCGTACGGCGGTCAGCAGGGCGCGGAAGAGCCGGTCCCGCTGGTTGTCCATGGCGGCCGGGAACATCTCGCGCAGATGCGGGTACTGCACGAACAGCAGCGCGTAGAAGTAGGCGGTCGCCGCGTCGGCGGAACGTTCGAGCTCGTCCATGGACGTCCGGATCAACTCGGAGTCGGCGAGCGGTCCGGTGGCGGTGGCAGGAGCAGGGGCAGGGGCAGGGGCCGGTGCCGCTTCGGCCCTCGGTGCCGCTTCCGCTTGCGGTTCCGCTTCCGCCCTGCGCTCCGGTCCCGGCTCAGCTGCGGCCGTCCCGGTGCGGCCCTGCGGGGCCGGTGCCGCGTCCAGTGCGCCTGGCGCGGGGCGCTCCGCGGCTTCGGCGTCGGACGCCGGGGTGAACCATCCCCGTCCGCCGTTGCCAGCGGCGGACGCACCGTCGCTGCCCGACATGGTGCTCATGCTCGCCTCGCCTCGTACCTCTTCCGGACGTTCTGTGCACATCCGCGTTCCGAATGTTCCGGTAAACCGCCCCCTGCACGCATCGAGCAAGGAAACCTTTGCTGTCCTTACAGCACGATGCGGGAGGGACCCGACCATACCGTGAAGCCTTCACGCCACAACCCCTGTTCCCGGTTCCGACGAATTCCGCCATTCGGAACGGGAACATGAATTACCGTGCGTCAGGGACCAGTCCGTAGGCGTCCCGGAGATCACGGCCGGTGTAGTGGTACGAGGCGAGGGAGCGGACGTGCTCGTCGGCGTTGACCGCCACGGAGACCGGGACGGCGGCGAACAGTTCGGCGTCGGAGAGGGAGTCCCCGTACGCCACGCAGTCCTCGGCCCGGACCCCGAATTGGGCGCACAGCTCCTTCGCGATCTTGACTTTCGACGACGGTGAAAGAATCCCGTCCGGGTCGAGGGGACGCATCGGATACTTCGTACTTCCGTTCGGAATTACAGGCGGAACCTCCGGCCACCGCGAACCGTGGGTAACGTCGACCCCCCAATCCAGTAGTCGCCGTACAAAGAAATCCGGCGAGAGGGAAATCACGGCGCACCGCTCCCCGTTCGCCCTGATCCGGGACCACACCTCCTGGATACCCGCCAGCCACGGCGCTCCCGCGAAGGCGGCGGCCACGATCTCCTCGTTGAGCGCCGACCACAGCGCGCACGCGCGCAGCGCGAACTGCGGGGGTGTCAGTTTCCGTTCCGCAAAGGACCGTTCGAGCTCCTTGATCTCCTTCTCGACGCCGAGTTGCTGGGATATCTCCACGGAGGCCGCCGATCCGTACAGCAGCGTGCCGTCGAGGTCGAAGAGGTGGAGCCGGGGGCGGGGCCGGTCCGGCGCGGATCGCGCGGTCGCATGCTGAACCCGATGCATACCCGCGATCGTACGACCGGGCATGGGTACCGCCGTATGCGCGCGTTCACGTACTCGGCATCGAGCAGTCGCGGATACTCCCGCCGTCGGACGCCGTACGCGGCGGCCGACGGCACAGTCGGGAACATGCGGCAACTCTCCCGACGTGCCCGCAGGGGCACCCTCGCGCTCCATGTCTGCGCCTCGGCCGGCTGGCTGGGCATGACGCTGTGCCTGCTCGCGCTCGGCCTCACCGCTGCCCTCACCGACTCCGACGCGGTGGCCGAGGCGGCGTACCGCTCCATGAAGGTCTTCGGAGACTGGCTGCTCGGCCCGCTCGCCCTGGCCACCCTGGTCAGCGGAGTGCTGCTGTCCCTGGGCACCAGGTGGGGGCTGGCACGGTACTGGTGGATCTGGATCAAGTTCTGGCTCACCCTGGCGGCGGCGTCGGCGAGCGTCCTCGCCTTCCGCGTACGGATCGACAGCACGGTTGCCGACGTCCTCGCCGGACGTCCGGTCCTGCCGTACGAGTTGGTGATCCCACCGGTCGTCTCGCTGGGCGCCTACACGTTCATGACGGTCGTCTCGGTGCTGAAGCCGTGGGGGATGACGAGGCGGGGGCGCCGCCGCGCTCCCGCTCCCCGCCGTCCACCACAGCCGTCCGCCGCCGGTGGCCGGACCGATCGATCCGGGCGTTGATTGCGGGGGCGAGGTGAGTTCTCGCTGCTGGACGTGTTGAGCGAGCAGCACGACGGGGACGGCGGCCACTTCCGTATGCATCAGCTCGCCGACGCCGTGGTCCTCAGCCAGAGCGCGACGACACGACGGGTCACGCGGCTGGAGGACCGGGGGCTGCTGCGGCGGTACCTGTGCCCCGACGACCGGCGCGGCATCTACACGGACGTGACCGAAGAGGGCCACGCACTGCTGGACGCGGCCCGCCCCACGCACGACGCCGCCCTCCGCGAAGCGCTGAACGCGGCGGAGGCCCGTCCGGAGCTCGCCCCGCCGGCCGCGCGCGGCCGTCCGTGCCCTCGCCCCCGCCGAGCGAACGGCCTGACGGCACCCGGCCCCACCGAACGCGTGGACCTCCCGCCGAGCACCCGGATCGCCCCCGGCCGGGACCGCGCGCAGCGTGCCCGCGCCGCTGTGGCCGTGACCACAGGGCGTAGGGTTCGGAGGATGACCACGCCTTCCACCGGCGCGGCGACCTCCGCCGCCGAGCCGCCCGCCGAGGAGTTCACCGTCCGCCGGGCGACCGCCGAGGACATCCCCGAGATCGTCGCCATGCTCGCCGACGACGCGCTCGGCGCGGCCCGTGAGACACCGTCCGACCTCGCCCCGTACCGCGCAGCGTTCGACCGGATCGACGCCGACCCCAACCAGCACCTCGTCATCGCGGAGATCGGCGGCAAGACGGCCGGCACCCTGCAGCTCACGGTCATCCCGGGGCTGTCCCGCCGGGGAGCCGCCCGCGCCCTCATCGAGGCCGTACGCATCCACGCCGATTTCCGCGGCAGCGGTCTGGGCACCCGGCTCATCGAGTGGGCCGTCGCCGAATCCCGGCGCCAGGATTGTGTTCTGGTGCAGCTCACCTCCGACGCCACCCGCGTCGACGCACACCGCTTCTACGAGCGCCTGGGCTTCCAGGCGTCGCACCTCGGCTTCAAGATGCCGCTGGCCTGAGAGCACTACGGCGGCGGCATGCGCCCCCCTCGGCCGGGCCGAGGAGGCGTTCCGCCCATCAGCCGGCGCCGCGCGAACCTCGGCACGGTGCCGCTGCACCTCTGACGGCCGCCCCGCTCCGGGGGCCAGGACCGCACGCGCCCCCGGCCGCACCCCCCGGCCGAAGCCCCAGCCGCTCCCACACCCGCCCGCGCAGCAGCGCGTACTCCGCGGCTCTGCGCAGCGAATGACCCATCGGGCGGGGCACGGAGACGCCTTCCATGACGACCTGGCCGGCGCGGAACTGGTCACCGGTGAGATCGACCTCGGAGCCGTCCGGCAGCCTGTTCCACCAGTGGAAGCCCTGCCGCTCGCCGTTCACCGCGTACACCTCCCCGCACATCAGTTCCCCGCCCAGCAGGTCGTGCACCACCAGCGCCGTCACATCGCACTGCCCCCACGCGGGGTTGGCCGGACTCCAGCCCGCGCGCGCCAGATCGTCCGGGGCACAGGTGTCCGCGCCCCAGGACGCCCGCAACGCCCCCTCGATCCGGCCCAACTCCGAAGCACCCACGCCCACACCGGAAACTCCGACCGCATCCACACTCATGTCCGCAAGCATGCCCCACCCCACTGACAACGACCCCTGTCGACCGTGTCACAAGGCGGTTACCCACCGCTGTTCCCAGCGCGGCGCGGGTGCCGTCGGACCGCCGGTCACCGCAGGCGTCGGGCCCGCAGCACGACGTCGTGCGTGTGGTGCGTGCCCGCGGGCGTCGGGCTGGTCCGGGGACGGGTCTCGTTGATCAGGACGGCCCAGTCGTGGTCGAGGAGGCCGGCGACGTCGCCCGGCTGGCAGAAGTCGGCGGGGTCGAGGTCCAGTTCCGAACGCGGGGGCAGGTCGGCGAGGTCGTGTCCGGCGAAGAGCAGGGTCCCGCCGGGAGCCACGGCGTCCAGCAGGCCGCGCAGCGCGGCATGGTCCGGCTGGCGCCGGAGCGGGAGGTAGTGGGCGGACACCAGGTCGAAGGAGGCGGCCGGGGGTGAGGCGGCGGTCAGGTCCATATGGGTCCACGCCACCCGGTCCTCGAGGTCGGCCCCGGTGGCGGCCGCCCGTCGCAGGGCGGTGCGGGAGATGTCGATCGCGGTGACCTGCCAGCCGCGCCTGGCCAGCCAGAGCGCGTCGGCGCCTTCACCGCACCCGACGTCGAGCGCCTGTCCGGGCGGCAGGTCGGTCGCCTCGGTGACGAGCACCCCGTTGGGGGCGCCGCTGAAGACCTGGTCGCTGCTGCGGTACTTCTCGTCCCAGAACTGTTCGTCCATGTGTCCTGCCTCGGTAGTGGTCGATGGCCCGTCGCCGGTCCGGCGAGTGACCACCAAGCTGCCCCGGGGAGGGACAGAACGACAAAACCGTTTGCGGAAACCGCAAATCCGGCGACGCGTGCCGTTGCCGCCGATCGCCCGGCACGCCGACGGTACCGGGCATGCCGGATGCGCCGGGTACGCCGCCTCAGCCGCGGCGGGGCCAGGGGTCGGCCTGCCGCCGGGTGGCGTGGACGGAGCCGAGGAGGTGGAGGGCCTCGGCGCTGGGGCCGCCCGGTTCGGCGTGGTAGATGACCAACTGCTGGCCCGGGGCGTCGCGTACGTCGAATGCCTGGTAGGTGAGGGTGAGAGGGCCGACGTCCGGGTGGAGGAGTTGCTTGGCCTCCTGCGTCTTGCCGCGCACGGTGTGGGCGTTCCACAGGCGGGTGAAGTCCGCGCTGTGCTCGGTCAGGGTGTGGACGAGTTCGCGCAACCGTGGGTTGTCCGGGTCGAAGCCCGCCGCCTGGCGCAGATTGGCGACGGCCGCCCGGGCCGCCCGGTCCCAGTCCGCGTAGAAGTGGCGGCCCGCCGGGTCGAGGAAGGTCATCCGGGCCAGGTTGTCCGCCGGCTCGAACGGCGCGTAGAGGGCGTCGGCCAGCGCATTGGCGGCGAGGATGTCCAGGGTCCGGCTCATGACGAACGCCGGGGTGTGCGGATAGCCGTCCAGCAACTGGCGCAGCGCGGGAGCGACCCGCTCGGCGGCGCGCTCGACGCTGCGGTCGCTCGGCACGGTCCCGGCCAGCCGGAACAGATGCGCCCGGGCGTCCGCGTCGAGGTGCAGTGCGCTGCTGAGGGCTTCGAGCACCTGGGATGAGGGGTTGCGCTCGCGGCCCTGTTCCAGACGGGTGTAGTAGTCGGCGTTCACCCCGGCCAGGACGGCGACCTCCTCGCGGCGCAGCCCGGCGACCCTGCGGGCCCCGTAGCTCACCATGCCGACCTCCTCCGGCCGTAGACCGGAGCGGCGGGCGCGCAGGAAGTCTCCCAGGTGGTTGTCGTCCATGCGTTCAGGCTAGGCGTCGGCCCGAGGTGCTGCCGGGGTGTGTCGCACCCAGGCAGCACACGTCCTGGTCGCTCGCCGCCGACCTGCGCAGACTCGTTCGGAGCCGGACAGGACCGCACCGGTCGGGAGAGGAGTCCGCCATGGCCGGGACCGCAGAGGGAGACGACCCCGTCGACGTGGTCGGGATGTGGGTGACCGCGGACGGTCACATCCTCCCCCAGGCCCTTGGAGGCCTGGGAGGTGCACCCAGAGCTGCTGCCGGACGGCCGCTACGACGAAGCCCGCGGCGCACGGCGCAGCTCTGCCACGAGCACCTCGTACTCCACCGGGAGCACAAGTCGCCGTGACGCAGCAGTCAACGGCAGTCAACGGCAGCCAGCAGCAGCCAGCAGCAACGAGAAACGAGAAACGAGAACCCTTCCATGACAGGACAACGACTCGCCGGCAAGGTCGCGCTGATCACCGGTGCGACCGGGGGCCTCGGCACCGCGACCGCCGAGCTCTTCGCCCGAGAAGGCGCCCGGATCGTGCTGACCGATGTCGCCGAAGCCCCCCTGCGGGAGCTGGCGGATCGGATCGAGGCACCCGGGTGCCCGAGCGCGCAGGTCGTCACCGCCCGCCTCGATGTCTCCTCCGCGCGGGAGTGGGAGGAGGTGATCGCTCTCGTCCGCGACCGGTTCGGAGCGCTGGACATCCTGGTGAACCTCGCCGGCATCGTGGACTGGCCGGGCATCGAGGACACCCGGGAGGAGGCCTGGGACCGCGTCATCGACGTGAACCAGAAGGGCACCTGGCTCGGCATGAAGGCGGCGATGCCGCTTCTGCGCGCGAGCGGCGACGCTTCGGTGATCAACACGTCGTCGGTGCTCGGCCTGGTGGGAAGCGGCGCGGCCGCGGCCTACCAGGCGTCCAAGGGCGCGGTGCGCCTGTTGAGCAAGACCGCCGCGGTCGAGTACGCCCGGCAGGGAGTGCGGGTCAACTCGGTGCATCCCGGGGTGATCGCCACGCCGATGATCCAGGAGATCCTGGATGACCAGGGCGACCAGCAGCCGGACATCCGTCGTACCCCCATGCGCCGGGCCGGCCGCGCCGACGAGATCGCGCCCGCGATCCTCTTCCTCGCCTGCGACGACTCCTCCTTCGTCACCGGCTCCGAGCTCGTGGTCGACGGCGGGCTCACCGCGCACTGAGCGAGCAGCCGGTCGTACGACACCCACCACGCCCGCCGCGACGGCCGCACCGCCCTGCCGCACCGCCACATCGGAGCGCCGCGCCCGCCGCACCGACCCCCGCACCGACCCGCTCGGCGGCATCCGAGCGCCGGTGCTCCCCTCCCCCAGGAAGTACGCCATGACCATGACATCCGCTGCCACCTCGCCGTCCACTGAAACCGCCGAGTTCGCCGGAAGAGTCGCCCTCGTCACCGGGGCCGCGCGCGGCGTGGGCAAGGAGACGGTGGCTCTCCTGACCGCCCGCGGCGCCCGCGTCGTCGCCGTCGACCTGCGCCCCGACATCGAAGACCTGCCACACGAGATACCCGGCGTCCTCGCGATGAGAGGGGACATCACCCAGGAAGAGACCGCCACCCGCGCGGTGCGGTCAGCGGTCGACGAATTCGGCGGACTGGACATCCTGGTGAACAACGCCGGACGCACCCTGAACAAGCCCGTCACCGAGACCACCGCCGAGGACTGGGACGCCGTGCTGGCAGTCAACGCCCGCGGCTCCTTCTTCTGCGCCCGCGAAGCCTTCCGGGCCATGCGGGCCCGCGGCGGCGGAGCCATCGTCAGCACCGGCTCCTACACCTGCACCGTCGCCCTTCCCGAAGGCGCCGCCTACAGCGCGTCGAAGGGCGCTCTGGCCCAGCTGACCAAGGTGCTCGCCGTCGAGGGCGGACCACTGGGCATCCGCGCCAACATCGTTGCCGCAGGCGTCGTCGAGACCGACTTCCTCGACACGATCCGCTCCGACAGCCGCGCGTATCTGGCGTCCTTCGCGGACGCGCAGCCACTGGGCCGCGTGGCACAGCCCGAAGAGATCGCCGAGGTCCTGTGCTTCCTGGTCTCACCACGCGCCGGCTTCGTCACCGGAGCCGTGGTCGCCGCCGACGGCGGCTTCACGGCCGTCTAGCCCGGGGGGGGCGGGGAGCCGGGTGGAACCCGCGGGCGGGCCGGGTGGCCGGGCGCACGCGCGGGCGGGGGCGCACGCGCGTGCCAGGGGGGCACCGACTGCGCCCGCGGAATCGGCGGTTCCCGCCTGCGCTGTTCCGCCGACGGTGAAGACTTTCCGCCGACGGTGAAGACCGGTCCGACCGGACCCGCCGCTCACTACAGTCCGATCCCATGACGACGATCACCACGCGCACGGTCACCTACCCGGCCGACGGCCTGACGATGAAGGGGCACCTCGCACTCCCCGCCGGTGCGGGCCGCCGGCCCGCGGTCCTGATCGGGCCCGAGGGGCCGGGCCTGAACGACTTCCAGCGCCGCCGGGCTGACGCCCTCGCCGAACTGGGTTACGTGGCGTTGGCCTTCGACCTCCACGGCGGGCGCTGGTTCACCGACCCGCAGGAGATGCTGGCACGCGTGACCCCGCTGCTCGCCGATCCCGACCGGATGCGGGACATCGGCCACGCGGCACTCGACGTGCTGCGTGCCGAACCGCGGACCGACCCCGACCGGATCGGCGCCATCGGCTACGGCACGGGGGGCGCGGTCGCGCTGGAACTCGGCCGCGACGGCGTCGACCTGCGGGTCATCGGGACGGTCAACGCACTGACCACGGGCCGACCGGGTGAGGCGGCGCGCATCCGCTGCCCCGTATGGGCCGGGGTCGGGTCCGAGGACCCCATCATGCCGCCCGCGCAACGGGACGCCTTCGCCGCCGAGATGCAGGCCGCGGGCGTCGACTGGCGCCTCGTGGTCTACGGCGGGGCCCTGCACGCCTTCCACCACCCACCGGTCGACCAGACCGTACTCCCAGGCGTCGGCCACCACCCGCAGCACGCGCAGCGAGCCTGGCGCGACATCGTCGACCTGCTCACCGAGTGCCTGCCCGTCACCGAATGACGGGGTCTTCCCGCTCGCTCGTAGTGGGCCCCATGCCCCGTAGAGCGTCGCGGCTTCGGTCGGATCGGGCAGCAGCGGACTGTGCCGGTCGACGTGGGCGCCACCGTCGACAAGCGCGTCGGCCACCCGGTTCACGCCCGCCCGCACAGCGGACCCGGTCGGAATCAGCGGATGCTCGTCGACGACCAGGACCCGGAAGTCGCCGAGCCGCTCGTGACGCGCGGGCGGCAGCGTCAGGTCGTGCGCCACACCGAGCGTCAGCGGGTCCGGTCCGGCCATGACGTCGAGCAGGAGCGTGAGGTCGCGGGCACTGCGCGCCATCGGGCCGACGACGGCGAGGTCGAATTCGACCGGCAATGGCGGTGCCGGAGGCGCCACCATGCCGCGGGTTGCCGCCAGTCCGAGTGTCGGCTTGTGCGCATAGATGCCGCAGAAATGCGCGGGGGTGCGCAGCGAACCGGCGAGGTCGGAGCCGATGGACAGCGCGCAGAATCCGGACGCCAGGGCCGCCGCTGATCCGCCGGAGGATCCGCCCGGCGTGCGAGCGCGCTCCCACGGATTGTTGGTGGTGCCGTAGATCTCGTTGAAGCTTTGGATATCTTGCAGCCCCGAGGGCACATTGGTTTTGCCGAGCACCACCGCGCCCGCGGCCTTGAGCCGCGAGACCTGTACCGCGTCCTCGGCCGGCACGTGATCCCGGTATTGCGGCAGGCCCCAAGTCGTGGGCATTCCCGCGATGTTGTACGACTCTTTCACCGTTACCGAATGCCGAGCAGCGGCCTGTCCTCGCCATGAGCACGCGCCTGGTCGGCGCGGCGCGCGGCGGCCCGTGCACGGTCGAAGTCCGGCACACAGACAGCGTTGATCGCCTTGTCGTCCCGCTCGATACGGGCAATCGCCTCGTCGGTCAGTTCTGCCGAGGTCACTTCACCGGCGCGCAAGGCAGCCGCCATTTTCTCGGCCGTCGGAAATATCTGCTCCATAAAATCGGACCGTAGCGGCCCCTGGTTGAGGGCAGAAAATGCCGCTCCGCACAACCGGTTGGATATCCCCTATTCATGACGCGGCTCTCCGGACGGAGATGCCGTCTCCTTCTGGGTGCGCGGTGGTATCCCATGAGCTGGGAGCTCAGCTCTTGTCGCTCGGCTTCTGCCTCAGCAGCGTGTCATTCCCTCGATCGGGGACGGCGTGCGCCCAGTCAGGCGGTCCGGCCGACGAGTACGGAGACCTGGACCTGCTCGGGGAACGGCTCCTCGTGCGGCAATGCCTTCCGGATGTCGTCCTCGAACGCCGGCCGCTGCTCGGCCCCCGGGAGTTGCTCCGCGGGGATGGCGGAGTAGAGACCGCCGATGACCTGCTGAAAGGTCAGCTCCTCGGTGTAGGAGACCGTCTCGCTCCGTACGTCGGAAAAGCCGGCGTCTCCGAGGGCCTGTGCATACCGGATCCGGTCCTGACCGGCAGTCCCGCAGGATGCGGTCAGTTCGGTCTCGAAGTGCTGTTCCAGGCAGCTGCGCAGGGCACGGGACCAGGCGGTGTCCTGCAGCCATAGCGGTGTCCCGTTAGCGATCACGGCGATGCCTCCGCCTGCGCGGAACAGGGGGAGCAGGTCCCGGAAGAGTTCGTCGTGCCGCATCCAGTGGAGAGCCTGCCCGACGACGGTCATCGCCAGGGAGGGCTCGTGGCCCAGCAGTGTTCCGAGAGCTGGGACGTCGGTGTCGGCACCGAGCACCCAGATGGCGTTGCGGACATCACGCCGGCTCGCCGCTTCATGAGCGAGGCGAAGCATGTCCGGCTCGGGGTCCATGCCGATCACTGATCGGACTCGGGGGGCGAGCGGGAGGGCGAGCTGCCCTGTACCGCATCCGAGGTCCAGGACGCTGTCTTCCGGTGTCAGGGAGAAGTACTCCTGGACGAAGTCGAGCACTTGCTCGGGATAGCCCCGCCGGAACTTCGCGTAGTACTCGGCCACTTCCCCGCTGAACCCGACAGTCATGAGGGCACTATGCCGAGCCCCGCCACGGCTGGAAAGCCGCACAGCCCCTCATCGCTGAGGGCGCAATGGGGAGTCGCGGGCTCCGATTGCGTGCTTCGTGGCGCGGACGGCTTGGACGACGTGGTGTCCGTGGTCCAGCCCCTGTCGGCCACTCAGCCCGACACGAGGAGAGTCGAGATCGAGCACGCACCGCGGGGGCGCGGTTCAGGAACGCCACCTGATCGGGTGATGCCCCTGAACTGAGCTTCTCCGGTGGGTGCCAGGAGTGCCATCGCCATGACACGGAGGCAGAGCACCTACAGTCCACCGGTCTACGTCTGCGCCATGTCCACGAAGCGGGAGTAGTGGCCCTGGAAGGCGACCGTGATGGTGGCGGTGGGGCCGTTGCGGTGCTTGGCGACGATCAGGTCCGCCTCGCCGGCGCGGGGGGACTCCTTCTCGTAGGCGTCCTCACGGTGCAGCAGGATCACCATGTCGGCGTCCTGCTCGATGGAGTTGTGGACATGGATTCCGTTGGCGACGAAATTGTGGGTGCCGAGAACCGTGGCGTCGTAGACCTCTTGCTCTCCGACACTTTCGATGGAAACGACCTCGTCCCAGAACACATCGCTGGTGGCGAGCATCTCCAGCCCGGCGTCCGAGAGAACGTCTGCCACCCGGGAGAGCCGCGCCCGGCTCGGAGCAGACTCGTACAGGGCGCTGCCGCAGTACTTCGTACCCAGAGCGGCCTGGAACGCTCGCGTCGTGACCGATTGCTCCCGCAGCACCGTGCGAACGGTGTCCCCGATGTCGCGCGGCACGGTGTCGAGGTTGGTGTTCGCCTTCACCTCGCGCAGCCGCTCATCTGCTGCGACAACGTGTTTGGCCCGCGCACCGTGAACGCCGATCTCTTCGAGGAAGCGCTTCTGATCCTCCACGCCTGAAACGTCGACCGTCCACTGCGGATGGCCCCTGTCGTTGCCGACAGCCCGAACTCTGGCCCGGATGTCGGTCCTCAGCAGCAGATGCTGGAGATCCCGGGCAAGACGCTCACTGGTCGTTGCGTAGTAGATCCGCACGGCCCCCGAAGCCGCCGAGACGGTGACCGAACCGTCCGTCGCCCACAAGTGACGGAGGAACAGCCGCACCTGCGCGTCCGGCAGCCCGAAGACCTCGGGCGGGACGAACTTCTCGTGGGCCCGCTTGCCGTACAGCCCCATGCCGTCCAGCCACGCCGCCACAGGGTTACGGCGACCGTGCGTCAGGTGATGCGGCGACGGCAGGTAGACGTGCCACCAGCTTCCCTGGCTCACCCGCCGCGGCGTGATTCCGAAGTGCGCCGCGGCGTCCTCGACGGCGTTCAGGTTCGCCTCGTCGTTGCTCGTGTAGTGCACCGGCTGGCGTGGCGCCACGCATCCGTCGCCCAGCAGATGGGCCAACATGACGATCTCCGCCTCCGGCCAGGGCGCGGTTCGCTGCGGGGCCTCGAGCCTGCGCGGGACCGCCAGCCGAGCGCCCACCGGCAGCTCGCCCAGCGGCTTCCACCCGTCGTACGTGAGGAACGGATGGTTGGCGGTGGCCTCGATCTCCCGGCCGGAGGCCAGCTTCAGCCGGAAGACCTCCTTCACCCCGCTGGGGAAGACATGCGTCATCGTCCTGGGTACGAGAAGCAGCTGCTCGTCCACGGACCAGACGGGAATGTTCCGTTCGCCGCTTTCCAGCAGCTCGCCCATCGTCACCTCCGCGCCGGTGTCGGCGCGCAGCACCCGGGTGGAAGCCGTGAGGCAGCCTGACTCGCGCAGGTCGGACACCATCGGCTTCTTGTCCGTGCGCTGTTCGGGGCCGCGGTTGAGCTGGGAGAGGGCGATGACGGGGACCTCGAGCTCCTTGGCGAGGAGCTTGAGGTTACGGGACATCTCCGAGACCTCCTGCTGGCGGCTCTCGGGGCGGCGGGAGCCGCCCGTCTGCATCAGCTGGAGATAGTCGATGACGATCAACTGGAGATCGTTCCGCTGCTTGAGGCGGCGGCACTTGGCGCGGATCTCCATCATCGACAGGTTGGGCGAGTCGTCGATGTACAGCGGCGCGTCGGTGACCTGCGGCATCTGGCGGGCCAGCCGCGTCCAGTCCTCGTCCGTCATGGAACCGGACCGCATATGGTGCAGGGCCACTCTGGCCTCGGCGGACAGCAGCCGCATCGCGATCTCGTTGCGGCCCATCTCCAGCGAGAAGATGACGCTGGGCATGGCGTGTTTGATGGAGCAGGCGCGGGCGAAATCGAGGGCCAGGGTCGATTTGCCCATGGCAGGGCGCGCCGCGATGACGATCATCTGGCCGGGGTGCAGCCCGTTGGTGAGCGAGTCGAGGTCGGTGAAGCCGGTGGGGACACCGGTCATCTGGCCGCTGCGGGAGCCGATGGCCTCGATCTCGTCGAGGGCGCCCTCCATGATGTCGCCGAGCGGGAGGTAGTCCTCGGAGGTGCGCTGCTCGGTGACGGCGTAGATCTCCGCCTGGGCGCCGTTGACGATGTCGTCCACGTCGCCGTCGGCCGCATAACCCATTTGAGTGATGCGGGTGCCCGCCTCGACCAGCCTGCGGAGGATGGCCCGCTCGTGGACGATCTCCGCGTAGTACTCGGCGTTGGCGGCCGTGGGAACGGCCTGGACGAGTGACTGGACGTACCCGGGGCCACCGACGCGGGCGATCTCACCGCGGCGGGTCAGCTCGGCGGTGACGGTGATGGGGTCGGCGGGCTCGCCCTTGGCGTAGAGGTCGAGGATGGCCTGGTAGACCGTCTCGTGCGCGGGCCGGTAGAAGTCGTTGCCCTTGAGGACCTCGACGACGTCGGCAATCGCGTCCTTGGACAGCAGCATGCCGCCGAGGACGGACTTCTCCGCCTCCAGGTCCTGCGGGGGGACGCGTTCGAAGCCGCCGGCGGGGCCCTCGGGGCCGCGCTCGTGCTGCTCGGGGAGGGCCGGTGCGGAGCGGTCACCGCCGGGGCCGGGGCCGCTGCGGGAGCCGTTGCCGTATCCGTTGCCACGCCCGTTGCCGGAGCCGTTGCGGCGCTGGGGCGCCTGCGCCGCGACCGGGAATCCTTCCTCGGCGGCGAGGTCGGCGGCCCAGGGGTCTTCCACGTGTTCGGGCTGCTGTGTCACCCCGCCTCGCCTCCTCCCACCGGTCCTCCCAACAGGTCCCGTCGTACGCCACAGTCTTACGGCACAGCACTGACAAACGCTGGCAATCGAGCCGCCCGGCCCTGGTTACGGCGCGTCGGTGCGACGGTGAAGAAGGGGGAACGGGAGGACGGACGCTGGTACACCGTAGGCGGCCCGCACGGTTCAGCCAATCACCTTATCCACAGGGTGGTGTGGACAGTCGGTGCCAACCTGTGGAGAAGCCGCCGAAAGCTGTGCACGAGTCGGGGGACAGCGCTGTGGATTACTGCTGCGCCCTCCACCCACTGCGCATCTGAACTGCAGCTTTACCGTCCATGAGCTGTGCGGGGAAAAAACTTCTCCACTCTCTCCCCGGGAGGATCACCCAGGGTGTTCAAGCCTGCCGCGTACACGGTCAAGTAAGCGTCATAGCACCCTTGCGCTCATTACCTGTGGATGTTTGGATCGAACCTATGAACCCCGCTTCCCCGACCGGGCGCACCGCCGTGCGACGCCACGACCGTGAGATCATCGCGCTCGCCCTCCCCGCCTTCGGCGCGCTCGTCGCGGAACCCCTCTTCGTGATGGCCGACAGCGCCATCGTCGGGCATCTCGGCACTCCCCAGCTCGCCGGACTCGGCGTCGCCGCGGCGCTCCTCCAGACCGGCGTCAACATCTTCGTCTTCCTCGCCTACGCCACCACCGCCGCCGTCGCCCGCCGGCTCGGTGCCGGAGATCTGCCCGCCGCACTCCGCCAAGGACTGGACGGCATCTGGCTCGCGCTCATCCTCGGCGCCCTGGTCATCGCCACTGTGGTGCCGACAGCGCCCTGGCTCATCGACGCGTTCGGTGCCTCCGCGACCGCCGCCCCGTACGGCACCACCTATCTGCGGATCAGCGCGCTCGGCATCCCCGCCATGCTCGTCGTCCTCGCCGCGACCGGTGTGCTGCGCGGGCTCCAGGACACCAAGACCCCGCTGTACGTCGCCGTCGGCGGCTTCAGCGCCAACGCCGCGCTCAACGCGCTGCTCGTCTACGGCGCCGGACTCGGTATCGCGGGCTCCGCCTGGGGAACGGTGCTCGCCCAGTGGGGCATGGCTGCCGTCTATCTGACCGTCGTGGTCCGGGCAGCGCGACGGCACGGCGCCACCTTGCGGCCCGACCTCGCCGGAATCCGCGCCAGCGGACGGGCCGGAGTGCCGCTGCTGGTCCGTACGCTCTCGCTGCGCGCCGTGCTGATGATCGCCACGGCGGTCGCGGCCCGGTTGGGGGACGCCGACATCGCGGCCCATCAGATCACCCTGACCCTGTGGTCGCTGCTGGCCTTCGCCCTGGACGCCATCGCCATCGCGGGGCAGGCCATCATCGGCCGCTACCTCGGCGCCTCCGACGTGGCGGGGGCGAAGGCGGCGTGCCGCAGGATGGTGCTGTGGGGCGTGGTGTCCGGGGCGGTGCTGGGGGCACTGGTCGCACTGGTACGGCCGCTGTTCATGCCGATCTTCACCACGGACCAATCCGTGATCGACCAGTTGACGCCGGTGCTGCTGGTCGTCGCCGTCACCCAGCCCATCGCCGGGGTGGTGTTCGTGCTCGACGGCGTGCTGATGGGAGCCGGGGACGGGCCCTATCTGGCGGGCGCCATGCTGGTGACGCTGGCGGCCTTCGCGCCGGTGGCCGTGGCGGTGCCGGCGCTGGGGGGCGGGCTCACGGCGCTGTGGTGGACCATCGCCGGGCTGATGATGGGCACCCGGCTGGTGACCCTCGCCCTGCGGGCCCGCTCGGGACGGTGGGCGGTGACGGGCGCGGTGCGGGCCTGAGCAGGGCGGCTTCCCCGCACCGCGCGACACGGCAACACCCACGCGAGCACGGCACACGCGAGCACGGCACACGCGAGAGGGCGCACCCCGTGCGGGGTGCGCCCTCTCGTCGGCGTTGGACCGAGCTTCGTCGGCGTGGACCGAACGCGTCGGCGTCAGGCCGAGCGCGGTGTCAGCCGGCCGCGACGTCGACGTCGACCGTGGCGGTCACATCGGCGTGCAGCCGCACGGCGACCTGGTGGGCGCCGAGCGACTTGATGGGCGAGCCCACCTCGATGCGGCGCTTGTCCACGTCGGGACCGCCGGAGGCCTTGATGGCCTCGGCGATGTCCGCCGGGGTGACCGAGCCGAACAACCGGCCCTGCTCCCCGGCCCGCACCTTGAGGCCGACGCGCAGGCCCTCGAGCTGCGACTTGACCTCGTTGGCCTGCTCGATCGTCGCGATCTCGCGGATCTTGCGGGCGCGGCGGATCTGCTCGACGTCCTTCTCGCCGCCCTTGGTCCAGCGGATCGCGAAACCGCGCGGAACCAGGTAGTTGCGGGCGTAGCCGTCCTTCACCTCGACGACATCGCCGGCGGCACCGAGGCCGGAGACCTCATTGGTCAGGATGATCTTCATGATGTGGTCACCCTTCCCTTAGCGCGCGGTCGAGGTGTAGGGCAGCAGCGCCATCTCACGGCTGTTCTTGACAGCCGTGGCGACGTCGCGCTGGTGCTGGGTGCAGTTGCCGGTGACCCGGCGGGCACGGATCTTGCCGCGGTCGGAGATGAACTTCCGCAGCAGGTTCGTGTCCTTGTAGTCGACGTAGGAGATCTTCTCCTTGCAGAACACGCAAACCTTCTTCTTCGGCTTGCGAGCAGGCGGCTTCGCCATGTCTCTACTCCTATGAGTTTTGCTCAGAAGGGTGGCTCGTCCGAGTAGCCGCCACCGTTGCCGCCGGGGCCACCGCCCCAGCCGCCACCGCCGCCCTGGCCGCCACCGGCCGGAGCGCCCGTGGCCCACGGGTCGCCCGCGGGGGCGCCGCCGCCCTGCTGGCCGCCAGGACCGCCAGGACCGCCAGGTCCACCAGGGGCACTGCCCCAGGCGCCGCCCTGGCCGCCGCCACCGCCGAAGCCGCCGCCCTGACCGCCGCGGCCCGTGGTCTTGGTGACCTTGGCCGTGGCGTTGCGGAGGCTGGCGCCGACCTCGTCGACGTCCAGCTCGTAGACCGTGCGCTTGATCCCCTCACGGTCCTCGTACGAGCGCTGCTTGAGGCGGCCCTGCACGATGACGCGGGTGCCCTTGGTGAGGGACTCGGCGACGTTCTCCGCCGCCTGCCGCCAGACCGAGCAGGTCAGGAACAGGCTCTCGCCGTCCTTCCACTCGTTGGTCTGCCGGTCGAAGGTGCGGGGGGTGGACGCGACGCGGAACTTCGCGACCGCCGCACCGGAGGGGGTGAAGCGCAGCTCGGGGTCGTCGACGAGATTGCCGACGACCGTGATGACGGTCTCGCCTGCCATGGGTGAACCTCTCGGCGTGCTGCTGGCTGCTGTGGTGCCTGGTGGTGCTCGGTGGAGCTGTGGTGCGTGGTGCCCGGTGTCGGGGGCTACTCGGGAGTCGGCCTCAGTGGGTCGACGGGCGGAGGACCTTGGTCCGCAGCACGGACTCGTTGAGGTTCATCTGCCGGTCGAGCTCCTTGACCACAGCGGGCTCGGCCTGCAGGTCGATGACCGAGTAGATGCCCTCGGGCTTCTTGTTGATCTCGTAGGAGAGACGACGACGGCCCCAGGTGTCGACCTTCTCGACCTTGCCGTCGCCCTCGCGGACGACGGAAAGGAAGCTCTCGATCAGGGGGGAGACAGCGCGCTCCTCCAGATCGGGGTCGAGGATGACCATCACCTCGTAGTGACGCATGTGGAACCCACCTCCTCTGGACTCAGCGGCCACGGTCGTTCCGTGGCAGGAGGGTCGTGATGCGTTTCCGCACCCATAGGGGCGCAGACGGGCCAGCCTACCTGGCTGCGGCCTTCCGGTTGAAATCCGGGGGCAACCCGGAGCAATCTGGACACCACAGATGTGAGCGGCGTTACAGTTCGCGTCGCGCTCCGTCAGGGGCCGTGTCACCCGTCAGGGCCGCGTCACACTGTCAGGAGCTGTGTCGGGAGGTGCCGTATATGGCACAGGCAGTGCGCTGGAACCATCCTCTCTCCTACCTGAACTCCGACGGCAAGCGGCATCCCGTGGAGAACTCCTTCGCGGCCGTCACCATGCTGCTGGGGCTGGTCGCCGTGATCTCCGCGTGGTGGCCGGGGCTGCATGTACTCGGCTCGTGGACGGGCCTGGCCGGGATCCTCACCGGAGCCTGGGGCCAGTACATCTCGGCGACCACGGGTGAACGCTTCGTCACGATCATCGGGCTCGGTGCCGCGGCGGTCGGCTTCTATCTGGGTGTGGCGCACGGCGGTCTCGTGCCGTAACGCGGCCACCACGACAGCCCGGGGGGCGGGGCGCGAAACCGCCTCACCGGGCCTGCCCCTGGGCCGAACGGGGCGTTGCGGGGCACAGTAGGCTTCCGGCGAGCATCAGTCAGTTCGCCGGAGGAGCGTCCCGCCATGAGCCTGACCCTGAGGACCGTCAGCCGAGAGCAGCATCTGGCGTATATCCAGAGCCTGCCGTCGGCAAGCCACTGTCAGGTGCCCGCCTGGGCGGACGTCAAGAACGAGTGGCGCGCGGAGAACCTGGGCTGGTTCGACGAGCGCACGGGTCAGATGGTGGGGGCCGGACTGGTGCTCTACCGGCAGCTGCCGAAGGTCAAGCGCTACCTCGCCTACCTGCCCGAGGGCCCGGTCATCAACTGGTACGCGCCCAACCTGGACGAGTGGCTGCGCCCGATGCTCGACCACCTCAAGAAGCAGGGTGCCTTCTCCGTGAAGATGGGCCCGCCCGTGGTGATCCGGCGCTGGGACGCGGCTGCCATCAAGAAGGGCATCCAGGACCAGGACGTCAAGCGGCTGCGGGACATCGAGGCCACCCATATCGAGCCGCGCGCCTTCGAGGTCGCCGACAAGCTGCGCAAGATGGGCTGGCAGCAGGGTGAGGACGGCGGCGCGGGCTTCGGCGACGTACAGCCGCGCTATGTCTTCCAGGTCCCGCTGGAGGGCCGCTCCCTGGAGGACGTGCACAAGAGCTTCAACCAGCTGTGGCGCCGCAACATCAAGAAGGCCGACAAGGCCGGCGTACAGGTGGTCCAGGGCAACATGGCCAACCCGTACGACCTGGACGAGTGGCAGCGGCTGTACGAGATCACGGCCGAGCGCGACAAGTTCCGGCCCCGCCCCAAGGCGTACTTCCAGCGGATGTGGAACGTCCTGAACGCCGAGGACCCGCAGCGGATGCGGCTGTACTTCGCCGAGCACGAGGGCGAGCGCATCTCGGCCGCCACCATGCTCGTCGTCGGCGGCCACGTCTGGTACTCCTACGGCGCCTCGGCCAACCACAAGCGCGAGGTGCGGCCCTCCAACGCGATGCAGTGGCGGATGCTCCAGGACGCCTACGCCCTGGGTGCGAGCGTGTACGACCTGCGCGGCATCAGCGACTCCCTGGACGAGAACGACCACCTGTTCGGCCTGATCCAGTTCAAGGTCGGCACCGGTGGGCAGGCGGCCGAGTACCTCGGTGAGTGGGACTTCCCGCTCAACAAGCTGCTGCACAAGGCGCTCGACATGTACATGTCGCGACGCTGACGCGCACCCCGCGCCAGACACGCGCTGAAACGCCTGACATCCCGAGACCCCACCAGAAAGGTTCCGTACCGGCCATGGCGCTCTCCCTCTATGTCGACACCGATCGCTGGCGGGCGCACCAGCAGACGGTGATTCAGCAGTTCCCGGGCATCGTTCCGGTCTGCAAGGGCAACGGCTACGGCTTCGGCCACGAGCGCCTGGCGGACGAGGCCACCAAGTTCGGGGCCGACATACTGGCCGTCGGTACGACCTACGAGGCGGCCCGCACCAAGGACCTGTTCGGCGGCGACCTGCTGGTGCTCACCCCGTTCCGCAAGGACGAGGAGCCGGTGCCGCTGCCCGACCGGGCCATCCGCTCGGTCTCCTCGGTGGAGGGCGTGGGCCTCATGCGCGGCGCCCGGGTCGTCATCGAGGTGATGAGCAGCATGAAGCGGCACGGAGTCACCGAGCAGGACCTGCCGCGGCTGCACGCCGCCATCGACGAGGTCCGCCTGGAGGGCTTCGCCATCCATCTGCCGCTGGACCGGGCCGACGGCTCGGACGCGGTCGAGGAGGTCATCGGCTGGATGGACCGGCTGCGGGCGGCGCGGCTGCCGCTAGAGACGATGTTCGTCAGCCATCTGAAGCCGGAGGAGTTCGCCGTCCTCCAGCAGCAGTTCCCGCAGACCCGCTTCCGCGCCCGGATCGGCACCCGGCTGTGGCTGGGCGACCACGCCGCCACCGAGTACCGCGGCGCCATCCTGGACGTCACCCGGATCGCCAAGGGTGAGCGGTTCGGCTACCGACAGGCCAAGGCGTCGGGCGACGGCTGGCTGGTCGTCGTCGCGGGCGGCACCTCGCACGGCGTGGGCCTGGAGTCCCCCAAGGCGCTGCACGGCATCACGCCCCGCGCCAAGGGCGTGGCCCGCGCGGGGCTGGCCACCGTCAACCGCAACCTCTCCCCGTTCGTCTGGGCCGGCAAGCAGCGCTGGTTCGCGGAGCCCCCGCACATGCAGGTCTCCATCCTCTTCGTCCCCTCGGACGCCCCCGAGCCGCACGTGGGCGAGGAGCTGACGGCGATCCTGCGCCACACGACCACGACGGTGGACCGCACGGTGGATCGCTGAGAGCCCCGAAGGGGGCGCGGGGAACGGCGCGACCAGCCACGACGCGCCCGCAGCCCGCGACACACCGCCAGGGGCAGCCCCTTCCGGACTCGCACCCGGCGCAGGGGGCTGCGCTTGCCAGCCCTGCGCCCTGGGGGCACCTCCCGGCCGGAGGCTGGGGGAGCAGGCCTCCCAAGCGCAGCAGCGCAAAGAGGGGGTACGGGGACGAACCCCGTACCCCCTCGGCGGCTGAACCGAAGCGGTCAGCGTTCCGCCTTGCCCTCGATGAAGTCCTGCACGTTCTGGCGCGCGACGTCGTCGAAGTACTGCACCGGCGGCGACTTCATGAAGTACGACGACGCGGACAGGATCGGGCCGCCGATACCGCGGTCCTTGGCGATCTTCGCGGCACGCAGCGCGTCGATGATGACACCCGCCGAGTTGGGCGAGTCCCACACCTCCAGCTTGTACTCGAGGTTCAGCGGAACGTCACCGAAGGCGCGCCCCTCCAGCCGGACGTAGGCCCACTTGCGGTCGTCGAGCCAGGCGACGAAGTCCGAGGGACCGATGTGCACATTGTCGGCGCCCAGGTCCCGGTCGGGGATCTGCGAGGTGACGGCCTGCGTCTTGGAGATCTTCTTGGACTCCAGCCGCTCCCGCTCCAGCATGTTCTTGAAGTCCATGTTGCCGCCGACGTTCAGCTGCATCGTGCGGTCCAGGATCACACCGCGGTCCTCGAACAGCTTGGCCATCACACGGTGGGTGATGGTGGCGCCGACCTGCGACTTGATGTCGTCACCGACGATCGGCACACCGGCGGCGGTGAACTTGTCCGCCCACTCCTTGGTGCCCGCGATGAAGACGGGCAGCGCGTTGACGAAGGCGACCCCGGCGTCGATGGCGCACTGCGCGTAGAACTCGACGGCCGACTGGGAGCCGACGGGCAGGTAGCACACCAGGACATCGGCCTGGGAGTCCTTGAGCGCCTGGACGACGTCGACGGGGGCGGCGTCGGACTCCTCGATGGTCTCCCGGTAGTACTTGCCCAGACCGTCGTAGGTGTGGCCGCGCTGCACGGAGATGCCGGTGGGCGGCACGTCGCAGATCTTGATGGTGTTGTTCTCGCTGGCGCCGATGGCATCGGCCAGGTCGAGGCCCACCTTCTTGCCGTCGACGTCGAAGGCGGCGACGAACTCGATGTCGCGCACGTGGTAGTCGCCGAACTGGACGTGCATCAGACCCGGCACCCTGGCGTCCGGGTCGGCGTCCTTGTAGTACTCGACGCCCTGGACCAGCGATGCGGCGCAGTTGCCCACGCCGGCGATGGCTACGCGAACCGAACCCATTCCGGTTGCTCCCTGTGTGTTCTCGCTGAGGCGCGCGACGGAACGCGGCCTCATGTGTCGGTGTTGTCGGACGGACCCGGCGCTGGACGGTCCGGACCGGTCTCCCGCGCCGGGCGACCCGAACGCTCGGTCCCGTTCCGCTCGCTCTCGATGAGTTCGCTGAGCCAGCGGACCTCGCGCTCCACGGATTCCATACCGTGGCGCTGCAGTTCGAGCGTGTAGTCGTCGAGGCGCTCGCGCGTACGGGCGAGAGAGGCGCGCATCTTCGCGAGCCGCTCCTCCAGCCGGCTGCGGCGTCCTTCCAGCACACGCATGCGGACATCGCGCGAGGTCTGGCCGAAGAACGCGAAGCGGACGCCGAAGTGCTCGTCCTCCCAGGTGTCGGGACCCGTCTGGGAGAGGAGGTCCTCGAAGTGCTCCTTGCCCTCGGCCGTCAGCCGGTAGACGATCTTCGCCCGGCGCCCGGCGAGCGGTGCCGCCTGTGCGCGTGCGGGCTGCTGCTCCTCCGGCTGCCCGCTCGGCTCCTCCACCAGCCAGCCGCGCTGTACCAGCGCTTTGAGGCAGGGGTAGAGCGAGCCGTAGCTGAAGGCACGGAAGACACCGAGCGAGGTGTTGAGCCGCTTGCGCAGCTCGTACCCGTGCATCGGTGACTCGCGCAGCAGACCGAGTACGGCGAACTCGAGAACGCCTGAGCGCCTGCTCATCGTCGCCCACCTCCGTCCACAACCGCTCGTCCCACACATGTCTCGGCACGTGGCTCTGCGCGTGTCGCTGCACGTGTCTCGCTCTGATGTATCGACTCGATACATCTCGACGATAGAACGCTGCTTCGGAAGCGACAAGAGGGGGGTCGGTGAAGGGACTCACATCACCGATTCACCGCAGTACCTTTGCGTCGATTGAGGCGAATACGGCCTAAGGAAGGTTTTGGAGCTGCGTAGTCTGTCCGCTGTGCAGACCACCGGGAACCATGCGATGCGAGTGAGCGTCCTCGTCCCCGGTGCAGTGCGCCCGGGCCTGGTCCTTCCATCCCGGCGCACTCGGGGGGACCAGATGCCAACTGCCACCTTCAGGCGCACGGGCCGCCTGCCCGAGGAGTAGCTGTTCCAATGAGCGGAAACCGTCGAAAGCCGCCGCAGGGGCGCGGCCGTCGTGCGGCGCAGCCGCCACCGTCGCCCGGTCGTCGCGCAGCATCGCGCGAGGGCGGGCAGGCACCGCCCTCCGCACCGGGCCCCGACGGGTACGGCCGCCGAGCCGCGCAAGGCCACCGGTCGGAGTCGGGCGCGCCCGGACACGGTGGCCGCGCCGAGGCCAGGAGAGCCGCAGCCGCACAGGGCGGCGGACGACGGCGGGCCGCCGCGGCGGCGGCCGGCGCACAGGGCGGCCGCCGTGGTGGCGGCGGCCGGGGCCGCGGGCGCGGGGCACCCGAGCGCAAGCGCTTCATCGACTACCCACGCGCGGGCAAGTACGGCGTACGGCGCTGGATCCCGTCCTGGAAGCTGGTCACGGGACTGTGCTTCGGCTTCTTCGCGCTGATGGTGGGCCTGGCGGGGATCGCCCTGGCTCTCGTGGACATCCCGAACCCGAAGCTGGCCGCCAAGCAGGAGAAGAACGTCTACTACTGGAAAGACGGCACCCAGATGGTGGTCGCCGGCGGTGGTGACCACAACCGGCAGATCGTCGGCATCAACGAGATCCCCGAGTCCATGCAGTGGGCCGTCATCGCCGCCGAGAACGAGTCCTTCTACCAGGACAGCGGCGTCGACCCGATGGGTATCGCCCGGGCGATAGGCCGGATGGCGATGGGCGGTGAGACCCAGTCCGGCTCCACCATCACCCAGCAGTATGTGAAGAACACCTACCTGGATCAGTCGCAGACCATCGCGCGTAAGGCCAAGGAGCTGCTGATCTCCGTCAAGGTCGGCGCGAAGATGGAGAAGAAGGACATCCTCGCCGGCTATCTCAACACCGGCTACTACGGGCGCGGCGCCTACGGCATCCAGGCCGCGGCGCAGGCCTACTACCGGGTGGACGCGAATCAGCTCAACGCCAGCCAGAGCGCCTTCCTGGCCGCCACGCTGAACGGGCCGAACCTCTACGACCCGGCGGGCGGCGTCGGCTCGGCCGCCACCCCGGAGAAGAACCGCAAGCGGGCCGAGGCCCGCTGGTCCTGGACGCTGGACCGCGAGGTGGCCATCGGCAAGATGAAGAAGTCCACCCGCGACGCGCTCAAGGACAAGGGCTTCCCGATGCCCAAGGACCCGAAGAAGTCGACCCAGCTCAAGGGGCAGATCGGCTATCTGGTGGACCTGGCGAACAACTACATCACCAACGACTCCACCGGCAGCGGCATCTCCGAGCGCCAGCTCAAGCAGGGCGGCTACCGCATCCACACCACCTTCGACAAGGAGAAGGTGACCAAGCTGCGGAAGACCGTCGAGCAGGTCCGGAAGGAGAACATCGACCCGGACAAGCGCGATGTCGACAAGTATGTGCAGTTCGGCGGGGCCTCCGTACGGCCCCATGACGGCGCGATCGAGGCCATCTACGGCGGCGCCGACGCGACCACGCACTTCAGGAACAACGCCGACTACACCGGTGTCCAGGTGGGCTCCACGTTCAAGCCGTTCGTGATGGCCGCGGCGATGCGGGACGGGGTGCGCGATCCGGACGGCCCGGAGGTGCAGGGCCCGGACATGCGCACCAAGGTCTCGCCGAAGAGCGTCTACAACGGCGACAACAAGGTCACACTGCGGAAGTACGACGGCAGCGTCTGGCACGACAAGGACGGCAAGGAGTGGCACCAGAGAAACGACGGCAATGAGAGCCGCGGGATGATCAACCTGCGGACGGCCATGCAGTTCTCGGTGAACACCCCCTTCATCCAGCTGGGCATGGACGTCGGCCTCGACAAGGTGAAGCAGGCGTCACTGGACGCGGGCGTCAACGAGGACAGCCTCGCCAAGACCACCCCCACCTTCTCCCTCGGCACCTCGGCGCCCAGCGCCATCCGGATGGCCAGCGCCTACGGCACCTTCGCCACCAGCGGTACGCACGCCGAGCCCTACTCGGTCACCAAGGTCGAGCGGAAGGGCGAGGTCGAGTACGAGCACAAGAAGGAGACCAAGCCTGCCTTCGACCGGCCGGTCGCCGACAACGTCACCAACATGCTGGAGACCGTGGTCCAGAAGGGCACCGGTACCACGGCGAAGGCCCTGGGCCGCCCGGCGGCGGGCAAGACGGGTACCACGGACGACAACAGGTCGGCCTGGTTCACCGGCTACACCCCGCAGCTGTCCACCTCGGTCGGCATGTGGCGGGTCGATGACAAGGCCAAGTCGCAGAAGTTCCTGAAGATGTACGGCGTGGGCGGCCAGAAGTCCATCCACGGCGCCTCCTTCCCGGCCGAGATCTGGACGAAGTACATGAAGGAGGCCCTGAAGGGCACCGACGTCAAGGACTTCCCGGTGCCGGAGCCGATCGGCGAGAAGGTCTACGGCGACGGCGCGAGCCCCGATCCGACACCGACCGAGACCTCGGCACCGCCGTCCCCGTCCGAGAAGCCCAGCGAGACGCCGTCCGACGAGCCCTCGGAATCTCCGTCGGACTCCCCGTCCTCGTCGAGCTCGTCCTGCCCTCCGTTCGATCCGAGGTGTGACGACGGCCAGGACAACGGCGGGAACAACAACGGTGGCAACGACAACGGCGGAACGGACGGCCCGGGCGGAGGACCGGGCGGTGACACGGGCGATACCGGCGACACCGGCGACAACGACTCCGGTGGGATCTTCGGTGGTCCGGGCAGCAGCCGAAGAGAGTGAGGGGACGGCACGGTCCCTGACCTGACGGAAGGGCCCGAGGGCCCTCGCCCGAACGGCCCGGCTCCAACGGCCTACGACAACGGCCCCGGCTCGGACTCCGAGCCGGGGCCGTTGTTGTAGGCGGTGTGCGGCAGGATGAAGTCCATGACGAGCGCCCCCACCGCACGGACTCCCGCTCCGCAACCCGGCCGGCCACCCGCCGCGCGTCCCGTCGTCCGCCCCACGGACCACGACGAGGTGGCGACAGCCGCGAGCGAAGTGGCCGGCGGCCCGGCGGGACGGCGCGCCGTGGACGGGACGGGCTGGTGGACCCCGGTCCGCGTCGTGGTGGCCGTCGCGCTGGGGATGTACGCGCTCGGCATGCTGCAGAAACTGCCGTGCCTGGACGGTGCCTGGTTCTCCGGGCAGACCTCGCAGTACGTCCACGCCTGCTACTCCGATATCCCCCACCTCTACAACGGCCGGGGCTTCGCCGACGGGCTCGTGCCCTATCTCGACCGCATCCCCGACCGGATCTCCGGCGGAATGGAGTACCTCGAATACCCGGTACTGACCGGGGTGTTCATGCAGATCGCGGCCAAGCTCACGGTCGGCGGGGACTCGCTGCAGCAGGACGAGCAGCTCTACTGGGTGATCAACGCGGGCATGCTGATGGTCTGCCTCGCCGTGCTGATCGTCTGCGTGGTCCGTACGCACCACAACCGCCCCTGGGACGGCATGCTCGTCGCACTGGCGCCGGGGCTGGCGCTGACCGCGACCATCAACTGGGACCTGCTGGCCGTCGCGATGACGGCGCTGGGGATGCTGCTGTGGGCCCGTTCGCGGCCGTTGGCGGCGGGCGTACTGATCGGCCTGGCGACGGCGGCGAAGCTCTACCCCGTGCTGCTGCTCGGTCCACTGCTGGTGCTGTGCTGGCGGGCGGGGCGCTGGGGGGCCTTCGGTCGGGCGGCCGGAGGAGCCGCCGCCTCATGGGCCGTGGTGAACGTACCGGTGATGCTGCTGTCCTGGGACGGCTGGGCGAAGTTCTACACCTTCAGCCAGGAGCGGCCGGTGGACTTCGGTTCACTGTGGCTGATCATCCAGCAGCGAACCGGACGTACGTTCGATGACGCCAATATCTATGCCACTCTCCTGATGGTCCTGGGCTGTGCGGGCGTCGCCGCGCTGGCGCTGTGCGCACCCCGCCGCCCCCGGTTCGCCCAGCTCGCCTTCCTGGTGGTCGCGCTGTTCGCACTGACCAACAAGGTCTACTCGCCGCAGTACGTGCTGTGGCTGATTCCGCTGGCGGCGCTGGCCCGCCCCCGATGGCGTGACTTCCTCATCTGGCAGAGCTGCGAGGCGCTCTACTTCCTCGGCATCTGGATGTATCTCGCCTACACCGGCTCCGACAAGCACCAGGGGCTCCCCGAGGACGGCTATCAACTGGTCATCGCCGCGCACCTGCTCGGCACGGCGTATCTGTGCGCCATGGTGGTGCGCGATGTACTGCGGCCCGAGCATGACCCGGTCCGCAGGGACGACGGCTCCGACGACCCCGGGGGCGGCGTACTGGACCGGGCTCCCGACGCATTCACCCTGAGCTCCCTCGCCCACCGGCCGGCACCTCAGCGCTCTTCCGTCGCCGCGCCGCGAACTGCCGTGCGCTGGGGCGCGACACTGCGGGAGTGAGACAGGGCGACGGGCGAGGCGAACATCGCCGTTTCACGTGAAACCGCCGGACTCCGTTTCGACTGTGTGAGGCTGTCCCCATGTCCGTCGCCCGCGACCTGCGCACCCTGCTCCGTTTTCCGGACTTCCGGAAGCTGCTGACGGTCCGGCTGCTCTCTCAGCACGCCGACGGCATCTATCAGGTCGCGCTGGCCGCCTACGTCGTCTTCTCCCCCGAGAAGGAGACCTCCCCCGCCGCCATCGCCTCCGCCTTGGCGGTGCTGCTGCTGCCCTACTCCCTCCTGGGACCGTTCGTCGGTGTCCTGCTGGACCGCTGGCGGCGGCGACAGGTTCTCTTCCTCGGCAACCTCCTGCGCACCGCGCTGGCTGCCGCCACCGCAGCGCTCGTCTTCGGGGCCGTCCCCGAGTGGCTGGTCTACCTCTCGGCGCTCACCGTCACCGCGATCAACCGCTTCGTCCTCGCCGGGCTCTCGGCCGCGCTGCCCCGGGTCGTGGACGGTGAGCGCCTTGTCATCGCCAACTCCCTCTCCCCGACCGCGGGAACGCTGGCTGCGACCCTCGGCGGCGGGGTGGCCTTCGTGGTGCGCTATCTCGCCCCCGGAACAGGACGCGAGGCGGATACCCTCGTGCTGCTGACGGGGGCCGCGGTCTATCTGCTGGCCGGCCTCGCCTCACTGCGGATGGGCAAGGATCTGCTCGGCCCCGATCCCACCGAGGTGCAGCCCCGCGTGCTGGTCGCCGTTGTCGGCACCGCTCGGGGGCTGCTGGCCGGGCTGCGCCATCTCCGTGCGCGCCCGACGGCGGCCTATGCGCTGACCGCCTCCGCACTGATGCGGTTCTGCTACGGCGCGCTGACGGTCACGGTGCTGATGCTGGCCCGGTACGCATGGAGCGGGAGCAACCGCACCGAAGGCGGGCTGCAACTGCTGGGGGTCGCACTGGGCCTCTCGGGCCTGGGCTTCTTCGTCGCCGCCGTCATCACGCCCTCGGCGGTGCGGCGGGTCGGCATCTTCGGCTGGATGGCACTGTGCGCGGCCGTCGCCGCGGTGCTGGAACCCGCACTGGGGCTGTCCTTCCAGCCCGTGCCGATACTGCTCGCCGCCTTCGTGCTGGCGCTCGTCACCCAGGCCGGAAAGATCGCCACGGACACCGCCGTACAGATCTCCGTCGACGACGCCTTCCGCGGACGGGTCTTCTCCCTCTACGACATGCTCTACAACGTCGCCTACGTCGGCGCTGCCGGAGTGGCCGCCGTCATTCTGCCGCCGGACGGGCGCTCCACGGTCATCGTGCTTGGGGTGGCGGTGCTGTATGCATCCATCGCCGCCGCGCTCTTCCGTGTTTCACGTGAAACGAAACGCGGCGGAATGGACCGGGTCAGCCCGTCTACCGGCCGTCCTCCTGCTGGGCCCACCACTTCTTGAGCTCCGCGACGGCCGCGTCCCGGCCCAGCGGTCCATGCTCCAGTCGCAGCTCCAGCAGATGCTTGTAGGCCCGCCCCACCACGGGGCCCGGCCGCACGCCGAGCTCCTGCATGATCTCGTTGCCGTCCAGGTCGGGCCGGAGCGCATCCAGCTCCTCCTGCTCCTGGAGCCGCTCGATACGCTCTTCCAGGCTGTCGTACGCGCGGGAGAGCGCCTGCGCCTTCCGCTTGTTACGAGTGGTGCAGTCCGAGCGGGTCAGCTTGTGCAGCCGGCTCAGCAGCGGACCGGCGTCCCGTACATAGCGGCGCACGGCCGAGTCGGTCCACTCGCCCGTGCCATAGCCGTGGAAGCGCAGATGCAGCTCCACCAGCCGCGAGACGTCCTTGATCATCTCGCCGGGGTACTTCAGCGCGGCCATCCGCTTCTTGGCCATCTTGGCGCCCACCACCTCGTGGTGGTGGAAGGAGACCCGGCCGTCCTTCTCGAACCGCCGCGTCCTCGGCTTGCCGATGTCGTGCAGCAGCGCCGCCAGTCGCAGCGTCAGATCGGGACCGTCCTCCTCCAGGTCGATCGCCTGGTCCAGCACGGTCAGCGAGTGCTCGTAGACGTCCTTGTGCCGGTGGTGCTCGTCGCGCTCCAGCCGCAAGGCGGGCAGCTCCGGGAGCACCCGGTCGGCGAGCCCGGTCTCCACCAGCAGCCGCAGCCCCTTGCGCGGGTTCGGGGAGACGAGCAGCTTGTTCAGCTCGTCCCGGACCCGCTCCGCAGAGACGATCTCGATCCGGCCCGCCATCTCCTTCATGGCGGCCACGACCTCCGGCACGATCTCGAAGTCGAGCTGAGCGGCGAAGCGCGCGGCACGCATCATTCGCAGCGGATCATCGGAGAAGGACGACTGCGGGGTGCCCGGCGTACGCAGCCGACGGGCGGCCAGGTCCTCCAGACCCCCGTGCGGGTCGACGAAGTGCTTCTCCGGCAGGGCGACGGCCATCGCGTTCACGGTGAAATCACGGCGGACGAGGTCTTCCTCGATGGTCTCGCCGTAGGAGACCTCGGGCTTGCGGGAGGTGCGGTCGTAGACCTCCGACCGATACGTCGTCACTTCGAGGACAAAGTCGGATTTCTTGATCCCCACGGTGCCGAAGGCGATGCCCACCTCCCATACCGCATCCGCCCAGGGACGCACGATCGTGAGCACATCCTCGGGCCGCGCGTCCGTGGTGAAGTCGAGATCGTTGCCGAGCCGGCCCAGCAGTGCGTCCCGTACCGAGCCACCGACCAGAGCGAGACGGAAACCCGCCTCCCGGAAACGGCGCGCTAGCTCGTCCGCCACCGGTGAGACCCGCAGCAGCTCGCTCACGGCGCGCCGCTGCACCTCACTGAGCTGCTCGGCCGCCGGTCGGTCGGCTACGGGCTCCGCGGGCACGGCGGTGGGCTGGTCCTGGCTGTCACTCTTGGCATTCGGCACAACAGCACAGGTTACGTTGCCGCCCCACCCCGAGGCGCCCCTGTTCCGGCTCCCGCCCACCAGGGCACGGCGCCGACGGTTACCAGGCCGATACGACGCCGGGTGATCATGTGGTGGACGGCGCGGCACTTCCACCCTTCAGGCATCGTTACCATCAGGCGAACGGGACGACGACCGACGACGGGATGGACGTGCGCGTGGCCGAGGCGGCTGAGAGCCAGGCTCCCCCTGGTCCAAGGGGAACGGCTGGCCCAAGGGGGACGAACCGCTGGAGGCGACGGGCCGCGGTGCTCCTCCTCGCCGCCCTTCCCGTGCTGGCAGGGGCGCTCCCCACGGCAGCTTCTGCGGCTCCTGCGGCTTCCGCCGCCTCCGTGGCACCCGCGGGCGCCGCCCCCCAGGCCGCAGCACCGGCGAAGGCACCGGCCAAGGAGTCGGCCCGCACCGGCACCGGCTCCCGCAGCGCACGGATCTCCCTCAACGAGGTCACCCCCTCCGTCCCGGAGCAGGGCGACACCCTCACCTTGAGCGGCACCGTCACCAACACCAGCAACACGACGCTGACCCGGCTGCGCCTGACCCCGCGCATCGGGCCCACCCTCACCTCCCGCAGCGGCATCGAGCAGGCCGCGCGCCGCAAGGGCTATCTCCCCGGCGCCGACGGCACCGAGGTCCCCGGCGACCACGGCACAAAGCTCAGCGGTCTCGCCTCCGGGGTCACCCGCTCCTTCACACTCAAGATCCCCGTCAGCGACCTCCGCCTGAGCACCGACGGCGTCCACCAGCTCGGCGTCTCCCTCATGGGGCAGACCCGCAGCCGCCCCTACGACCAGATCCTCGGCATGGGCCGTACCTTCCTGCCCTGGCAGGAGGAGGCGTCCGGCCACCGGACCCGGTTCACCCATCTGTGGCCGCTGATCTCCACTCCGCACGTCACAGCGCGCACCCAGTCCGACAAGCAGCAGACCCCGGTCTTCCGCGACGACACGCTCGCCAAGGAACTGGCACCCGGCGGTCGCCTCCAGCAGATGCTGGAGCTCGGCAAGGACCTGAACGTCACCTGGGTCATCGACCCCGATCTGCTCGCGAGCGTCGACATGATGGCGGGCCGCTACCGGGTGCGCAAGCCGGGCGGCGGTCCGGACGACACCGTCGCAGGAAAGGGCCAGGAGTACGCCAAACAGTGGCTGGCCGAGCTCCAGGAGGCCGTCGACGGCAAGGAGGTCGTCGCCCTCCCGTTCGCCGACCCCGATCTGGCCTCGCTCGCCCACCGCGGCACACAGGTCCGCGGGGCGCTCAGCTCGCTGGGCCAGGCCACCAGGCTGGCCAGGGAGACGGTCGAGGTGGTGCTCCACGTGAAACCGAGCACCGACTTCGCCTGGCCGTACAAGGGCGCCGTGGACTCCTCCATCGTGGACGTCGCCACCTCGGCGGGCGCGCACAACGTCATCGCCCGCAGCGACAGCGTGCGCGAGAACGGACTCTCCTACAGCCCCACCGCCGCCCGCCCCATCGGCAGCGGCAGCACCGCGCTGGTCGCCGACGCACCGCTGTCCACCGCTTTCGAGGGCGACCTCTCCCGCGCCGGAGCGTCCTCGCTGGCCGTCCAGCGGTTCACCGCCCAGTCCCTCGCCCTCGCCCGGCAGGTTCCCTCCCGCACCCGCAGCGTCGTCGTCGCCCCGCAGCGCATGCCCAGCGTCTCCCAGGCCCAGGCCATGGCGGCCGGCATCAAGGCACTCGGCCGCAGCGGCTGGGCCGAGACCAGCAGCCTGGCCGACGCCGCCAAGGCCAAGCCGGACCCCGACGCACGGCGCAAGATGCCCGCCCCCTCCGCCTACCCCTCCTCGCTGCGCAAGACGGAGCTGCCCACCGCCGCCTTCGAACAGGTACGGAAGACCAAGGACGGGCTGGACGACTTCACCCAGATCCTCAGCAAGGCCGACCGCGTCATGCCGCCCTTCACCACCGCCATAGACCGTGAGGTCTCCAACGCCTGGCGGGGCGAGCGCCGCGCCGCACGGGGCTACCGCGACAACGTGGAGGAGTACCTGCTGGAGTTGCGCGGCGCGGTCAAGCTCATCAAGAAGTCGGACATCACCCTCTCCGGGCGCGAGGCCACCATCCCGGTCACCGTCCAGAACAACCTCGCCCAGGGCGTGGACGGGCTCGTCCTGGAGCTGAGCTCCAGCCGGGTCGGCCTGGATGTGGGCGACCCCAAGCGGGTCAAGGTCGACGGGGAGCACACCCAGACCCTCAAGTTCGACACCACCGCCAAGAACAACGGCCGCGCCTATGTGTACGCCCAGCTCTACACCCAGGACGGCGACCGCTACGGCAAGGTGATGAAGTTCCAGGTCAACGTGACCTCCATCACCTCGACCGTGCTCCTGGTGATCGCAGGCGGCGTGCTGCTGATCGTCCTGGCCGGTATCCGGATGTACACCCAGCGCAAGCGCTCCGGCCCGGCCCCCGACCCGGACGCACCGCTGGAGCAGCCGGACGCCGACGGGGACACGGACGGCTCCGACGACGCCTCGGCGGATGCCTCCGAGAACGCCCCGGAGAACGACCCCGAGAACGCTTCCGAGAACGCCTCCGAGAAGGACAGGTCGAAAGGCGACGCGCCGGGGGCCACAGCCACCGAGGCCATCGCCACCGGGGAGGCAGCAGGAGGCCTGGACACCGCGCACGGTGACGGGGACGACACCGAACGGGAAAGCGACAACCCCCCGGCCGCGGGTGAGAAAGTGGACCGTTGACTCATCCGGGCGAGCAGGGGCAGGGGTAGGTAGCGAAGATGAACGCGCCGTATGGCGGCGACCGGGGCCGGACCCCCGGTGACGGCTCTGGCCAGCCGGAAGACGCGTACGTGCCGGACGCGTACGGGCCCGACCCGTACGACGAGCGCGATCCCTCGGCCCAGGACCCGCACGCCTGGCAGCCTTCCCCCGACCGGCAGCCCTACCAGGAGCAGCAGCCTTTCCCCGACCGGCACCCCCAGCAGGGCGGGCAGCCCCAGCAGGGCGGGCAGCCGTACCAGGGCCAGTCGTATCAGGGGAGCCAGCCGTACCCGGGAGGGCAGCCGTACCCGGGAGGGCAAGCGCCTCAGGGAGGCCAGGCCTATCAGGGAGGCCAGGCGCCTCAGGGAGGGCAAGCGCCTCAGGGAGGGCAAGCGCCACAGTCCCCGCAGGCGCCACAGCCGTCGCAGGCGCCGGCCGACGCCTTCGCGCACCTCTACCGCGACCAGGGCCACGCCCCACCGCAGCACCCCCACTCGCCGCCGCCCCCGCCCTCGCAGACCGGCCCGCCCCCAGGCCCGCCCCAAGGCCCGAACCAAGGCCAGATGCCCGGTCGCGGCCAGGTGCCCGGCCATGGCCAGCAGCCCCCGTTCCACCCCGAAGCCACCCAGCCGCCGCAGCCCTACCCGCCCGAACCCGGGGCACCCGGCGCCGCCGAAGAGCCTTCTGCGCAGACGGTCAACCTCGGCACCGTCGCCCCCAAGGCGGCCCCGCCGGCAGCAGGGGAAGCCGCCGCGCCCGCCAAGACCGGCGGCGGGGGAGGGCTCCTCAGGTCCAGCGCCATCATGGCCGCGGGCACGATGGTCTCCCGGCTCACCGGATTCGTCCGCTCCGCGATGATCGTCGCCGCGCTCGGCGCCTCGGCCCTCGGTGACAGCTACCAGCTCGCCATCACGCTGCCGACGATGCTCTACATCCTCACCGTCGGCGGCGGCCTCAACTCCGTCTTCGTCCCGCAGCTCGTCCGGTCCATGAAGGACGACGAGGACGGTGGGCAGGCGTATGCGAACCGGCTGCTGACGCTGGTCGCCGTGATCCTGGGCGGGCTGGCCGTGGCCGCCGTCTTCGCCGCGCCGCTGCTGGTACGGCTGATGTCGGTCAAGCTCGCCGAGAACCCGGCCGCCAACGAGGTCACCACCACCTTCGTGCGCTACTGCCTGCCCTCGATCTTCTTCATGGGCATCCACGTGGTGATGGGCCAGGTACTCAACGCGCGGGGCCGCTTCGGCGCCATGATGTGGACCCCGGTCCTCAACAACATCGTCATCATCACGACGATCAGCATGTTCCTGTGGGTGTACGGCACCGCCGACACCTCGGGCCTGACCGTCAACACCATCCCCCCCGAGGGTGTCCGGCTGCTGGGCATCGGCACCCTGCTGGGCCTGGTCGTCCAGGCGCTGGCGATGATCCCCTACCTGCGGGCCGCCGGGTTCCGTATCCGGCCCCGCTTCGACTGGCGCGGCCACGGCCTGGGCAAGGCGGCCAAGCTGGCCAAGTGGACCATACTGTTCGTGCTCGCCAACCAGGCCGGCGTACTGGTCGTCTCCCAGCTGTCCACCTGGGCAGGCACCACAGCCGCCCAGGACGGCCACTCCGGCACCGGTTACATCGCCTACTCCAACGCCCAGCTCATCTGGACCATGCCGCAGTCGATCATCACCGTCTCGGTGATGGCGGCGCTGCTGCCCCGCCTCTCCCGCTCCGCCGCAGACGGCGACACCGGCGCGGTGCGCGACGACATCTCCCAGGGTCTGCGCAACTCGGCCGTCGCCATCGTCCCGATCGCCTTCGGCTTCGTGGCGCTCGGCATCCCGATGTGCACCATGATCTACGGCTCGGCGGGCGAGGACGCGGCCCGTTCCATGGGATACATGCTGATGGCCTTCGGCCTCGGCCTGATCCCGTACTCGGTGCAGTACGTCGTGCTGCGCGCCTTCTACGCCTACGAGGACACCCGCACCCCGTTCTTCAACACGGTGATAGTGGCCGCCGTCAACGCCGCCGCCTCCGCGCTGTGCTTCCTGCTGCTGCCCGCCCGCTGGGCAGTCGTGGGGATGGCCGCCTCCTACGGGCTCGCCTACATCATCGGTGTCGGCATCGCCTGGCGTCGGCTCCGCAACCGGCTGGGCGGCGATCTGGACGGACGGCATGTGATCCGTACGTACACCAGGCTGGCGGGTGCCAGCATCCCGGCCACCATCGCCGCGGGCGCCGCGGCCTGGGGCGTCACCCATGTGCTGGGCGGCGGCACGCTCGGATCGATCGCCGCCCTCGTCGGCGGAGGGATCGTTTTGGGCGCGGTTTTCGTCCTAGCGGCGAAGCGCATGCGCATCGAGGAGATGACGGCGATGCTCGGCATGGTCCGCGCCAGACTCGGCCGATGAAAAACCCGGCCGGAAACCGGCGTATACAACCATCATTCGCCCCCGCGTGTCGTGCATAGCGGCGAGGTGTAGGCACAATGTTTTTGGCCGTTTCCAGGAAAACGGCCACAACGGATGGGGAGGCAGGAACGACGGTGGCGGAACGGAGCACAGCCGCTGTCGGCGTGGCCGAGACCAGCGGTGCGAACGGCGAACCGCTGACCGCCCAGCAGGACGGGGCCACGGGCGACGGTGCGACGGACGCGACGAACGGACACAGTCACGACGCCGGGGCTTCCCCGCACAAGGGGGCCTCTACCCACCCCTCCGACGCCGCACCTCTGACGGAATCCCCTGGTGCCACGTCCGGCGCGGAGTCCCCCGAAGGGACCAGCGCCGCCGAACCGGACCCCGCCGACCCGGAGGCGGACCCAGCAGACCGGGAAGCCGCCTCGGAGGCGGCCCCGGAACCGGGCCCCGAAGCCGCTGAGACCACCGCAGCCTCCCCTGCAGAACCCGCGGACCCCGAAGACCCCGAAAAGACGTCCACCGCCGAGACCTCCGCCGACGAAGCCGGTACCGAACCAGACGCCGTGGCCGGTGCCGAGGTTGACACTGCGGCCGAAGAAACCGCGGGCAAGGCGGCGGCGAAGGCGAAGAACGACCCGAACGGCGAGCCGAAGGACGCCCCGAAGAACAGCGCGAAGGAGCCCGCCGAGGGGCGGGTGCCGGAGCTGCACAGCGGTCACAAGCTCGCCCGGCGCTATCGCCTCGAAGAGTGCGTCACCCGCCTCGACGGCTTCAGCAGCTGGCGTGCCGTCGATGAGAAGCTCCGCCGCGCCGTCGGGGTCCATGTGCTCCCTGCCGGGCACGCCCGTGCCCGGCAGGTGCTCGCCGCGGCACGCTCCGCCGCTCTGCTCGGCGACCCCCGGTTCGTGCAGGTCCTCGACGCGGTCGAGGAGGACGATCTGGTCTACGTCGTCCACGAGTGGCTGCCCGACGCCGTCCCGCTCAACGAACTGCTCGCCGCGGGCCCGCTGGAGCCGCACGAGGCCTACCAGCTCGTCAGCCAGCTCGCCCAGGCGCTGGCCGCCGCGCACCGTGAGGGGCTCGCACATCTGCGGCTGACACCGTCCTGTGTACTCCGCACCGGCATGGGCCAGTACCGCATCCGCGGGCTCGCCGTGAACGCCGCCCTGCGCGGCGTCACCAGCGACCATCCGCAGCGGGACGACACCGAGGCGATCGGCGCGCTGCTGTACGCGTCACTCACCCAGCGCTGGCCGTACGAGGAGGGCGCACACGGGCTGCCCGGAGTCGGCTCGCTGGACATCGGTGCCCTGGTGGCCCCCGAGCAGCTGCGGGCGGGCGTCCACCGCGGGCTGTCCACGCTGGCCATGCGCGCCCTGGTCAACGACGGCGCCACCGCTTCCCGGCAGGAGCAGCCCTGCACCACCCCGGAGGAGCTGTCCAAGGCGGTCTCCGCGCTGCCCCGCATCCGTCCGCCGGAGCCGGCCTTCTCCGCCCCTCCGGCGTACCAGCACAACGGCTACCAGAAGGGCGGCTACGCGGGACCGGGCGGACCCGGTGGCGCGGCCCCCGGCACCACGGCCGCCAGGGCGGGAGCGGAGCCCCCGGCCCCGCCCGCGCTGCCGGGGCGTACCGGCAAGGTCCTCAAGTGGGGAGTCTCCGCGCTCCTGATCGCCGCGCTCGGGCTGGGCAGCTGGCAGGTCGCCGACGCGCTGCTCAAGGGCGAGCCGATCACCAAGAAGCCCGTCAAGCAGGCGAAGGGCGAGGACAAGCCGGCGCAGACCGGCAAGCCCGTCAAGGTCGAGGACGTACAGGACTTCGACCCGGAGAGCTCGGACGGCCGGGAGAAGCCCGAGCGGGCCGGAGACGCCGTGGACGGCAAGCCGAACACCTACTGGCTCACGGATAAGTACCTGGGCCACGCCACGTTCGGCAACCTCAAGTCGGGCGCCGGCCTCATCCTCGACCTGGGGAAGACCCGGCAGGTCAGCCAGCTCAAGGTCGACTTCATCGGCAAGACCTCCGCGAGCTTCCTCGCGGCACCGAAGAGCGTCACCAACATGCCCTCCTCACTGGGCAGCTTCAGCAAGGTCACCAACGGCTCCGGCGCCCACCTCACGCTGAAGGCGAAGAAGCCCATCAAGACCCGCTACGTACTGCTGTGGCTCACCAAGCTCCCACTCACCGACGAGGGCAACTACCGTGGTCGCGTCACGGAGGTCCAGGTCCTCAGTTGAGGCCGCGGGCGCCGCTTCCGACCTGGGCGCGGCAGGGTGAGGGGAGGGGCTGATGGCGAGCGAGGACGCGCCCGGCGCGATAGCCGCGCCGGACGACAAGGAACTACTCGCCCGCCATGTGGCGGGCGACCCGGATGCGTTCGGCGAACTCGTCCGTCGCCATCGGGACCGCCTGTGGGCCGTGGCGCTGCGGACGCTCGGAGACCGTGAGGAGGCCGCCGACGCCGTGCAGGACGCCCTCATCTCCGCCTACCGGGCCGCACGAACCTTCCGCGGCCAGTCCGCCGTCACCACCTGGCTGCACCGCATCACGGTCAACGCCTGTCTGGACCGTGCCCGCAAGGCCGCCTCCCGCCGCTCGACGCTCACCGACGACACCGAGCGCATGGAGCAGCTGCTGGAACCGCAGGAGTCCGCGGCCGCACCCGTCGAGCGCCAGGATGTACAGCGACAGGTGGTCTCCGCCCTCTCCGAGCTGCCGGTCGAGCAGCGGGCCGCGCTCGTACTGGTCGACATGCAGGGTTACCCCGTCGCCGAGGCCGCCGAAGTGCTGGAGGTGGCCGTGGGTACCGTCAAAAGCCGCTGCGCCCGTGGCCGCGCCCGGCTGCTCCCACTCGTCTCCCACCTACGCAGGGACGGCGACGCCGGCCCGAACGGCGACGGCGGTACGAACAGGGGCAGCGACCCGGGCAAGGGCAGCGCGGACGGTGGCAGCAGCACCGAACGGAACCCGTCCTCGGGAGCATCCGTCCCACCACCAAGAGGGGTACCGCCGAAGGCCGCGCGGAATGCCCAGCAGGACACCACTGGCTCCGGGGCCGTGAAAGGAGGGGGACAGGCATGACATCCGCATCCACCCCTTTCCCGCACGGCGAGCACCCGGAGATCCCCGAGATCTCCGCGCTCGGCGAGGGGATCCTGCCCGTCGAGCGCCAGGCGGACCTGCGCGCCCACCTTGCCGAGTGCGAACTGTGTGCCGACGTGTACGCCTCGCTGGAGGAGATCCGCGAGACGCTGGGCACCCTGCCCGGCCCCACCCCCATGCCGGAAGACGTGGCGAACCGCATCGAGGCTGCCCTCGCGGCGGAGGCGCTGCTGTCGGCGACGGCACCAGAGGAAGCCGAAACCACTCCGTCCGAAGAAGCCGCTTCGGACGACGAGGCCGCTCCTGGCGACGAGGCCGCTCCGGACAGCAGGACCGCTTCGCAGGAAGGTGCCGTTTCACGTGAAACAGCTGCCGATCCTTCCGGAGAACCTGCATCTGGGCCGACCGCGGACCCGGTTTCACGTGAAACAGCCACCCCCGTCCCCCTCACTGTGCGACGCCGGAAGCGGACGGTGCTGCTTGTCGCGGCGGCCTCCGTGGCGGCACTCACCCTCGGCGGAATCACCCTGCGGGAGCTCACCAAACCAGCCCCGGGCGAGGTGAGTTCGGAGACCGCGCAGTCGGCGACCGGCAAGCATGCTCCAAAGGATCTGCCGAGCTCCACGTCCTCCACGGATACGGATGCCGGCGGCAGCAGCGACGACCAGCAACTGCGCAAACGGGTCCAGCGGCTGCTCTCGGGCGAGGGATCACCGTCCCCCTCGCAGAAACCCCCTGGCAACTCCGCACCGCCCAGCGACTCCCCCTCGGTCGACACCAAGCAGAGCCCCAGCAGTGACGACAACACGCTCCGCGACGACACCCTCGGCGGCGGACAGTCCGTACCGTCCTGCGTACGCGACGGGATCCACCGCACGGAGACTCCGCTGGCCGTGGCTCCCGATGCCCTCTTCGAGAACCGCACCGGCTATCTGGTCGTCCTGCCGCACCAGGGTGGCAACCCGAAGCTGGTGGACGCCTATCTGGTTGACCCCTCCTGCATCAGCGCCGACCCGCCCGCACCCGGGAAAGTGCTGTTCAAGGGGACCTACCCGCGCGGGTGACACGGGGACGCGGGCACGGGAATGTCTGCCCCGTAGGATCCGTTGGACGGGGTGCAAGCCTCGGCAGAAGATCCCGGAAGCAGTCGGCAGACAAGGAAGACTCCCGTGAGCGACGTCCGTAACGTCATCATCATCGGCTCGGGCCCAGCCGGATACACGGCTGCGCTCTACACCGCCCGCGCGTCGCTGAAGCCGTTGGTGTTCGAGGGCTCCGTCACCGCAGGCGGGGCGCTGATGAACACCACTGAGGTCGAGAACTTCCCCGGGTTCCAGGAGGGCATCATGGGCCCGGAACTCATGGACAACATGCGCGCCCAGGCCGAGCGCTTCGGCGCCGAGCTCGTCCCGGACGACGTCACGGCTGTCGATCTGTCCGGCCCGGTGAAGAGCGTCACAGACTCCAACGGCACCGTGCACCGTGCCCGGACCGTGATCGTCTCCACCGGCTCCCAGCACCGCACGCTGGGTCTGCCGCTGGAGGAGGAGCTCTCCGGTCGCGGTGTCTCCTACTGCGCCACCTGTGACGGCTTCTTCTTCCGTGAGCAGCACATCGCCGTCGTGGGTGGGGGTGACACCGCCATGGAGGAGGCCACGTTCCTCTCCCGCTTCGCGGCCTCGGTCACTGTGATCCACCGCCGGGACACACTGCGCGCCTCCAAGGCGATGCAGGAGCGTGCCTTCGCCGACCCGAAGATCTCCTTCGCATGGGACAGCGAGGTCGCCGAGATCCACAGCAAGGACGGCAAGCTGTCCGGCCTCACGCTGCGCGACACGCAGAACGGCGAGACACGTGAGCTGGATGTGACCGGCCTGTTCGTCGCCATCGGCCACGACCCGCGTGTGGAGCTGTTCAAGGACCAGCTGACCCTGGACGAGGACGGCTACCTCAAGGTGGATGCCCCTTCCACCCGCACCAATGTGCCCGGGGTCTTCGCAGCCGGCGATGTGGTGGACCACACCTACCGCCAGGCCATCACCGCGGCGGGCACCGGCTGCTCCGCGGCGCTGGACGCCGAGCGCTACCTGGCCGCGCTCACCGACGTGGCCACCGAGGAGACCCCGGAGCCGGAGAAGACCGCCGCAGTGGTCTGACAGCCCCAGTCATCGAGGGGGCCGGCCCGTCCCCCGTCGGCTCCCACCCACCCGCAGTACACAGAGAATGAGGAGAAGCACCATGGCCGGTGCCACCGTGACCGCGACCGACGCCGACTTCGACGACGTCGTCCTGAAGAGCGACAAGCCCGTGCTGGTCGACTTCTGGGCAGCCTGGTGCGGTCCGTGCCGTCAGATCGCCCCGTCGCTGGAAGCCATCGCCTCCGAGCACTCCGACAAGCTGACGGTGGTCAAGCTCAACATCGATGAGAACCCCGGCGTCGCTGCCAAGTACGGCATCATGTCGATCCCGACCATGAACGTCTACCAGGGCGGCGAGGTCGTGAAGACCATCGTCGGCGCCAAGCCGAAGGCCGCCATCGAGAAGGACCTCGCGGACTTCATCGGCTGAAGGCCGCTTCACCACTCCCTGAGGGGCGCCGTTTCACGTGAAACGGCGCCCCTCAGTCGTTCTCGGCGTATCAGTCGGCAGTCGGTACCAGCCGGACACGAAGACCGCACCCGGTATCACAGCGGCCGAAGCGCCGGCTCCTTGCTGTGGACCTTGCCCAGCAACTGGTCCAGCGCCCGCTCCATGTCATGGCGCCACGAGACGGTGGAACGCAGCTCCAACCGCAGCCGGGGATGGCGGGGATGCGGGCGGACAGTTTTAAAGCCCACAGCGAGCAGATGGTCGGCAGGAAGCAGACAGGCGGGCTCCACCCACTGTGTGTCCCCGAAGGCCTCTATCGCCTTGAACCCCCGCTGCAGCAGATCCTTCGCCACCGTCTGCACCATCACCCTCCCGAGCCCCTGCCCCTGGAACTCCGGCAGCAGAGAGGCTGTCATCAACTGCACCGCATCCGGGGAGACCGGACTGGTGGGGAAGGCGAAGGAGCGCGGCACATATGCGGGGGGCGCGTAGAGCACATAGCCGACCGCTACGTCGTCGACGTAGACGACCCGGCCGCAGGAACCCCACTCCAGCAGCACCGCCGAGATCCAGGCTTCCTTCTCCAGGTCCGGCCGCCCCGACCTCTTCGCTTCCTCACCGCTGACCGGGTCCAACTCCCAGAAGACGCAGCCACGGCAGCGCTCCGGAAGGTCCGGGAGATTGTCCAGCGTGAGCGGAACGAGCTGTCGCCCCATGACAGACATCGTATCCATGGGGCGACAGCTCGTCGGTGAGTTTCTTCTGTTGTGGCTCTACGAAGCCGAGCCTTCGAGGACTGCCCGCTGCCAGCAGTTCAGCCCTTCGAGGGGGCTGCCCTCCAGGGGGACATGGTTCAGCTCTCGGCAGGGTCGACGTCCTCGCCGCCGTCTCCCTCGGCGAGTTTCTGCTCCAGGACCCGGCCCTCACCCGGGGCGAGCTGCCCCAGGATCCGCTCCAAGTCCTCCATGGAGGCGAACTCGACCACGATCTTGCCCTTCTTCTGGCCGAGATCGACCTTCACCCGCGTTTCGAAGCGGTCCGAGAGCCGCCCGGCCAGGTGGTCCAGTGCGGGGGAGACCCGAGCTCCGGCCCGGGGACCCTTGGGCTTGGTGCTGCCCTTCGGCTTGCCGCCCATCAGCGTGACGATCTCCTCCACCGCACGCACCGAAAGGCCCTCGGCCACGATGCGGTGGGCGAGCTTGTCCTGCTCCTCCCCGTCCTCGACCGACAGCAGCGCCCGCGCATGTCCGGCCGAGAGCACGCCGGCAGCCACCCGACGCTGCACCGCTGGAGAGAGCCGCAGCAGCCGCAGTGTGTTGGACACCTGCGGTCGGGAGCGCCCGATACGGTCGGCCAGCTCATCGTGGGTGCAGTTGAAGTCCTTCAGAAGCTGGTCGTAGGCAGCCGCCTCTTCCAGTGGGTTGAGCTGCGCTCGATGCAGGTTCTCCAGGAGCGCGTCGAGAAGGAGTTTCTCGTCCTCGGTGGCCCGGACGATCGCCGGGATCTGCTCCAGCCCCGCCTCACGACAGGCACGCCAGCGGCGCTCACCCATGATGAGCTCAAAGCTGCCCGGTGTGAGCTCCCGGACCACCACCGGCTGGAGAAGGCCAACTTCCTTGATGGAAGTGACCAGTTCGGCGAGCGCATCCTCGTCGAACACCTCACGGGGCTGCCGCGGGTTCGGGGTGATGGCATCGACCGGCACCTCCGCGAAGAACGCACCCCCGGCCTCCCCGGGAAGTTCGTCCTCCGCGGCCGCAGGAGCCGTTTCACGTGAAACAGCGTCTCCAGCCGCCTCGTCCTCGTTCTCCCGTTGGGAGAGCGCGGCAACCTTGGCTGCTGCCACCCCCCGCATCCCCTGCTCGGGAGCGATGACGGGAACGGCAGTGGGGGAGGTGGACCCCCCGGACATATTCGGCCTCTGCTGCTCGCTCTCCGCGACATCAGCAGAATCCGTCCCCGTTGGAGCCGCCGGGATCAGTGCTCCGAGCCCCCGCCCCAGACCCCTACGTCGCTCGCTCACTGAGTCCCCTCCGCCATGCTGCCGTGCTGTTGCGCCTGTGCTTGCTGTTCTGGTGATTGCAGTGCTTGCGGTACTTGCGCTTGATGCGCCTGCTGCGCCTGCACATGTTGCGTGTGTACGTTTTCTGCCTGGATCTGCTGAGCCTGGAGCTGCTGCTGCGCTTGCTGCGCCTGCTCAACATGCGGGTCCCGCATGGCGATTTCCCGCGCCGCCTCCAGATAGGAGAGCGAACCGCTGGAGCCGGGGTCATAAGTGAGGACCGTCTGCCCATAGCTGGGCGCCTCCGAAATGCGCACCGACCGCGGGATGTTGGTACGCAGGACCTCCTTGCCGAAGTGCCCTCGCACCTCCTCCGCCACCTGCGACGCCAGTCGGGTCCGGCCGTCGTACATGGTGAGGATGATGGTCGAGACGTGCAGCCGCGGGTTCAGATGCCCCCGCACCAGCTCGACATTGCGCAGCAGTTGGCCGAGCCCCTCCAGCGCGTAGTACTCGCACTGAATAGGGATCAGCACCTCGGCACCGGCCACGAGAGCATTGACCGTCAGCAGCCCCAGGGAGGGCGGGCAGTCGATGAGGATGTAGTCCAACGGCTGCTCGTACGCCTCGATGGCCCGCTGAAGGCGGCTCTCCCGCGCGACCAGCGACACGAGTTCGATCTCCGCACCGGCGAGATCGATGGTCGCTGGCGCGCAGAAGAGCCCCTCCACGTCCGGCACCGGCTGGACGACTTCCGAGAGCGGTTTGCTCTCCACCAGAACGTCGTAGATCGATGGAACCTCGGCGTGGTGGTCGACTCCCAGCGCAGTGGAGGCGTTGCCCTGCGGATCGAGGTCGACGACCAGAACCCGGCCCCCGTGCAGGGCCAGTGAGGCGGCGAGGTTCACCGTCGTGGTGGTCTTCCCGACGCCGCCCTTCTGGTTGGCGACGACCATGATCCGGGTCCGAGCGGGGCGGGGCAGGCCCTCCCCGGCTCGATTCATCGCCTCGACCGCCTGCTGGGCCGCTCGACCGATCGGTGTGTCATCCATGGGCGGTGGCGTCTCACGTGCCGCGTCACCGCGGGGAGCGACCCCACCCGCGCTGGTATCCCCTGGTTCTGTGCGGGGACCGGGGACCGGGTCGGCCATCGGTCCCGCGATGTTGGCGTCGGACCGCAACGGTTCACTCTCCTCAACATCAGGCTCGCTATGAACAGAGCCTCCCATGCTTTCGGTCCCGTGAACCAGCGAGCCCCGCTCAGTTGTGGACAACTCCACTTCAGAGCGGGGCTCAGGGGCGGTCTGGCCGCGCGCACTGGCGGCAGCGCGACCTCGGTTGATGATTCCGTGCAACAGAGAGCGGCGTTTCACGTGAAACACGATGCACACGCACCGGACGGTGTCCGCCGCGACACTCCGCTCCGCGGGGTCTTAAGCGTTTTTATGGAGTAACCGAATCAGCGTTTCAGCGCCGACCGGGCGACCCACCGACCCACCAGGCCGACGCCTCAGCGCTGCTCGGTCACTCCCAGCCTCTCAACGCCGACGTCGGCCACCCCGCGTCGAGCGACCGCTCGCACGGGCTGCCTTCTCCGCCTTGACGCGCCGGGCCGCGAAGCGCACCCCTCCGGGGCTCTCGCCGACCCGCGCCCGGACGACCGTCGAGGGCGGATCCACCAACTCACGGCCGATCTGCTCCACCGTGGTCTCCACGACACCCAGCTTGTGCAGCGCGTCCCGTGCGGCACGTACCTCATCCTCGGCGGTGTCGCCCTTGAGCGCCACCATCTCGCCGTACGGCCGCAGCAGCGGGACGCCCCAGCCGGCCAGCCGGTCCAGCGGCGCCACCGCGCGGGCCGTCACCACATGGACGGGCGTCAGCGTGCCGAGCATCTCCTCGGCACGACCGCGCAGCACTGTCACATGGTCGAGGCCGAGCAGCTCGACGACCTCCTGGAGGAACGTCGTCCGCCGCAGCAGCGGCTCCAGCAGCGTGATCTCCAGATCCGGCCGGACCAGCGCCAGCGGGATGCCCGGCAGACCGGCCCCCGAACCGACATCGCAGACCGTGACGCCCTCGGGCACCACCTCGGACAGCACCACGCAGTTCAGCAGGTGCCGCTCCCACAGCCGGGGCACCTCGCGCGGACCGAGCAGTCCACGCCGTACCCCGGCATCGGCCAACAGCTCCGCATACCGCTCGACAGCGGGCAGGCTGTCACCGAACGCCTTGTGCGCCGCCTCCGGTGCGGGCGGAAGTCCCGCCTGCTCCTCCGGGGGCTCCCCCGACCGCTGTGTCACGGGAGGACGACCACGCAGCGCTGCGGCTCCTCGCCCTCGGACTCGCTGCGTAGTCCGGCGGACTTCACCGCATCGTGTACGACCTTGCGCTCGAAGGGCGTCATCGGGCGCAGCTTCACCGGCTCGCCGCTGCTCTTCGCCTCCTGCGCCGCCTTGTCGCCGAGCTCCGCCAGCTCCTCCCGCTTGCGGGCCCGGAAACCGGCGATGTCGAGCATCAGCCTGCTGCGGTCACCGGTCTCCCGGTGCACCGCCAGCCGGGTCAGCTCCTGGAGGGCCTCCAGGACCTCCCCGTCCCTGCCGACCAGCTTCTGCAGATCGCGGGACGAGCCCTCACTGATCACCGACACCGCGGCGCGATCGGCCTCGACGTCCATGTCGATGTCGCCGTCCAGATCGGCGATATCGAGAAGTCCCTCGAGGTAGTCGGCCGCGATCTCACCCTCCTGTTCGAGGCGGGTCAGGGTGTCGGTGTCGGCTTCGGTGCCTTCTGGGACAGTGGTGTCCGTCACGGCGGGGACTCCTTCGGTGCTCACTTCTTGGAGGGGTGCTTGGGACGCTGCGGGCCCTTGCGCTGACCGGACTTCTTCTGGCCCGACTTCTGCTGCTGGCCCGACTTAGCCTGGCCTGCCGCCTTGGACCCGCCGCCCTGCTTCTGGCCGGCGCCCTTCTGCCCAGTGCTCTTCTGGCCGGACTGGCCGCCCTGCTTCTGGTTGCCCTTGGGGCCCGTCTTCTGCAGGGAGGTGGCTGCGGAGGCGGAGTCGTCCTTCGTGGCAACGGAGCCACCGCTCTGGCGCTTCGCCTTGGGCTGCCGCTTCGGCTGCTGCCGCCGGACCCGGGCGGCCTCGGCGGCCTCACGCGCCTCGACCTCCTTCGGGTCCTCCTTGAGCTTGCCCTTGGCGCGCAGCTTCTCCTGGCGCTCCTCGAAGGCACGCGAGCCGGGGGTCGGGTTGCGCTTGATGACGTACATCTGCTGGCCCATCGTCCACACGTTGGTGGTCAGCCAGTAGATGAGGACACCGACGGGGAAGTTGATACCGAAGACGGCGAACATGATGGGGAAGACGTACATCAGCATCTTCTGCTGCTGCATGAACGGCGTCTTCACCGTCAGGTCGACGTTCTTGGTCATCAGCTGGCGCTGCGTGTAGAACTGCGACGCCGACATCAGGACGATCATGATGACCGTGACGATGCGGACGGTGGTCAGCGAGGCGTCCCCCAGACTGGCCACGTCGCCGGCGCTGTCCATGAACTTCGCGGCGATCGGCGCGCCGAAGATGGTGGCGTTACGCGCGCTGTCGACCTGATCACCGGTGAGTACACCCACCGCCTTGTCGTTGGCGATGTGGTTGAGCACCTGGAAGAGGGCGATGAAGAAGGGCGACTGCGCCAGGATCGGCAGGCAGCTGGAGAGCGGGTTGGTGCCCGTCTCCTTGTAGAGCTTCATCATCTCTTCGCTCTGGCGCTGCTTGTCGCTCTTGTAGCGCTCCTGGATCGCCTTCATCTTCGGCTGGAGCGCCTGCATGTTCCGGGTCGACTTGATCTGCTTCACGAAGAGCGGGATCAGGCAGATCCGGATCAGCACCACCAGGCAGAAGATGGACAGACCCCAGGCCCAGCCGCTGTCCTCGTCAAAGACCAGGCTGAACAGCGAATGGAACTGGACAATGATCCAGGAGACAGCGGTATAGAGAGGACTCAGGATCGTGTCCACGTATCAGGCTCCTTGGGCGTTGGACTGGGTCCGGTGCTGCTGCCAGCGGGAGCGGATCCGCTGGTGCCATACCGGGTGCTTCCGGGCGGGGACATGGTCGACGCCACCGGGCGACCACGGATTGCAGCGCAGAATGCGCCAGGCCGTCAGCGCCGTCCCCTTCACGGCGCCATGGCGGTCGATGGCCGTATAGCCGTAGTGCGAGCACGACGGGTAGTACCGGCACACCGGACCGAGCATCGGACTGACGGTCCACTGGTACAGCTTGATCAACCACAGCAGCGGGTACTTCACTGAGCTCTCCCTCCCGGTTCGCGGCCGGGATCCCGGGGGCTGTCCCCCGAGGCAGCTGAGCGAGGGGACCCTTTGAGCAGCTTCCGCAGCGCGGCATCCAGCTCTCGGGCCAGATCCACATGGTCCGCGTCCGCCGCACCGGGTTGCGCCCGTACGACCACCAGGCTACCGGGGGGCAGCTGGGACAGGCGGTCCCGTAGCAGATGCCGCAACCGCCGCTTCACACGGTTACGGACCACCGCGTTGCCGACGGCCTTGCTCACGACGAAACCCGCACGCACCGGGGGAACCTCTCCCCCCGACGCATGCGGGTCCGTTCGACTGCGTAGATGTACGACGAGGAGCGGGCGACCGGCCCTGCGTCCTCGGCGTACCGCGGCCGCGAAGTCCTCGCGCCGCCTCAGCCGGTTCTCGGTAGGCAGCACGTCATGGACCTGTGGTCAGGCTGCTCAGGCCGACAGGCGGGCGCGACCCTTGCTGCGGCGGTTCGCGATGATCGCGCGGCCGGCGCGGGTCCGCATGCGCAGCCGGAAGCCGTGGGTCTTCGCGCGGCGGCGGGTGTTCGGCTGGAAGGTGCGCTTGCTCACTCGGGGGCTCCAGAGATGCTTCGTGCCCCACGGTCACCGTGGGACTGGTGTGGGGAGTCGACCGGCTGTCACCGTGCGCCCACGAGTAGCTCGCAACGCCCGAGTGTGCACCGCTTCATGATCGTCCGGGTACACCGGGTGATCTTGCCCATCGGAGGCAGGCGGCAGCAGCCGTCGACACTCGACCTGGTTACGGTACGCGGGCCCGCGCCATCCGGTCAAACCAGCACCGACGGGGCCCCCGGCCGCCGCCCGGCGGTTGCCCGACGACGAACCGCCCGCTGCCCGGCTACTGCACTCGTGCACAGCCTGTGGACAACGACTTGAACGGGGCAGGTCCGCGTGACTACCGTGGCCGAACTTCCTTTCCTTCCCGACCGTCCCGAGAACCATGCATGCGTGGGATCTGGTCGATCACCGGACGACCGTCACACAGCGAGTGACCCGTCACCCAGCGAGTGAGAGAGCGTGCCCCGTGGCTGACCTACCTGCCGATCTTGCCGCAGTGTGGCCACGGGTGCTGGACCAGCTCCTGCGCGAGGGGCAGGGTGTCGAGGCGAAGGACCAGCGCTGGCTGCGGGACTGCCAGCCCCTTGTCCTCGTCTCGGGCACGGCGCTGCTGGGGGTTCCGAACGAGTACGCGAAGGGTGTCCTGGAGGGCCGGCTCTCGCCGCTGATCACCGAGGCGCTCAGCCGGGAGTGCCAGCAGCCCATCCGGCTCGCGATCACGGTGACGGGCCCGGCCCCCGAGGCCCCGGCCCCCGCCATTCCCTCACCCACGCAGCCCCCCGAGCAGCAGCAGCCCTCACAGCCGCAGCAGCATCAGGGGCAGCAGTCCCCGCAGCAGCACCAGCCGCCTCAGCACCAGCAGACGCCCCAGCCGCAGGGCCAACCCCAGGGCCAGCCGCCCGGCCAGTCGCCCAGCCACCCGCACGTCCACCAGGAGCGGTACGAGCAGGAGCGGTACGGCGAGGACAGGTACGAGCAGGACCGGTTCGAGCAGTACGAGAACCGCGACATCCCCGGCGCCCGCTCGGCCTACCCGACGGACTACCCCCACAACACCCTCCCCGGCGGCGGCCCCGGAGCCCCCGGAGGTCCCGGCGGCCCGGGGTCCGCGCCGTCGTCCTGGCAGCAGCCGCGCGAGCCGTACCCCCCGCAGCAGCACCAGCCGCGCCAGCCCTACGAGCGCCAGCAGCAGCCGTACGAGCAGCAGAGCTACGACCAGCAGGGCGGCGGCTACGACCCTGGTCAGGGCTACGAACGCGGCGGCCAGGGCTATGAGCACGGGCAGAACTACGACGGCGGCCAGGGCTACCAGACCGGCCAGGGCAGCCAAGGCAGCCAGAGATACGACCAGCAGACGTTCGAGCCGTACGAACAGCAGCACCAGCACCAGCAGGCGCCGCAGCACCAGCAGCGCCCCCGTCCGCAGGTACCGCCCCAGGGCCGGCCGCCCGCCCCGCACTACGACAGCCCGGCGCAGCTTCCGGCGCCCAGCGGTGCGCCGGGCCCGCTGGCGGCGCAGCCCGCGCCGGCCACGGGCCCGGGGGAGCCGACGGCACGGCTGAACCCGAAGTACCTCTTCGACACCTTCGTGATCGGCGCCTCGAACCGCTTCGCGCACGCGGCGGCCGTCGCCGTGGCCGAGGCGCCCGCCAAGGCGTACAACCCGCTGTTCATCTACGGCGAGTCCGGGCTCGGCAAGACGCATCTGCTGCACGCGATCGGGCACTACGCGCGCAGCCTCTACCCGGGCACGCGGGTGCGCTACGTCAGCTCGGAGGAGTTCACCAACGAGTTCATCAACTCCATCCGCGACGGCAAGGCGGACGCGTTCCGCAAGCGCTACCGCGACATGGACATCCTGCTCGTCGACGACGTCCAGTTTCTGGCGGACAAGGAGTCGACGCAGGAGGAGTTCTTCCACACCTTCAACACCCTGCACAACGCCAACAAGCAGATCGTCCTCTCCAGCGACCGGCCGCCCAAGGCCCTGGAGACGCTGGAGGACCGGCTGCGCAACCGCTTCGAGTGGGGCCTGATCACCGACGTCCAGCCACCCGAGCTGGAGACGCGTATCGCGATCCTCCGCAAGAAAGCGGTGCAGGAGCAGCTGAACGCGCCGCCCGAGGTGCTGGAGTTCATCGCCTCCCGTATCTCGCGCAACATCCGGGAGCTGGAGGGCGCCCTGATCCGGGTGACCGCCTTCGCCAGCCTCAACCGGCAGCCGGTCGACCTCGGGCTGACCGAGATCGTGCTGAAGGACCTGATCCCGGGTGGGGAGGACGCCACTCCGGAGATCACCGCGCCCGCCATCATGGCCGCGACGGCCGACTACTTCGGGCTGACGGTGGACGACCTGTGCGGGTCCTCGCGCAGCCGCGTCCTGGTCACGGCACGCCAGATCGCCATGTATCTCTGCCGGGAGCTGACGGATCTCTCGCTCCCCAAGATCGGCGGCCAGTTCGGCGGCCGCGACCATACGACGGTGATGCACGCCGACCGGAAGATCCGCGCCCTCATGGCGGAGCGGCGCTCCATCTACAACCAGGTCACCGAGCTGACCAACCGCATCAAGAACGGCTGAGCGCACTCTGGGTGCTCCCCCTGGGCAGGGGGAGCCCTTTGCTGTGCGTTACAGGCTGCCGGTGTTCCCTCAGCCTCCGGCCGAGAGGTGCCCCCAGGCTTGTCGCGCCCACACGGCGGAGCCGCACATTGAACACAGCCCCGCGCCCCTGACGGGGCGCCGACTGTTCGAATCATGTGGCGCGGAGCGCCCCGGTCCACAGCAATCGGCGGTTTACCGCTTCCACACCCTGGGGACCTTCCCCGTTGTCCCAAGGGCGTCCACAACGGGCCCGGTCGGAGGGTGGTTTGCCGAGGTCACTCGGCTGTGTACTTGTGGGCACCCGGCGTCCACAGCATGTGGAGGGCGGATCGGGCGTCGGCACGGCCCGCGGCTTGTCCACCGGCCGCCCACAGGATGGGGGCTCTTTTCCCCAGTGATCGGCCACTTCTCCACAGAGCTGTCCACTGTTCGGCAACGCAACGCGCCCGCTCACCGGTCCGAGTGAAAGCCGTCACATCGAGGCCGAGGTTTGGGCTGTGGGAAAGGCGGGGAAAACTGTGGGCGCGGCTGTGGGGAAACCACCCCTGCCTGTGGGCGGGGTGTGCAGAACTTTTCGCCGTCCACAGAGAACCCCGCTTCCTCCACGGGTCCACCCACAGGCGCGGTGGACAAAAATCCCGGCCTGAGCTGCGGAAACGTGCTTTTCCACCGTTTCCACAAGCCCTACTACTACGACGACACCTAGAGAGCCCGGGAATCGCTTCGAAGTGGGGGCTGTGCACAACTCGGTGCCGCGGGCCCCGACCCGGATCGCGTCGACTTGACCCGCGCCCGCACCTGCTGTCAGTCCGGTGCGTCAGACTGGTGCCCGGCAAAGCACGAGCAGAGGCAGCAGCAGGAGGCGGCTGAACGTGAAGATCCGGGTTGAACGCGATGTGCTCGCGGAGGCGGTGGCCTGGACGGCCAAGAGCCTCCCCGCCCGCCCGCCGGTGCCCGTGCTCGCGGGCCTGCTGTTGAAGGCGGACGACGGCACCCTGAGCCTCTCCGGCTTCGACTACGAGGTCTCGGCGCGGGTCTCGGTCGAGGCGGAGGTCGAGGAGGACGGCACGGTGCTGGTCTCCGGCCGGCTGCTGGCCGACATCTGCCGTGCCCTCCCCAACCGCCCGGTGGAGATCTCCACAGACGGTGTACGGGCGACCGTCGTGTGCGGCTCCTCCCGCTTCACCCTGCACACCCTGCCGGTGGAGGAGTACCCGGCGCTGCCGGAGATGCCGTCGGCCACCGGCACCGTCCCCGGCGAGGTCTTCGCCGCCGCTGCCCAGCAGGTCGCCATCGCGGCCGGGCGGGACGACACGCTGCCGGTGCTGACGGGTGTGCGGATCGAGATCGAGGGCGACACCGTCACGCTGGCCTCCACCGACCGCTATCGCTTCGCGGTGCGCGAGTTCCTGTGGAAGCCGGAGACCCCGGACGCCTCTGCGGTGGCCCTGGTGCCCGCCAAGACGCTGCTGGAGACCGCGAAGTCGCTCAGCGGTGGCGACAGCGTGACGCTGGCGCTGTCCGGCTCCGGCTCCGGTGAGGGGCTGATCGGTTTCGAGGGCGCCGGGCGGCGGACGACGACGCGGCTGCTGGAGGGCGACCTGCCCAAGTACCGCACGCTGTTCCCGACGGAGTTCAACTCCGTGGCGGTGATCGAGACGGCGCCGTTCGTGGAGGCCGTCAAGCGCGTGGCGCTGGTGGCCGAGCGCAACACCCCGGTGCGGCTCAGCTTCGAGCAGGGGGTGCTCACCCTGGAGGCCGGTTCCAGCGACGATGCACAGGCTGTGGAGAGGGTCGACGCCGACCTGGAGGGCGACGACATCTCGATCGCCTTCAACCCCGGCTTCCTGCTGGAGGGGCTGAGCGCCATCGACTCGCCGGTGGCGCAGCTGTCGTTCACGACCTCGACCAAGCCGGCTCTGCTCAGCGGTCGGCCGGCCAAGGACGCCGAGGCCGACGAGGCCTACAAGTACCTGATCATGCCCGTCCGGCTCTCCGGCTGAGGTCGTATTCGGCTAGGCGTAGGGTCGAATGCGAACGAAACTGCGGCAACGTGAGAAGCACAGCTAAGGGGCAGTGATGGAGCTCGGTCTGGTCGGTCTCGGGAAGATGGGCGGCAACATGCGTGAGCGCATCCGCCGCGGGGGCCACACGGTCATCGGGTATGACCGGAACCCGGACGTCGCCGACGTGGGCAGCCTCAAGGAACTGGTCGAGTCGCTCAGTGCACCGCGCGTGGTGTGGGTGATGGTGCCGGCGGGTTCGGCCACCCAGTCGACCATCGACGAGCTCGGCGAGCTGCTCTCCCCCGGTGACCTGGTGGTCGACGGCGGCAACTCGCGCTGGACCGACGACGAGAAGCATGCCGACGAGCTGAAGGCCAAGGGCATCGGCTTCGTCGACTGCGGTGTCTCCGGTGGTGTGTGGGGCCTGGAGAACGGCTACGCGCTGATGTACGGCGGCTCCGCCGAGGACGTGGCGAAGGTGCAGCCGATCTTCGACGCCCTCAAGCCCGAGGGGAAGTTCGGTTCCGTCCACGCGGGCAAGGTCGGCGCCGGCCACTTCGCCAAGATGGTCCACAACGGCATCGAGTACGCGATGATGCAGTCCTTCGCCGAGGGCTGGGAGCTGCTGGAGGCCGCTGACTCGGTGACCGATGTACGCGAGGTCTTCCGCTCCTGGCAGGAGGGCACCGTCATCCGCTCCTGGCTGCTGGATCTGGCGGTCAAGGCGCTGGACAGCGACGAGCACCTGGACGCGCTGCGCGGCTACGCGGCGGACTCGGGCGAGGGCCGCTGGACGGTGGAGGCCGCGATCGACAAGGCGGTGCCGCTGCCGGCGATCACCGCGTCGCTGTTCGCACGGTTCTCCTCCCGGCAGGAGGACTCTCCGCAGATGAAGATGATCGCCGCGTTGCGCAACCAGTTCGGTGGGCACGCGGTGACGGCCGCGGAGAAGTCCGGGGAGCCGGGCGCCGACGCCCCGGGGGCCGACGTCACTCCGCCCACCGGAGGCTGACGGCCAGGCGATGCACGTCACGCATCTCTCGCTCGCTGATTTCCGCTCGTACGGCCGGGCCGAGGTGCCGCTCGGTCCGGGCGTGACGGCGTTTCTCGGGCCGAACGGCCAGGGCAAGACGAATCTGGTCGAGGCCGTCGGCTATCTCGCCACGCTGGGCAGCCACCGGGTGTCGGCGGACGCGCCGCTGGTGCGGCAGGGCGCCGAGCGCGCCGTCGTGCGTGCACAGGTGCGGCAGGGAGAGCGCGAGCAGCTGATCGAGCTGGAGCTGAATCCGGGCCGGGCCAACCGGGCGCGGATCAACCGCTCGTCGCAGGTGCGGCCGCGCGATGTGCTGGGCATCCTGCGGACGGTGCTGTTCGCGCCCGAGGACCTGACGCTGGTCAAGGGCGACCCGGGTGAGCGGCGCCGGTTCGTGGACGAGTTGGTGACGGCCCGCGCCCCGCGGATGGCGGGGGTGCGCTCGGACTACGAGCGGGTGCTCAAGCAGCGCAACAGCCTGCTGAAGTCGGCAGCCATGGCGCGGCGGCACGGCGGTCGGGGCGTGGACCTGTCGACGCTGGATGTGTGGGACCAGCATCTGGCGCGGGCGGGGGCGGAGTTGCTGGCGCAGCGGCTGGATCTGCTGGCGGTGCTGGGCCCGCTGGCGGACAAGGCGTACGAGCGGCTGGCGCCGGGCGGCGGGCCGGTCGCGTTCGAGTACCGGGGTCCGGCGTCCGGCGCGGCCCTGCCGCAGGCCGCGGGCGGGAGCTATCCGCAGGAGCTGTACGCGGGGCTGGTCGCGGCGCTGGGCGAGGCCCGTAAGCAGGAGATCGAGCGCGGCGTGACGCTGGTCGGCCCGCATCGCGACGACGTACTGCTGCGACTGGGGGAGCTGCCCGCGAAGGGATACGCCAGCCATGGCGAGTCGTGGTCGTACGCGCTGGCGCTGCGGCTGGCCGCGTACGAGCTGCTCAAGAGCGAGGGGCACGAGCCGGTGCTGATCCTGGACGACGTCTTCGCCGAGCTGGACACCAGACGGCGTACCCGGCTCGCGGAGCTGGTGGCACCCGCCGAGCAGGTGCTGGTGACCGCCGCGGTGCCGGACGATGTGCCGGACGTGCTGGAGGGGACGCGGTTCTCGGTGGCGGACGGGGAGGTGACCGGGCTGTGAGCGGTTCCGGGTCCGGGCAGGAGAACACCTCAGCTGAGCAGGAGCCGCAGAAGCCGCCCGCGACCAGCGGTGTGGATCTGGCGCGGGTCGCGCTGCGTGCCGCCAAGGAGCAGGCGCGGGCGCGGGGGGCCGAGGCGCAGCAGCGCCGGCAGGCCCGTCGGGGCGGTGGGCTGCGTTCGGGCGCCCGGCGTGACGGGCGGGACCCGCTGCCGCTGGGTGCCGCCGTCAACAGGCTGATCGCGGAGCGGGGCTGGGAGACCCCGGCGGCGGTCGGCGGGGTGATGGGACGCTGGCCGCAGCTGGTGGGGCCGGAGGTGGCGCAGCACTGCGAGCCGCAGCGCTACGACGAACAGGAGCGCACGCTGCTGGTGCGGTGCGACTCGACGGCGTGGGCGACGCAGCTGCGGCTGCTGGCGCCACGGCTGGTGGCGCGGCTGAACGAGGACCTCGGCCAGGGCACCGTACGGATGATCAAGGTGCGGGGTCCGGAGGCCCCGCGCAAGGGGTACGGACCGCTGCGGGCACCCGGTAGCAAGGGTCCCGGCGACACGTACGGGTGAGGCTGGGAGCCCTTCGGTCGCGGTGTGTGTGCGGGCCGGGACAGCCGGAGACGGATCGAAGCGCTCAGTGCCACTGTGAGGCTCTTGGCCCCCCGGTCCAGATATGGGGAGTCGACGGACGCCAGTTCAGGGCGCCACATGTGGACTCAGGCACCGGCAAACCCCCACTCGTGTCGCGGCCACCGGTACACTGGGGGACTACCGCACCGTTGCGGAACATGTCGAACGACGCAGCCGCTCCGCCTTGCCCTGGAGACGGCCTGTGCTGTGCCAGAAAGGGCGCTTCGTGGCCGATTCCGGCGATCTCAACGAGAACGACAAGACGACTCCGCCGCAGTCCGCGGAGGTGACCCCCGATCGGGTAGCTGAAGACGGTGCCGCCGTGCCCGGCCCCGCGGGCGGCGGCGCTTCCGCGTCCGCGCAGCAGGCGGGCGCCGGCACCGAGGTGCCGTCGTACGACGCGAGCGCGATCACGGTCCTGGAGGGACTGGACGCGGTTCGCAAACGGCCCGGCATGTACATCGGGTCGACCGGTGAGCGTGGTCTTCATCACCTTGTGTACGAGGTGGTCGACAACTCCGTCGACGAGGCGCTCGCCGGGCACGCGGACACCATCGAGGTGGTGCTGCTCGCCGACGGTGGCGTCCGGGTCACCGACAACGGGCGCGGTATCCCGGTGGGCATCATCCCGTCCGAGGGGAAGCCGGCCGTCGAGGTCGTGCTCACCGTGCTGCACGCGGGCGGCAAGTTCGGCGGCGGCGGGTACGCCGTCTCCGGCGGTCTGCACGGCGTCGGTGTCTCCGTCGTCAACGCGCTGTCCACCAAGGTCGCCGTCGAGGTCAAGACCGACGGCTACCGCTGGACGCAGGACTACAAGCTGGGTGCGCCGACGGCTCCGCTGTCGCGGAACGAGGCCACGGACGAGACCGGCACCGTGGTCACGTTCTGGGCGGACAGCGACATCTTCGAGACGACGGACTACTCCTTCGAGACGCTGTCGCGGCGCTTCCAGGAGATGGCGTTCCTCAACAAGGGGCTGACCATCTCGCTGACCGACGAGCGCGAGGGGCACGTCGACGAGGACGGCAACCCCAACACCGTCCGGTACCACTACGAGGGCGGTATCGCGGACTTCGTCCGCTATCTCAACTCCCGTAAGGGTGAACTGGTCCACGACAGCGTGATCTCCTTCGAGTCGGAGGACACCGAGCGGATGCTCTCGGTCGAGATCGCGATGCAGTGGAACAGCCAGTACAGCGAGGGTGTCTACTCCTTCGCCAACACCATCCACACCCATGAGGGCGGCACTCACGAGGAGGGCTTCCGGGCCGCGCTGACGGGGCTGATCAACCGGTACGCGCGCGACCGCAAGCTGCTGCGCGAGAAGGACGACAACCTCACGGGTGAGGACATCCGCGAGGGTCTGACGGCGATCATCTCCGTCAAGCTCGGCGAGCCGCAGTTCGAGGGTCAGACGAAGACGAAGCTGGGCAACACCGAGGCCAAGACGTTCGTCCAGAAGATCGTCCACGAGCAGCTGACCGACTGGCTCGACCGGAACCCGAACGAGGCCGCGGACATCATCCGCAAGGGCATCCAGGCGGCCACGGCGCGGGTCGCCGCGCGCAAGGCGCGGGATCTGACGCGGCGCAAGGGGCTGCTGGAGACGGCTTCGCTGCCGGGCAAGCTCTCGGACTGCCAGTCCAACGACCCGGTCAAGTGCGAGATCTTCATCGTGGAGGGCGACTCGGCGGGCGGCTCGGCCAAGTCCGGCCGTGACCCCGAGTACCAGGCCATCCTGCCGATCCGCGGCAAGATCCTGAACGTCGAGAAGGCACGGATCGACAAGGTCCTGCAGAACGCCGAGGTGCAGGCGCTGATCTCGGCGTTCGGCACGGGCGTGCACGAGGACTTCGACATCGAGAAGCTCCGCTATCACAAGATCATCTTGATGGCGGACGCCGATGTCGACGGCCAGCACATCAACACCCTGCTGCTCACCCTGCTCTTCCGTTTCATGCGGCCCCTGGTGGAGGCCGGGCACGTCTTCCTGTCCCAGCCGCCGCTGTACAAGATCAAGTGGAGCCGGGACGAGTTCCAGTACGCCTACTCCGACCCCGAGCGCGACAGCCTCATCCAGCTGGGCCGCGAGCAGGGCAAGCGCATCAGGGACGACTCGGTGCAGCGCTTCAAGGGCCTGGGCGAGATGAACGCGGACGAGCTGCGGGTCACCACCATGGACATCGAGCACCGTGTCCTGCGCCAGGTGACCCTGGACGACGCCGCGGCCGCCGACGACCTGTTCTCCATCCTCATGGGCGAGGACGTCGAGGCCCGCCGCTCGTTCATCCAGCGCAACGCGAAGGATGTCCGGTTCCTGGACATCTAGGCGGCTGCCCCATGAGCCGAACGCGCCGGCTGAGCCGGTTTGACAGCCGCCGGACCCTCTCCGCCGTGGCTTGTCGCCGTTGCGGCGGGAATGTTTTCGCCGTAACGCGCGACTGCCGCGCATACCCCAAGGACCTGATCTGAGCATGGCCGACGAGACCCCCACCACCCCAGAGCCGACGCCCGAGAACGCCCCCGCGCCCGACAGCGCGCTGGTGGACACCGAGGCGGGTGCCCGCGTCGAGCCCGTCAGCCTCGAGACGGAGATGCAGCGCTCCTACCTCGACTACGCGATGAGCGTGATCGTGAGCCGTGCGCTGCCCGACATCCGCGACGGCCTCAAGCCGGTGCACCGCCGGGTGCTGTACGCGATGTACGACGGTGGCTACCGCCCCGAGAAGGGCTACTACAAGTGCGCCCGCGTCGTCGGCGACGTCATGGGCACCTACCACCCGCACGGTGACACCTCCATCTACGACGCACTGGTGCGGCTGGCGCAGCCGTGGTCGATGCGGATGCCGCTGGTGGACTCCAACGGCAACTTCGGCTCGCCGGGCAACGACCCGGCGGCGGCCATGCGGTACACCGAGTGCAAGATGGCCCCGCTGGCCATGGAGATGCTCCGGGACATCGACGAGGAGACCGTCGACTTCCAGGACAACTACGACGGCCGCAACCAGGAGCCGACGGTCCTGCCGTCCCGCTTCCCCAACCTGCTGATCAACGGTTCGGCCGGTATCGCCGTTGGCATGGCGACCAACATCCCTCCGCACAACCTGCGGGAGGTCGCCGCCGGTGCGCAGTGGTACCTCGACCACCCCGAGGCCTCCAACGAGGAGCTGCTGGAAGCCCTCATCGAGCGGATCAAGGGCCCGGACTTCCCCAGCGGCGCGCTGGTCGTGGGCCGTAGGGGCATCGAGGAGGCCTACCGCACCGGGCGCGGTTCGATCACCATGCGGGCCGTGGTGGAGGTCGAGGAGATCCAGGGCCGTCAGTGCCTGGTCGTCACCGAGCTGCCCTACCAGGTCAACCCGGACAACCTCGCGCTGAAGATCGCCGACCTGGTCAAGGACGGCCGGATCGGCGGCATCGCCGACGTCCGCGACGAGACGTCCTCGCGTACGGGCCAGCGGCTCGTCATCGTCCTGAAGCGGGACGCGGTCGCCAAGGTCGTCCTCAACAACCTCTACAAGCACACCGATCTGCAGACCAACTTCGGTGCCAACATGCTGGCCCTGGTCGAAGGCGTGCCGCGCACCCTGTCGCTGGACGCCTTCATCCGGCACTGGGTCGCGCACCAGATCGATGTCATCGTGCGCCGCACCCGCTTCCGGCTGCGCAAGGCCGAGGAGCGCGCCCACGTCCTGCGCGGTCTGCTCAAGGCGCTGGACGCGATCGACGAGGTCATCGCGCTGATCCGGCGCAGCCAGACCGTCGAGGAGGCCCGCGGGGGCCTGATGGGGCTGCTGGAGATCGACGAGATCCAGGCCAACGCGATCCTGGAGATGCAGCTGCGCCGGCTGGCGGCGCTGGAGCGGCAGAAGATCACCGCCGAGCACGACGAGCTCCAGGCGAAGATCAACGAGTACAACGCGATCCTCGCCTCCCCGGAGCGGCAGCGCCAGATCATCGGCGAGGAGATGCGCGCGATCGTCGACAAGTTCGGCGACGACCGGCGTACCAAGCTGATCCCCTTCGAGGGCGACATGTCCATCGAGGACCTGATCGCCGAGGAGGACATCGTCGTCACGATCACCCGTGGCGGCTACGTCAAGCGCACCAAGACGGACGACTACCGGGCGCAGAAGCGCGGCGGCAAGGGTGTGCGCGGCACGAAGCTGAAGGAAGACGACATCGTCGACCACTTCTTCGTCTCCACCACCCACCACTGGCTGCTGTTCTTCACCAACAAGGGCCGCGTCTACCGGGCCAAGGCGTACGAGTTGCCGGACGCCGGGCGGGACGCGCGCGGCCAGCACGTGGCGAATCTGCTGGCCTTCCAGCCGGATGAGCAGATTGCCGAGATCCTCGCCATCCGGGACTACGAGGCGGCCCCCTATCTGGTGCTGGCCACCAAGTCCGGCCTGGTCAAGAAGACGCCGCTGAAGGACTACGACTCGCCCCGCTCCGGCGGCGTCATCGCCATCAACCTCCGCGAGATGGAGGACGGCCGCGACGACGAGCTGATCGGCGCCGAGTTGGTCTCTCCCGACGACGATCTGCTGCTGGTCAGCAAGAAGGCACAGTCGATCCGCTTCACCGCAACCGACGAGGCGCTGCGTCCGATGGGCCGGGCCACCTCCGGTGTCAAGGGGATGAGTTTCCGCGAAGACGACGAACTCCTCTCGATGAATGTCGTGCGGGCGGGTACGTTCGTGTTCACGGCGACCGACGGCGGGTACGCGAAGCGGACCAACGTGGACGAGTACCGGGTCCAGGGACGCGGCGGTCTCGGCATCAAGGCCGCCAAGATCGTGGAGGACCGGGGGTCACTGGTCGGCGCGCTGGTGGTCGAGGCGACCGACGAGATCCTCGCCATCACGCTCGGCGGCGGTGTGATCCGTACGCGGGTCAACGAGGTGCGGGAGACCGGCCGTGACACCATGGGCGTTCAACTGATCAACCTGGGCAAGAAGGACGCGGTTGTCGGCGTCGCACGTAACGCCGAAGCCGGTCGGGAGGCCGAGGAAGTGGAGGCCGCGGCGGGTATCCCCGAAGAGGGGGAGCAGCAGGACGCGCCCGACCCGGACGACGACTAGGACAACTAGGAGCAGGGCGTGAGTGGTGCTCAGCCGCAGCCGAAGGCTCAGCCGCAGGCGAAGCCCCCGTCCCCGGCCCAGCCGCAGCCCGAGCAGCAGCCGCACCGGCCGCCGCAGGCCTATCCGTCGCCGGATCCGGGGCAGGCGGGGCGGTCGGGTCGGCCGGAGCCGGGTCCGGAAGCCGTACGCAAGCCCCGCACCGGGGCGCGTACGGTTCCGCGGACGCGCAAGGCCCGGCTGCGGGTGGCGAAGGCCGATCCCTGGTCGGTGATGAAGGTCAGCTTCCTGCTGGCCGTCGCGCTGGGGGTGTGCACCGTCGTGGCGGTCGCCGTGCTGTGGATGGTGATGGACGCGATGGGCGTCTTCTCCACCCTGGGCGGCACCGTCAGCGAGGCCACCAGCGCCGAGGGCAACGGCGGCTTCGATCTGGAGACCTTCCTCTCGCTGCCCCGCGTCCTGCTCTTCACCTCGCTCATCGCGGTGATCAACGTGGTGCTGGCCACCGCGCTCGCCACCCTGGGTGCCTTCATCTACAACCTCTCGGCCGGCTTCGTCGGCGGGGTCGAGCTGACGCTGGCCGAGGACGAGTAGGCGCCCTGCCCCGGTCCGCGGGAGCCGCCCCCGGATCCCCGCGGAACCGATTTGGGACCACGGCTGAAGTGCGCTAACCTTTCTGTGCAGCGCGCGGCTATAGCTCAGACGGTTAGAGCGCTTCCCTGATAAGGAAGAGGCCCCAGGTTCAAGTCCTGGTAGCCGCACCAGCACAAAGGCCCCCGGCTTCGTGAAGCCGGGGGCCTTTGGCATCCATCAGTGACATCAGCCGATGGTTTTGTCTCCCCTGAGCAGGTCTCCGAGCAGCGCGACGGCGTCGCGCTCGTCGCCGTCCGGGACAGACGCACCGTGAGCGGTCGCACCCATGGCGCTCGACCAGACGCTCGAAGGTCCGCGAGAAGCCGCGCGGCTCGATCAGCCCCCGTTGCGCTCCGAGAAGATCACGTCCTCGGCGCTGGGGCCTCGATGAACTCCTCGCGGCTGCGGCGGTCGACGCGCAAACGGTCTCCGGCTGGCCCTTGAGGGAGACCTCCATGTTCGGCGTGCCCGTTCGCGGCTTTGGCCGCTGCCTTGTCGGCGGCCTCGCGGGCAACCTTGGCGGGACCGGTCATGGCGGAGAAGACAGCGCTCTTCCGGTGCCCACTTCGAGCCTCACTCTTGGGCATCCGGTACCGCCTCACCCTGTTGCCTGTCAGGTTCTGTCGACGGGCGAACCGCTGCAAGCTGAGGTCAGCGGGGCAGTTGGCACCGCTGCGCAAGACAAGAACAGCCTGAGGGGGAATGATGAGGAAGGCGAGGATGACTATGCGGGGCATGACACCGGGAACGAAGCGCGCCCTGATTGTCGGCGTCGCCACACTCGCGCTGGGGGGCGCGATGACGCAGGTGGGATACGCCGGGCCCGTCCACACCGCGGGGGTCGAGTGCACAGCGAGCAACGGCGACCGGATCGAGGTCTACCCGCCGGCGCACAACGGTGACGGCACCGCCACCGGGGTCGGAATACGGCACGGCAACGGGGCGCAAGAGGAGATGACGTACCTCATGCGTGATGTCCCGTGGGGTTTTGACGAGGAGGTGGCGCGGGCGCCCGGCCGTAACGACGGCCACAAGATGCTGCCCGCCTTCCGCACCACGCCGGGCAAGTACTACACGACGATCATCTACGACAACGACACCTACTGCGAGAGCCAGCACGTGGACCTGTGAACCAGGACAGCGGTTGCCTCCGTCTCGTTGTCCGCAGAGGTAAGGCCAGTGCCTTGACATCCGTGCCTGACATCACCTGCGGACATCAACAGCGATGTGCACCGGCTGTCAGCGAGCGACGAATCTGCGCCCTGACCTGTGCAGAAGCGTCTCAACGCGGCACCTTGCGGGACCTGTCCACACCTGTGGATCGACCTGCTGAGGAAGAGGCCCCAGGTTCAAGTCCTGGTAGCCGCACCAGCACAAAGGCCCCCGGCTTCGTAGAGCCGGGGGCCTTTGTCGTCGTGCTCCGGGAGGACCCGGGGCCGGCGGAGGGGTCGAGCCCGTTCAGCGGCCCAGCGCGGTGCGCAGGGTGATCCCGTAGCGGCTGCGCAGGCGCCGTACCTCCCAGACCGACAGGGCGGTCACCGTCAGCGGGCCGCCGAGAAGGAACGTGTACAGCACCTCGGGGGGGGCGCCGCCACATCGGGACCGTCGATCAACTGGAAGACGAACAGCGACCACACCAGCAGAGGGGACAGCAACGCGGGGAGCAGTTCGTGGACCTCCGCGGCGCGGAAGCAGGAATTGACGCACACATAGGCCGCGACGATGGTGTAGATGAGCGAGACGACCAGAAGCACCAGGGCGACAAACGCCCCGAGGAGGAGAACCAGCAGGCTCAGGACACGGCAGATGATGCCTGAGCCGACGATCGAGGAGAAGAAGGCGATCAGGCCCGGCCCGTCGACCAGGTCGCCCTTGACGATGGTGACGGACAGCCAGGTGACCGCCGGGCCCGTGGCGAGCGCCAGGACGGAGCTGATGGGTCCGCCCAGGCGCCGGGTGAGGTCGCGGCGCCGGTCGGGGGTGCTCGCGATGAGGAAGACCGCGATGCCGACGAAGCTGCCGACCAGCAGGATGCCGCAGGCGATGACGAGTTCGACGAGTTTGCCCAGGGCGAACTCCTCGCGGCCCTCGCTCAGGGGGTAGGCCATGACCAGCCACCCGGCGGCGACCATGCCCAGCAGCGTCCGCGAGCGCCGCATCCGGGCGATGGTGGTGTCATGGAGGCGTTCGCCGAGGTCCTGACGGGTGGTGCCCAAGCCGACGCGGAAGGCCCGGTTCAGCCTGCCGATGGGCCCTGGACGGTGCGGAACGGGTCCTGTGGGACGGTTGCCGAACCCACGGCCGGCCCTGCTCATCTGGTACTCCCCCGAGTGCTGCGCGTGCTCTGAGCGATGTACGGGCACCGCCGCGAATGCCGCACACCCTAGCGCTGCGGCGCCCGGGACCTCTCGGCGGGCCGCATGCTCAAGTCACGTACAGGCCGCAGGGGTTCGTCCGGCACGCCCCCGGGCCAGTCCGATCACCCAGCGGTTCCCGATCAGCGCGTACGGTGAGAGCGCCGGGGCCACCCCGTGGGCCGACCCCCGTACGGCCCGGTCCCGGCGCTCCACCCGGATCCCCCGTTCCCGCAGCGGTTCCCCTCAGTCTGGGGTCCGGCCACCGGCACGGCATCCACCGCCGGGCCCATCCGCCTCCGCCGTTCGACGGAGGCCGGGCTCCTTCTCGGCCCCTGTCGGCCTCGGCTCCTGTCGACGTTTGCGCCACTACGGGCCCTGGTACCGGTAGCGCGTCCTGACCGTCGGCGCCGACGAGCGCCTCCTCGGCGAGCGGAGTGCTGTGATGACCAGTCCCGATCCCGGGTCGCGGCCCGAGAACGAGCCTGAGCACGGGCAGGAGCCCGGGCGCGCCTCCGAGCACGAACCGGAGCGCGGGCCCGAGAGGGAGCCAGAGCCCGCGGCCGTGCGGGATCCCGAGCGGGAGAAGACGTCCGGCCGGCGGCCCGAGGGGCCACCGCACGCGCGCAGCGGCACCCTCGGTCAGACGCTCAAGCGCACCCTGACCGAGTTCAAGGAGGACAACCTCTCCGACACGGCCGCGGCGCTCACCTACTACTCGGTTCTGTCGATCTTCCCGGCGCTGATCGCGCTGCTCTCGCTGGTCAGCCTGGTGATGAGCCCGAAGAAGATCATCAGCACCTTGAACGACCTGGTCAGCTCGATCGGTCCGGCGTCCGCCGTCGACACGTTCAAGAAGCCGATCGAGTCCATGGCCTCCGGCTCCGGCACCCCCACCGTGCTGCTGATCGTCGGCGCTCTGGGTGCGCTGTGGACGGCCTCGGGGTACGTCGGCGCCTTCATCCGCGCCTCGAACGTGATCTACGAGGTGGAGGAGGGCCGCTCCGTCTTCAAGCTGCGGCCCGTGCAGCTGCTGGTGACGCTGGTCGCGGTGCTGCTCCAGGCGCTGGTGCTGGTCGGGCTGGTGATCAGCGGGCCGCTGGCGAAGAAGGCCGGGGACGCGCTGGGCGCCGGGGACGCGGCGGTGACCGCGTGGAACTGGGCCAAATGGCCGGTGATGGTGCTCGTCGTCGTCCTGATCATCGCGGTGCTGTATTACGCCTCGCCCAATGTGCGCATCCGTGGTTTCACCTCGGTGCTGCCCGGTGCCGTGCTGGCGCTGCTGGTGTGGCTGATCGCCTCGGTGGGGTTCGCGTTCTACGTGGCGAACTTCGGGTCGTACAACAAGACGTACGGCACGCTGGGCGGGGTCGTGGTCTTCCTGGTGTGGCTGTGGATCACCAATCTGGCCATCGTGCTGGGCGCCGAGTTCAACGCCGAGCGGGAGCGCGGCCGGCAGCTGGGCGAGGGTGTGCCCGGCGCGGAGCGGGAGATCCAGCTGGAGGAGCGTTCCAGTACGAAGCGGAAGAAGCGCTCGCGGACCGCGTGAGGCGGCGTCGGCGGTGGTCGCGCCCGTACCTCGACGTCCGGCCTGGAAAACCGCAGACGGCACGTCGGGGCGCCGCCGGGCCGACCCGGCTGTACGGGGAGGCTGTTGGGTATCATCGGCCGCCAGAGAGGTCCCAATGTCTATGAAGGACGAGGTAGCGCGGTGAAGAAGCTTTTCCTGGTCGCACTGGCCGCCATCGGCGGTCTCCTCGTGTACCGCCAGATCCAGGCGGACCGCGCCGAGCAGGATCTGTGGACGGAGGCGACCGACTCCGTGCCCGCAGGTTCGGGTGTGTAACCCCAGCGAACAGTGAACGAGAGGCCCCGGCCGCCCATGGCGACCGGGGCCTCCGTCATGGTCGGCGTCCCTGAGTGGGCGGCCCGCCAGCGGTGGAAGCCCTGAATCAGCCCCTGTCCTGCGGCATTTCAGGGTGGCGGGCGACGCGGGGGCAGTGCTGCGTACCGCGGGAGCGCTGTTGCCGTACCGTGACACATTCCCTCTTGTTGCTTGCTCTTGCAAAGCAATACCGTGCTGAAGCAAAGCTGCCGCAGGCGAGCTGGAGACCGAGCACAGGTCCGAGGGGGACGATGGACATGCCACCAGTGCGAAACCGCCTGGCCGTAGGGGTGACGGGCGGAGCGCTGCTCGCCCTGATCACCGGGCTCCTGGCGGGGGCCGCCACCCACCCCGCCGTAGCGGCCCCGGCCGACCCGGGCACCGACGCGCTCGCCCGGAACTCGCTGGAGATCGTGCTGGATTCCTCGGGCTCCATGGCGGAGCGGGACGACTCGGGGCGGACCCGGATGCAGTCCGCTCGCAAGGCGGTCGGCACGCTCGTCGACAGCCTGCCCGACGCCTACCCGACCGGGCTGCGCGTCTACGGTGCCGACAAGACCGACAGCTGCACCGACACCCGGCTCGCCGAACCCGTCGGGCCGCTGGAGCGGGAACGCATCAAGAAGGCCGTCGCGAAGGTGCGGCCCAGGGGCGAGACGCCCATCGGCCACTCCCTGCAGAAGGCCGCCGCCGACCTGCCCGAGGCGCCGGAGAACGGATTCGGCCGCCGCACCATCGTGCTGGTCTCCGACGGCGAGGACACCTGCGGGACGCCGAAGCCCTGCGAGGTCGCCGAGGAGCTGTCCAGGGACGGGCTCGATCTGCGGATCGACGCCATCGGCTTCCAGGTGCGGGGCAAGGCCCGCGAGCAGCTGGAGTGCATCGCCCGGGCCGGGCACGGCACGTACTACGACGCCCCGAAGGCCGACGACCTCGCCCGCGAACTCGAACGCGCCGGCCGGCAGTCGGCCGACGGCTACCGCTTCGAGGGCGAGCGGGTCGCCGGGAGCCGCTCCTCAGCCGACGCCCCCACGCTGCGCGCCCCCGGCCAGTACCTGGACACCATCGGGCCCGGCGAGACCCGCTGGTACGCCACCGAGCTGGACGGCGCATCGGCGGCGAAGGCCGTGGACTTCGCCGCCACGGGCGTCCCGCAGCCCGGGGCGCGGGTGGGCAGGCTGGACGGGCTGGAGCTGACGCGGCGCAGCGCCGACGGCAGCAGCTGCGGCAGCGACCGGTCCTGGTTCGAACAGGACGAGGGCGGCACCCCGGTCACCGCGGCCGTCAGCCGCATCCCCGGCAAGGACGGCAGCCGCGACTGCGACCGGCCGGGCCGGTTCACCTTCGAGCTGACCCGCGAGACCGCCGAGGGCTCCGACCGGGCGCGCTGGCCCGTGGAGCTGCGGCTCGGCACCGAGCGGCCCCTGCCCGCGGGGGCGACGCCGGCCCGCGCGGAGACCGGGTACCGGGGTGGCGGCAAGGACGCCACGCTGCCGACCGGGACGCCCAGGGACATCGAGGGCGGCACCGGTTTCAACGACGCCGAGAAGTTGAAGAAGGGCGTCTGGCGCGACACCTTGGTGCCCGCCCAGACCCGCTGGTACCGGGTCCCGGTCGGCTGGAACCAGCAGCTGCGCTACGACGTGGAGTTCGCCAACGAGCCCGAGCGCCGAAAGAACGGCGCCTCTTTCTCGTACGTGCGGACCCAGCTGTACGCGCCCGGGCGGCTGCCGGTAGGCGACGGGCCGGAGTTCACCGCGCGGCGGCCCTACCGGGGCGACCCGGTGAAGGTGTCGCAGGGTACGGTGCCCGTCTCCTGGCAGAACCGGTCGGAGCCGTCCAGTTTCGTGCAGCCCGTGCGGCGCGGCGGTGAGTACTACATCGCCGTCACGCTGGGTGCCGGAGCCGCCCGGATCGCCGACAACGCCGCCGTCCGTGTCGTGCTGCGCGTCGACGTCAAGGGCCGGGCGAAGCAGGGGCCCGAGCACGACGCCCCGTTCGCCGGTGCGCAGGCAGCGGCCGACGGCGCCGCCACCGCCGGTACCGGTGGCGGCGGTGGCGGGGACGGGGATCAGGCGGGGGACTTCGGCCCGCATCCGGCCGTGTCGGCGGGCGGCGGAGCCGCGGCCGTGCTGCTGCTGGCAGGAGGGGTCTGGTACGCGCTGCACCGCCGTGCCAGGGTCCGGAGCGTGAACGCGACGAGGGGTGGAACGTGGTGACTCGGCACAACTACCGGCTCAGGGGCCGTGCGGGTGCGCTGTCGGCCGTGCTGTGTGTGACTGCCGCGGCCCTGGGCGCGGCAGCGCCGGGCGCATGGGCGGCGGGCGAGCCGCGCCCCTACCGGACGGCCGAGGACGCCAAGAAGGTCACCGGCACCTCCAGCAGCGCGGACGCGCCCAAGGTGGCGCCCGGTCTGTTCACCGACCGCATCGAGCCGGGCGAGGAGAAGTACTACGCCCTCGACCTGGACGCCTCCTCCGATGTCCACGTCACCGCCACCGGGATCCCGGATCCCGGCACCAGGATCACTTTCCGGGACGGCCTGAAGGTCACGCTGCAGAACACCGACGGCGACCGCTGCGACGAGGGCACGACCAAGGGCTCCGGAGACACCGCCTTCCCGCTCTCCGCACACGCCGCCCGGCTGATGGGTGACCCCACCGGCGAGACCTGCCGTACCAAGGGCCCGTACCTCGTGCACGTCGTCCGCGAGGAGGGCGACAACTCCGATCCGAGCTCGTGGCCGCTGGAGCTGTCGGTCATGGAGGAGCCCGGGCTCAAGGGCGCCGTCCCCGCCCCGCGGCCGGGCGCCGAGGAGGAGACCGACGACAACAACACCCGCCCGGCGGTGCCCTCGTCGGCGGCGCGGACCCGAAAGGGCGGCACCGGCTTCAACGACGCACGCGCGCTCGGCGACGGCGTCTGGAAGGACCGCCTGCGGCCGGGCGAGACCCGCTACTACCGCGTGCCCGTCGACTGGGGCCAGCGGCTGTACGCGCGCGTGGAGGTGCCCAACTCGGCGCGGCAGGACGAGACCGGCAGCACGTTCCTGCCCCACGGCTTCCGGATGAACGTCTACAACCCGGCGCGCTCCCCCCTCTACAACGAGGACTTCCGCAGCTACGACGGGGACGGCGCCGAGTTCGACCGGTACAGCAACCCGGTCCGCTACGAGAACCGCTTCCTCGACCTCGACACCGTCTCCCGGACCCGCTTCGCCGGCTGGTACTACGTGGCCGTCACCGTCGGTCCGGACATGGTCAAGCCGTTCCCCGACGGCACTCCTGTCACCCTGCGGATCGCCGTCAAGGGGCACGCCAGGCCCGCCCCGTCCTACGACGGGGACGCCGCTGCGGCGGGGTTCGGGGTCGACGGCCAGGACCGGGAGATGGCCGAGAAGGGCCTGACCGAGGCCCAGGCCGACGACAACGCGACGCTGCGGACGTTCGGGTGGGTCGGCGTCGGCGCGGGCACCGCGCTGCTGCTCGTACTCGCCGCGTGGCTGCTGCTGGCCCGCCGCAGCGCGACGGCGCAGCTGCCTGCGCAGGCGCCGGTGCCGCCCGCGGCCCAGCCGTGGGACCGCCCCCGGTGGTGAGTCCGCCGCTCCGCTGTGCCCGCCCGGTCGCCTCTGGCGGTACGGTTCGGCACGGCGGGCGGGCTAACCGGCGACGGTGAGGGCCCAGACGCCCGCGACCAGGCAGGCCAGGGCGACCACCAGCACCGGTATGGCGACCTTCGGCGGAGGGCCGGGCCTGCGTACGGGAGCGGTCGGGGCGGCGGGCGGCCCGGCCAGGGGCTGGAGGGGCTGGTACGCCGGGTAGGGATGGGCCGGCCCCCCGCCGCCCCCGCCGCCCGCGACGGGCGGGTACGGGTCGGGCTGCCGGGGCGTGGGGGTCGGCGGCGTGCTCGGCTGCGCGGACGGCGGCAGTGACGACGCAATCGGTGACGGAGCGGCGGCCCCGGTGGTGGCCCCGGCGGTGGCCCCGGAAGCGGCGGGCGCGGGTGCGGGCGTGGGCGGTCGCAGCGGGAAGCTCCCGGTGTCGGACGGTTGCGGTGGCGCCTGCGTCGGGCCGGAGGCGGTGGTCGATGCGGGGGCGCCCCTGTCCGGCTGGGAGGCACCGTCCAGCGGACCGTCCGGGCCGAAGCCCTCCGGCAGCGGGCCGAGATGATCGAAGACCTCGACCGTCTCCTGCTCCACCGTCGCGTCCCCGTCCAGCAGTTCCACCGCGCTCAGCAGCGCCTTGCGCGCGCCTGTCGCGGTGCGGAAGCGCGCGGCGGGGTCGGGCTGCAGCAGCTGGCCCAGCACCTGCCACAGCGGTTCGGGCACCCCCTCGGGAGCGGCGGGCACACCGTTCTCGTACTGCTCGAACAGCTCCTGCGAGTCCGGTTTCCGGCCGGTGAGCAGATAGAGCCCCACCAGCCCGACCGCGTACAGGTCGGAGGGGAAGTCGGCCTCGGCGTTCAGCAGCTGCTCGGGCGCGAAGTAGCCGGGCGTACCGACGACGTAGTCGGTCTCGGTCAGGCGGGGCTCGCCCTTGCGCACGGAAATCCCGAAGTCCGACAGCCGCAGGTGCGGGCGGCCGGTGCCGGTGGGTTCCAGCAGGATGTTCGCCGGTTTGATGTCCCGGTGCACCACGTTCTCGGCGTGCACGGCAGCCAGGCCGGAGAGCAACTGGTCGAGCAAGGTGCACACGAACGTGGGAGGCAACGGCCCGTAGTCGCCCACGAGATGGGCCAGCGACCCGCCCCGGACCAGGGCCATGGTGAACAGGACCTTCTCGTCGTCGGCCGCCCAGCTCGCCGGGGCCAGCACATGCGGGTGGTCGATGCGCAGCGACTGCTCGCGCACGAAGCGCAGCAGGGTGTGGGCGTCGGACTGCTGGAGCACCTTGGCGGCCACGTACCGCTTGCGCCGGTGGTCCCAGGCGCGCCACACCATGCCGACGCCGCCGCGACCGATCGGATCGATCAGCTCGTACCTGCCGGCGAAGATCTCTCCCATGGTGCTGCGCCTGCCCCCTGCTTCCGCGGCTTCCGCTCCGTGCGTCCCGTGCTGATCAGCTCTGATGCGCCTCGTAGTGCTTGACGGCGTCCGCGGTGCGGCCCGCACCGTAGACCCGGAGGAACTCTGCCAGCTCCGGGTGGGAGGGGGCGAGCGCGTTCGACGCCTCGATGATGTCGGCGGCGTCCGAGACCGAGCGCAGCAGGGCCTGGATCTCGCGTACGACGCGCTTGACGGGGGTCTGGGAGGCGCCGGAGGAGGAGGTCTGCGCGGTGTTGTTGAGCACACTGCCGCCCGCGGTGCGGCGGATCTCGTCCATCCGGTTCGTCGCGTCAGCCGCGCTGACATCGCCGCGCGCCACCTCGGCTGCCAGCTCCTGGAGGGCCTGGACGCGCTGGACGACGGCCGGGTTCCCGATCTTTGCCCGCTGCCCGCTCATGAGCTGCGAAAGCATAGGAGCGGACAGTCCCAGCACCGTCGCGAGGCGTGCCTGGTTGAGTCCCAGATCCTCGATCAGCCGACGGAAGAGAGTGCCCAACGGCTCGCCGTACCACTGACTCTGGAGCTCGCGCGCCTTCGCTGTCGGGTCCTGTGCTGCTGCGTCCATGGCGTCTCCCCTGGGCTGCCCTGTTTCACTTCGCTCGCGCGAACTTGCCGTGCATCCTACGGACGGTGACAGGGCGGGGCGATACCCGGTCGGAATTCGCCCGCCGGAGCCGGTACCCTGGTGCCCGACGGGGCCATAGCTCAGTTGGTAGAGCGCTGTCTTTGCATGGCAGATGTCAGGGGTTCGACTCCCCTTGGCTCCACGTCATGAGGGGCCGTCCGGCCTGCAGGAATGCGGGCCGGACGGCCCCTTTGTGTTCGTAAGGGCAACACGGTGCCGACACCGGACTGTCGCACGGTGCACACCTGACATCGATCGCGAAACGGGAGAAAAGCGACGGCACGCGAGCTGCACCGTGCTGCTTCGGACCGGCGGGATGAAGTCGCGAAGGCGGAGAGAGCCGCTGTGAGCAGGGCTTTCGGGGAAGCATGCGCGGAGCGGGCAAGGCCGGTTCGCGGAACCCGTGGCACGGGCCGGGCCTTTCCTGGTCTCGGCTCAGTTCCGGCTCGGCTGGAGCCGGATCGGCGGCTTGGTCACGCTCATTTCGCCCAGCCTCGCTCCGGTCACGGTCAGGTGCGGTTCGGTGTGGTGGGGCGTCAGGGTCTGGTACGCGTCCTTCGCCGCCAACAGCGGCCGGGTGAGCGACCCGCCCCCGCGCCAGGCCACCCGGCCGTCCTTCCTCCCGGTGCCGGGCAGTTGGCCCCGCAGGACGAAGCTGCGGGTCCGGTAGGCCTGTTGGTCGGCCTTGCTTCGAAGGCCGCCCTTTGGCAGTTGGGTCACCTCACCCAGAGGGTGGTAGCCGGAGCGCCATGCGGCGGCTGCAGCCGACCCGTCCCAGGCCGCGGCGACCTGCCGTGCGCGGCGGTCCCGCTCCTGCGGGCCGCCGCCGCCATCCTGCTGCCGGCTGCCGCAGCCGGTGGCCATCAGCAGGGCGGTGGCCAGGGCAGCCGCAGCGACCAGTTCGAGGGGGCGCACTGACCTGACCCGCATGTGAACCTCCGGAAGGACGGGGTAGCAAGCCGGCTGGTTCTTGAGACGAGGCGCACCCGGGGCGGGTTCCACCGGTCGCGGGCAGATGAGACGGTCGACGCCGGTGGTTGACGTTGTCACTACACTTTCTCGGTGATCAGTCTTCGGAGGCGCGCGGGGCTTCGGAGGGGGGCGGAGCTGTGGCGCCGGCTGGACCCCACGGTCCGGGATCTTCCCCTCGCGCTGCTGCTCCTCGCCACGTCGTTCGTGCCGGCGCTGCACAGTCACGGGACCCAGCTCGGCGGTCTGCCGCACCGCTCCTTCGACGCACTGGCCGTGGTCGCGGTCGCCTGCGAGTCCCTTCCGCTCGCCGTGCGGCGGCGGTGGCCGCTCGTGTGCCTCGCCCTGGCGTCGCTCGGCTTCGTCGCCGATCAGCTCCGCGGTTACCACTCGCTCGCGGGCACCGGATTCTCCGTCGCGCTGCTGAGCGCGGGGGCCCATCTGGGGCGGCACCGCCGCGTCACCGTGCTCGTCCTCTCCACGGCGTATGTGGCGCTGGTGGTCGCGTTCGACCGGCTGGGTGGGACCGAGGGGCTGGACGGTTACGCGACGTTCTACCTGGCGACGGCCTTCGTGTGGGGGATCGGGGCGTGGCTGCGCTCCACCCGCGCCGCGGAGGCCGAACGCCGCCGTCGCGTAGCCGAGGAAACCCGTGCCGCCGAGCGCGCCCGCATCGCGGCGGAGCTTCACGACGTCGTGACCCACCATGTGACGGCGATGGTGGTGCAGACCGAGGCGGCACGCTTTCTGACTGCCGCACCCGACCGCCTCGACCAGTCACTGGCCGGCGTCACCGACACCGGCCGGCGGGCCCTGACAGATCTCCGCCATCTGCTCGACCTGCTCAACCCCGGCCACGGCCCCGGGGAGCCGCCCGGCGGCAGAATTCCCGGCCTCGTGGAGCAGACGCGGCGGGCCGGGCAGCCGGTGGACTTCACCGAGGAGGGCACACCGGCGGAGTCGACCGGCAGCGCCGAACTCGTGGCCTACCGGGTCGTTCAGGAGGCCCTGACGAACGCCCTCAAGTACGCGCACGGCGACCGCACATCGGTCCGGGTGCGCCACGGTGCGGGGGACATCGCTGTGGAGGTGCACACCGACGGTTCCGGCCCGCCGCGGAACGGGTCCACGGGGGCGGCCCCGGGCGGGAGCGGGCGGGGCCTTGCCGGGCTCCGCGAGCGGGTCTCCGCGCTGGACGGAGACTTCAGCGCCGGTCCGCGCACGGGCGGCGGCTTCGTCGTGCGGGCACGGATACCGGTGCCGGCGGGAGGCGGCGCGTCGTGACCGCACCGATCCGGGTTCTGGTCTGCGACGACCAAGTGCTGGTCCGTACCGGACTGGTGACGATCATCGACGCGCAGCCCGACCTCACGGTGGCGGGCGAGTGCGCGGACGGACAGTCCGCCGTCCACCTGGTCGACCGACTACGCCCGGACATCGTCGTGATGGATGTCCGTATGCCGGTGCTCGACGGTATCGAGGCCACCCGCCTGATCGCCGGCGCCGGGGTGCCCGACCCCGTCAAGGTGCTGGTGGTGACGACGTTCAACCTGGACAAGTACGTCTACGAGGCGCTGCGCGCGGGTGCGAGCGGGTTCCTGCTCAAGGATGCACCGCCGGCCCAGTTGCTGCACGGGATCCGCACCGTCGCCACGGGTGCGGCACTGCTGGATCCCGAGGTGACGCGCCGGCTCGTGGGCACGTACGCGTCCCGTATCCGGCCCGTCGGTGGCACTCCGGACGACATTCCGCTGACGCCCCGGGAGTTGGAGGTCCTCCGCCTCATCGCCGACGGACTCTCCAACAGCGAGATCGCCGCCTCCCTCGTGATCAGCCAGGAGACCGTCAAGACCTTCGTGTCGCGCATCCTCGGCAAACTCGAACTCCGCGACCGCGTCCAGGCGGTCGTCTACGCCTACCGCCGAGGACTGGTGACCTGAGCCGTGCCCGAAGACGCCTGACCCACGCCATCGGCCGGACCCGCGGCGGACCGACCGCGAAGGTCCACCTCCGGTTCAGCGCGTGGCGGCCTGCGCGGCGACGCGCTGAACGGCCTTGACGGCGACATCGGGCTGATCGACGTAGATGTAGTGCCCGCTCTTCTTGGCGACGCTCAGCCGGCTGTTGCCGGAGAGCTTGAGCCACTCGCGCTGGCCCTGGGTCCAGGACCGCTCCAGGGCCGGCCCGTACTCGGGGACGGCCGCGAGGTACGGCTTCCCGTGCTTGACCACCTGGACCGGGATGTCCCCGGCGGCGCGGACCTCCCCGTCAGGGATCCGGAGCTGCTCCGGGTTCTGGCCCTTGAAGATCGCGAGGGACTGCGCGCGCAGCTCGGCTGCTTCGCCGGTGGCGGAGGCGGGAATGGCGTTGGTGACATCGGCGGTGTTCGTCGGTGAGGTGGCGTCCAGCAGGGCCAGTCCCTTGACCTTGTCCTGGTGGTCGGGGGCGTAGCGGGCGGCGATGATGCCACCCAGGGAGTGGCCTGCCAGGACGACCGGGCGGTCACCGGCGACCTGGTGGAGCACGCCGGTGAGGATCTTCCCGGTGCTCTTGAAGGTCTGCGGACCCGACGGCTTGTCGCTGGCCCCCTGGCCGAGCCGGTCGTAGGAACAGACGCGGTCCTTCTTGCTCAAGGTCTTCTGGAGACCGGCCATCTTCTTGAGATCGTCGCCGCCTCCGGACAGCAGGACGATGACGGGCCTGTCGTCGGCCGACGTACCCGAACAGGACACGTTCACCGAGTGGCCGGCCACCGTGATCTTCTCGGTCCCGGTCAGCAGCTTTCCCTCGGCGTCGGCGGCTTTCCTCTCCGCGGAGGAGCTTTTGGTGGGCTTGGAGTCCGCATTCGACGAGTCGTCGCAACCGACGAGTGCGATACCGCCCACCGAGCAGCAGAGCGCGATCACAGCGGGAGCCTTGAGGGTGGTGAGGCGGGTCATGGTGTCTCCTGGCACAAGGAATTACAGGGAATCGACGAGAAGGCAGCTGCATCACGCGGTGGCGCACCGGCGCAGAGCAGCAGTGGACGCCGCACCGCACGAGACGCTGCCCACGGCGCCATGAGGCGTCGTCACCGGCGGTTTCGAGCGGCTGCGGCTGCACAGCACGCTATGGACTCGACGGCTCGAAAGCGTCACCACGCGGTGGACACTCACGCGTAGCTCTCATGGGGGACAGAGCCTGGTTCCCGGTGAACTGTGCGTGGATGGTGTTGCGGTTCCTGTGCTCCGACGGCCGGGCCATCAGCTCCAGTAGTGCGCACGGGCCGACCGGGGCCAGGAGCTGGTGCACCGTGCGGTCCCACGCCACCTCGTCGCTTTCATGAGGGCTCTTCCAGGGTCGGGTCCGGGTCCGGGTCGGTGACCCAGGCCAGTGCCTGGTCGCGGTCGGCGTGCAGCGCCTTGTGGAAGAGCGCCTCGTACCCGGCGTCGCCGAGCCGGGCCCGGGCAGCCGCCTGGCCCTCCTCGCGCAACGGGGCCACTTCGGGGGTGCCGCGCTGCGGGTGCCCCACCATCTGCCAGTGCTGGGCGCCGGCGCCGTACGCGAGGGCGGCACGTTCCGGCTCGCCCTGCAGGGCCCAGGCCGTGGCCAGCAGCTCCAGCCCCAGCGCGATGCCGATGCGGTCGCGGATGCGCCGCTTGGCGCGGAGCATGTCCCGTGCGTGCGCACCGGCCTCGCAGGCGCGGTTCTCCAACAGTGCGATCAACGCCAGTTGGTAGTCGGTGTAGGAGCGGGTCCACAGCTCCCCGAGCCGTACGCACTCCTGGCGCAGCGCTTCCGCGTCGCGGCGGGCCTCCTTGAGCCGGCCGGAGGTGGTGAGCGCGCAGACCCGCAGCAGTCGGCACAAGGTGCTGCCGAAGGTGGGCTCGTGGGAGGTGTCGGCGTCGCGCAGTGCCGCCTCCGCCGCCGCGAGGGCTGCCAGTGGACGGCCGAACAGCAGTGCGGCGAGACCTTCCAGGTGGGCGGCCTGGAACAGCCGCTCCTTGTCCTCCGCCGCGATGGCCGCCCGCCTGGTCAGCTCGGCGAACGTACGGCCCGCTTCCTGGTCCCCCTGCAGCAGCCGGGCCAGCCCCAGTGACCAGACGCCCTGCGCCCGCGCCGCGCTCGACCCGTCGGTGCGGGCCAGCGCCAGCTCCAGGTAGTGGTGGGTCTCGTACAGGTGGCCGCAGCACACCCAGAAGAACGCCACGTTCCCGGCCAGCTCCAGGGCTGCCGCCGGGTCGGAGTCCAGCAGGAACCGCAGCGCCTCTCGCACATCGTGGTAGAGCTGCTCCAGCCGCTCGTACCACCACTGCTGGCGCGCTCCGAGCCACTCGGCGCGGGCCAGCCGGGACAGCTCCAGGACCGCGGCGGCGTGCCGGGCGGCGACGTGCTCGGTCTCGCCCAGTTCTCGCAGCCACATCCGGCCGTACTCGCGGATGGTGTCCAGCAGCCGGAAGCGGTCGCCCTCGGCCATGACGACCGACTTGTGCACCAGTCCGGCCAGGCAGGTGCGCAGTTCCCTGGGGTTCAGCGGTCCGCCGGTGCAGACCTGTTCGGCGAGGTCGGCGTCGAAGCTCGCGGGGAAGACGGTCAGCCGGGCCCACAGCAGCCGTTCGGTGGGCCGGCACAGCTCGTGGCTCCAGCCCACCGCTGTCCGCAGGGCGCTGTGCCGTGCGGGCCGCCGGGGGCTGTCGCAGGGGCGGGGGTGTCCAGGGGCGTCGGGCAGATCGAGCCCGGAGCGGATGCGGTCGGCCGTCTCGGCGAGCGTGTGGTGGCGCAGCTGCGCAGCGGCCAGTTCCAGGGCGAGCGGCACCCCGTCCAGCCGGGCGCACAGTCGCGCCGCCAGCCGCCGGTCACGGGCCTCGCTCACGGGTCTGCCGACGCTTTCGGCGCGCTGCCGGAAGAGGGTCACGGCCTCGGTGGCGGGCGCGAGCGGCGGTACGGGCAGTACGGTCTCGCGGACCGCGCCCAGTGGCTCCCGGCTGGTGGTCAGCACCGTCAGGTTCGGGCAGGCGGTGAGCAATTCGCCGATCAGATGGCGGCAGCACGGCACCAGGTGTTCGCACGAGTCGAGTACGAGGAGCACCGAGCGGTCCGCCACCCAGCCGCACAGCGCGTCCAGCGGTATGCGGGGGGTGTGGTCGGAGAGGCCGAGGGCGTCGGCCACCGTGGCGGCGAGCAGATCGTCGCTGCGCAGCGGCCACAGGTCGGCCCAGTAGATGTTGGTGTACTCCTGGCGCGGGCTCGCTCCCTGGGTGTGCAGGGTGTGCAGGGCGAGCCGGGACTTCCCGACTCCGGCTCCGCCCACCAGGGTCACCAGCCGCTGTTTCCTGAGGGCTCCGGTCAGCTGAGCCAGCTCGGGCGCCCGGCCGACGAAGGAGGTTGTTTCCTCAGGGATGTTCTGCTGCTGCACAGGTCCAGTCTTCATGCCGGGCCGACCCGTAGTCCCCCACTTCGGGGTTTCTGCTGGATGAGGAGAACTCGTGAGAGTGAAGCGCCAACTCGCAAGCCGAATTAGGGTTTTACACTCGTTCGAGTGACGATGCAGGGGTGGCGCAGCGCCACCCCTAGAGGCCCTGCCTATGCTTACGGGCCGATTTCCCGGACTCCTACGGTCACAAGGTCATACGTGAGGGCACCGATGGCACCGCACCCGGACGAGAGCGGCCGCAGGCTGTCCTCCACCGAACGAGAGGAGCCCTGCGTCACCGCGGACGAGCCCATGACCGGGCACGAGCCCTCGGGCGGGGACGAGGCATGGGCGGCCGGGGACGAGGTGTGGGACGGGGACGAGGAAATGGGCCCCGCGGGCACGGTGCTGACCCGCACGGAGCACGGCCGCACCGTGGTCGAACTGCAGGGCGAGATCGACCTCGCTGTGGTGCTGGACACCACACCCCAGCTGTACGCCCTGACCACGGCCCCCGCCCCGCAGCTCGTCGCCGACCTGCGGCCCGTCACCTTCATCGACTGCAGCGGCCTGGCCCTCCTCGTGGACATCCGCTCCCGGGTGCTGGCCAGCGGCGGACGTTTCACGATGGTGTGCGCCGACCCGCGGGTGCTGCGGCTGCTGCGGATCACAGGGCTGGACGAGGTGCTGACTCCGGTGCCGTCACCGGACGGCCCGCGGCAGGCGGCGGCCGGCGCGGCCGACGGCGAGGCCACGGTCAGGGGGCGGGAGAGCTGAGTCTCCCGCCCCGCTGGCGTCACCGCTGCCGCCACCGCTCCGGGCGGCGGCTACTTCTTCTTGTCGCCGTCCTCGGACTCGGCGTCGTCCTGCTTGGCCTGGACCTCCGGGTCGAGCGCGGTGTCATCGCCGCTCCGGGCGGGGGAGCCGTTCACGCTGGAGAGCGACGCCCGGTCGCCGACCTCCGTCGCGGCCGGCGGCTCGACCAGCCAGTCCGGGTTCGCCTGCCGGTCCCACCAGCGCCAGGCGAGATAGGCGCCGCCCGCCACCAGGCCGACCAGGCCCGCACGCCAGACGAACCGGCCGGCGCGGGAGCGCCTGCGGCGGCGCCGCGAGAGCTTCTCGATCTCCTCGACCGTCACCTGACCGCGCAGCGCGGCCACGGCGGCCGCCCCGCGCTGCGCCGCTTCCTCCCGGGCCGGGCCGGTGGCGGCACGGGCCTCCGTCACGGCGCTCTCGATGCGCGGCCCCGCGTAGGTGGCCGCCTGGCGGGCGGCCTTGCGGGTGCGCTCGGCGGCGCGGCCCGCCGCCACCTCGACCTCGGGAGGGAGGGCGTCACGAGCCTGCGCGACCCGGGGGCCGACGTAGTGTTCGTATCCTTCGCGGGCGGAGTGGCGGGCCTGCTCGGCGGCCTTGGAGACCTTCGGCCCGAGCCGCGCACTCGCCTCATGGGCGTAGCGCGCCGCGGTGTCCTTGGCTTGCCCCGCGTGGGGCTTCACCACCTCCGCGGCGTGGCGCACGCTCTCCTTGGCCGTGCCGGTCGCAGCGCGCACGCTTTCCTTGGCGGTCACGGTTCCTCCTCCTCGGTGGCTCATGACTCAGGTCAGTCTCTCCGACAACGGAGGACAGGAAGTCGTTTTTCCACCTGTTTCGAAGATCATGCCTGCCTATGCTCTGCCCGGCATCCCCCGGTCGGGCATCCGGGTCAGCCACTGCCGTCCAGCGTCCGTGCGAGGATCGGGGGAGTCAATGCAGACAGATGGAAGGTAGATCGTGGCTGAGCAACTCCACGCCACCCTGAAGACCAACCACGGCGACATCCGCGTTCAGCTCTTCCCGAACCACGCGCCGAAGACGGTCAAGAACTTCGTCGAGCTCGCCGAGGGCTCCCGCGAATGGACGCACCCCGAGACGGGTGAGAAGACCACCGCCAAGCTCTACGACGGCACCGTCTTCCACCGGGTGATCAGTGGCTTCATGATCCAGGGCGGGGACCCGCTGGGCAACGGCACCGGTGGACCCGGATACGAGTTCGGCGACGAGATCCACCCCGAGCTGGCCTTCACCAAGCCGTACCTGCTGGCCATGGCCAACGCGGGGCCCGGCACCAACGGCTCGCAGTTCTTCATCACCGTCGGCGCGACGAACTGGCTGACGGGCAAGCACACCATCTTCGGCGAGGTCGCCGACAAGGCCGGCCAGGAGGTGGTCGACGCGATCAGCGGTACGCAGACCAACCCCCGCACCGACCGCCCGCTGCAGGACGTCGTGCTGAAGTCCGTCGTCATCGAGCGTCAGTAGGACTCATCGAGCGGCAGTAGGCCCTCATCGAGCGGCAGTGGGCCGATCGGCGGGGAACCGCACGCCCCACCCGTCCGTATTCAGGGCGGGTGGGGCGGGTGCGTACGGGACACTGGAGGGGTGAGCGTGGAGCAGGAGGGACAATCCGGGGGCGGGGCCGAAGGGCCGGCGCCGAGACATTGCTACCGGCATCCCGACCGGGAGACCGGCATCTCGTGCACGCGGTGCGAGCGACCCATCTGCCCGGAGTGCATGGTGACGGCCTCCGTCGGGTTCCAGTGCCCCGAGTGCGTCCGGTCGGGTTCGGGGACCGGACACCGTCCGGACGCGAATCGGCCCAGGACGGTAGCGGGCGGGCGTGTCACGGAGGATCCCCGGCTGGTCACCAAGGTGCTGCTGGGCCTCAACGTCGCCGTCTTCATCGCGGTGCTCTCGGTCGGCGACCGGCTGCTGGACCAGCTGCTGCTGTTCGGGCAGGCGGTGACCGAGCCGTACGGGCCGGTGGAAGGCGTCGCGGAGGGGCAGTGGTACCGGCTGCTGACCTCGATGTTCCTGCACCAGGAGTTCTGGCACATCGCGATGAACATGCTCGGCCTGTGGTTCCTGGGTCCGCCGCTGGAGGCGGCGCTGGGCCGGGTGCGCTTCCTGGGCCTGTATCTGCTCTCCGGGCTCGGCGGCGGTGCGCTCACCTTTCTGCTGGTGGCGCCGCAGCAGGCGTCGCTCGGCGCGTCCGGTGCGATCTTCGGCCTGTTCGGTGCGACGGCCGTGCTGATGCGGCGGCTGCGCTACGACATGCGGCCGATCCTCGTCCTGCTGGCGATCAACCTGGTCTTCACCTTCACCTGGAAGAACATCGCCTGGGAGGCGCACGTCGGCGGCCTGGTGATGGGCGTGCTGCTGGCCTACGCGATGGTGCACGCGCCCCGCGAGAGGAGGACGCTGGTGCAGTACGGCGCCTTCGGGCTGCTGCTGGCGGTCGTCCTGGTGCTGATCGTGGTGCGCACGATGCAGCTCGGCTGAGCTTTCGGCGCGCCCGAGCAGGCTCCGGCGCGCCTGAGGCGTGCCCCGGTGCGGGCCGCTGCGGCTCGGCCGAGGCCGTCCGGAGCCCGGTGGACAACCGGGCTCCGAGCTCCCTTTCCGGTGCTCGGAAAAGGGCCCGGACCCGGGTTGTCCACAGCGGGTACCGAATCTTGTGCATGGCGTGGCCCGTACGGGGCCACCTTCGCTCAGGTGTGCGTTTCCCTTGCGATTCCTCGGCCGACCAGGGCCGACCGCACCGGGCGTGCGGTCACACCGGCGTCAACACCCCGAAAGTTATCCACAGATCTTGTGAGTTTTCCAAGGCTGTGGATCAGCCTGTGGATAACTCTTATTTCCACTGGGTGGAGACGACGAAGCCGGCCGCGATGAAGCCGAACCCGACCAGGATGTTCCAGTCACCCAGCGACTCGATGGGAAGCGAGGTGTCGGTGACGTAGAACACCACGATCCAGGCGAGGCCGATGCCGAACAGCGCCAGCATCAGGGGGGCGACCCAACGGCGGCCGCCGCCCCCACGCAGGTCGATGGTCGTGGCCTTCTTCTCCGGCGGGGGCGTGAAGTCCGCTTTCTTCCGGGTACGTGACTTCGGCACGAGAGACTCTCCTGTCGATGCTCTGCTGACCGCCGTACGGCCCACGGGGACGGTGGTCCGTTAGCGTAGTGCTTTCCCAGGGCGGAGGGAGACAAGGGTACGGTGACCAGATCGTTGATCCGGCCTGCACGGCTGGCCGCCATAGGCGTCTTCGCCCTCGCAGGCCTCATCTTCTGGGTCAGTTTCAACACGGCGCAAGGGACGAACATCCGCAGCGACGGTTCCATGCTGCGGCTCTCCGACCTCATCCAGGAGCGCAGTAGACAGAACGCGGAGCTCGACAGCCAGGCCGCGGCCCTCCGCCGCCAGGTCGACAAGCTCGCCCGGCGCGACGACGGCAGCACCCGGGACCAGGACCGCAAGCTCGGTGAGCTGGAGAAGCTGGCGGGCCTCAAGAAGATCTCCGGCCAGGGGCTGAGCGTCACCCTCGACGACGCCCCCAGCAACGCCACCGCCAAGGTCCCCGGGCTGCCCGACCCCGAACCCAACGACCTGGTCATCCACCAGCAGGACCTGCAGGCCGTCGTCAACGCCCTCTGGCAGGGCGGGGCGAAGGGCATCAAGGTGATGGACCAGCGGCTGATCTCCACCAGCGCCGTGCGCTGCGTCGGCAACACCCTCATCCTGCAGGGCCGCGTCTACTCCCCGCCCTACAAGGTCAGCGCCGTCGGCGACCGGGAGCAGCTGCGCACCGCGCTCGACAGGGCCCCGGCCATCCGCAACTACCTCGAATACGTGGACGCCTACGGCCTCGGCTGGAAAGTCGAGGAGCACAAGGCACTGACTCTTCCCGGCTACTCCGGCACAGTGGATCTCCGGCAGGCCAAGCCCTTGGAGTGACCGTGACCGTGCGGGGAGTGGGACGGCGTGGCGTTACGAGCGGTCGTACGAATCCTCAGCGAGCTGTGCATCACCGTCGGCATCCTGATCGTGCTCTTCGTCGTCCACCTCCTGTACTGGACGGGAGTGCGGGCCGACAACGCCTCCGACGACGAGATCGCCCGGCTCCAGAAGGAGTGGTCGTCCGGTTCCGTACGAGGTGAGGGCGACCCCGCGGGGAAGGCGGGCGGTGCGGACCCGAGCCCGGGCAGCGGCCGGGACGACGGCGAAGGACAGCCCCGGGAGGGCGCGGGCAGCGGGGCGGACTCGCGCGGCCGCAGCTCGGCGGGGCCGGCCTACCGGGACGGGAAGTCCTTCGCCGTGATGTACATCCCCCGCTTGGGCCGCGACTGGTCCCGCCCCGTCCTGGAGAACACCCGCGCCGCGACCCTGCGCAAGGGCCTCGGCCACTACTCCCGCACCGCCGGCCCGGGACAGCGGGGCAACTTCGCCGTCGCCGGACACCGCCGAACCTACGGCGATCCCTTCAAGGACTTCCCGAAGCTGCGCCCCGGCGACCACGTCTTCGTCACGGACGGCGACACCTGGTACACCTACACCCTCACCCGGCGCCCCTATCGCACCCTTCCCGGTGACACAGGAGTGCTCGATCCCGTGCCCGCGCCGGTGAACAAGGCCGCCACCCCGTTCGACCGGCCCGGCCGCTATCTGACCCTCACCACCTGCGATCCGGAGTGGGGCAGCAGCCACCGGCTGATCGCCTGGGCGCGGCTGGACGCCACCCGGCCCGCGACCGCGGGGAAGCCGGACGCGCTCACCCGCTGACGCCGTACTCTGACGCCGTACTCTTTGGGTGGGCCGAACGGCACGCGTGCCCGATGTGGCGCGGGAGGAGAGAGGACGGCATCGCGGGATGTACGGCTGGATCTGGCGGCGTCTGCCGGGCAACGTGTACGTACGTGCACTGATTTCGCTGGTGCTGGTGGTCGGAGTTGTCTTTCTGCTGTTCCAGTACGTCTTTCCGTGGGCGGAACCGCTGCTGCCGTTCAACGATGTGACGGTGGACGGTGCGGCCGGCTCCGCCGGTGCGGCCGGTTCCGTCGCCGAGATTGCCGGGGGTGCGGTGTGAGCGCGCGCATCCTGGTCGTCGACAACTACGACAGCTTCGTCTTCAACCTCGTCCAGTACCTCTACCAGCTCGGCGCCACCTGCGAGGTGGTCCGCAACGACGAGGTCGAAACGCGCCACGCCGAGGACGGGTTCGACGGCGTGCTCCTCTCCCCCGGCCCCGGCGCCCCGGAGGAGGCCGGGGTCTGCATCGATATGGTGCGGCACTGCGCGGCCCAGCAGATCCCTGTCTTCGGCGTCTGCCTGGGCATGCAGTCGATGGCCGTCGCCTACGGCGGCGTCGTCGGCCGGGCCCCCGAACTGCTGCACGGCAAGACCTCGGTCGTCTCCCACGAGGGCGCGGGCGTGTTCGCCGGACTGCCCTCCCCCTTCACCGCCACCCGCTACCACTCGCTGGCCGTACGCGGCACGCTCCCGGCCGAACTGGAGGTCACCGCCTGGACGGCGCCCGGCGGCGAGGCCGTGGACGGCGCCGACCTGGTGATGGGGCTGCGCCACCGCGAGCTGCCCGTCGAGGGAGTCCAGTTCCATCCCGAGTCCGTCCTCACCGAGGGCGGCCACCGGATGCTGGCCAACTGGCTGGTGCGGTGCGGGGACGCCGGAGCCGTGGAGCGCTCCACGGGGCTGGGGGTGCCGCGCGGAGCCGGTCTGGGGACGGTCACCGGGTGACCACGGGCCACGGTGACGGCAGGGGAGCCGGCGGCTCCGGGAACGACCCGGAGTACGACCCGTACCGTGCGGCCGTAGACGCCCTCGCCGACCCGCTCAACGATCCGCTGCCGGGGCAGCAACCGCCCGGCCCGCAGCCGCCGGCGTCTGCGGCGCAGCACGGGCCGCAGACGGTGGCTGAGGCCCCGTACGCGGCGGAGGCGGACCGGGAGCCCGCCTGGTACGGGACGGCCCCGTACGAGCCGTACGCGCAGCCGACACCGCCCGTCCAGCCCGCGGAGCCCGCCCAGCCGCAGCCGCAGCCGCAGCAGCCGCAGCAGCGGCAGCAGGGGCAGACGGTGCCGCAGCAGCAGGCCGTGCCGCAGCAACTCGTGGGGGAGCCCCGGCACGAGCCGCACGTTCCGGCGAGCGGCCCCGTCCCGCACGGCCCCGCCACCGGCTCCGGCTCCGGCTCCGGCTCCGGCACCGGACCCGGCACCGGACCCGGCACCGGACCCGAGGAGGACCGCAGCACCGTGGGGCTGCGGCGGCCGCACCTGGAGGAACTGGCGCGCCGGAAGGGCATCGAGCCGCCCCGCACCCGATCGCGTACCGAACGCCCGCCGGGGCCCACGCGGTTGGAGGCCCGCAGGGCGGCGCGTGCGCTGCGGCCCGGCCCCGGCATCATCGCCAGCCGGGCCATCGGCGAGGTGTTCATCACCTGCGGCGTGCTGATGCTGCTGTTCGTCGCCTACCAGCTGTGGTGGACGAACGTCCTCGCCGACCAACAGGCGGGCGGTGCCACCGACAAGCTCCAGAAGCAGTGGGACGAGCACAAGCCCGGCGCCGGCCCGGACCCCGAGCGCAAGGCCGGCGCCTTCAAGCCCGGAGAGGGCTTCGCGATCATCCACATCCCCAGGATCGACGTCACCGCACCCATCGCCCAGGGCATCTCCAAGACGAAGGTGCTCGACAGGGGCATGGTCGGCCACTACGCCGAGAAGCCGTTGAAGACCGCCATGCCGTGGGACAAGAAGGGCAACTTCGCGCTCGCCGGGCACCGCAACACCCACGGCGAACCGTTCCGCTACATCAACAGACTGGAGGCCGGCGACGAGGTCGTCGTCGAGACGCAGTCGAAGTTCTACACGTACAAGGTGACGCGCCAACTCCCCTCCACCTCCCCGTCCGATACGGGGGTGATCGACCCGGTACCGCCGAAGTCGGGCTTCACCGAGCCCGGTCGCTACATCACACTGACCACCTGCACCCCCGAATTCACCTCGAAGTACCGTCTGATCGTCTGGGGCAAAATGGTGGACGAACGTCCGCGCAGCAAGGGCAAGCCGGACGCGCTCGTCGACTGACGGCCGACGGGCGGAGCCCGGCGTGACGACCAGCGAGACAGCGGCGGAGGCGGCTACAGGTGAGCGAGGGCAAGCGGGACGCTTCCGCGGGGGAGGCCGTCGACAAGACGGAGACCACCTCGGCCGAGGCGGAGGCGAACACCAACCGGACCACCGAGCCGCCCCACGACTCGGAGGCGAGGCACAGCGCCGACGCGGAGCAGGACCCGGACGCGGACCCCGGCTCGGAGGCGGAGCGCGGCTCAGACGCGGAGCAGGCCTCAGACGCGGGGGAAGCCTCAGATCCGGAGCCCTCCGCAGAGGGTGCCCCGGGCTCCGCGGCAGAGGGAGAGCCCGCGTCCCGGCGGGGGCCGATAGCCGTTGCCGTCGGCGTCTTCGGTGAACTCCTCATCACGGCGGGGCTGGTGCTCGCCCTGTTCGTCGTCTACTCGCTGTGGTGGACGAACGTCCTCGCCGACCGGCAGGCGAAGAAGGAGAGCGACAAGGTCCGCGAACACTGGGCCGCCGACCGCGGCCCGGGGAACCTGGACACCCGGGACGGCATCGGTTTCCTCCACGCGCCGTCCATGTCGTCCGACGACATACTGGTGAAGAAGGGTACGGACCCCAAGGAGCTGAACCAGGGCATCGCGGGCTACTACACCGAGCCGGTGAAGTCGGGCCTCCCGCAGGACCAGTCGGGCAACTTCGCGCTTGCCGCGCACCGCGACGGGCACGGTGCGAAGTTCCACAACATCGACAAGATCGACGAGGGCGATCCGGTCGTCTTCGAGACCAAGAACACCTGGTACGTCTACAAGGTGTTCAAGACCCTGCCGCAGACGTCGAAGTACAACGTCGACGTGCTGGACCCGATCCCGAAGGGTTCGGGCAAGAAGCAGCGTGGCCGCTACATCACGCTGACGACGTGCACTCCCGTCTACACCTCGAAGTACCGCTACATCGTCTGGGGCGAACTCGTCCGCACCGAAGACGTCGACGAGGACCGCACGCCTCCCGCCGAGCTGAAGTGAGAGCCGGCACGCCGGCCGCGCGGGGCTGAGGCCACCGGCGAACCTGCGGGGCCGTGGCCACCGGCGGAGTGGCCGAGTGGCCACGGCTGGCGCTTGCCGCGTCAGTGGCCCCAGTTGCCGCCGAAGATACCGCCGTCGTCGTCTCCGCCGCCGTTGCCGCCGTTGCCGTCGTTCCCACCGCCCGGGCGGGTCATGATGTCGACCTTGTCGCCCTTCTTGCCCTGGGTGTTGGGGGGCGGGCTGGTGGTGACGACCACCGCGTCGCCGCCCTGCGGGCCCCGGATGGTGCCGATGGTGAATCCGGCGTCCTGGAGGGCCTTCTTGGCGTCCTTGAGCTTCTGGTTGGTGACATCCGGCACGGTGGCGGGCGCGTCGTCGGGCGCCTTGGCGACGGTCAGGTTGATCGTGGTGCCCTCGGGCTGCTTGCCGGGGCCCGGGTTCTGCTTGATGACCGTGCCGGCGGCCTTGGTCTCGTCGTCCTGTTCGGTCTTGGAGACCTTGAAGCCGAGCGCTTCGAGCTGGGTCTTGGCCTGGTCGAAGGGGGTGTCGACGACGTTGGGCACGGTCGGCCGGGACTCGGTGGCGACGGTCAGCGTGACCGTGGAGCCCTTCTTGGCCTTCTCGCCGGCGCCGGGGTCCTGGCTGAGGACCGTACCGGCCTGCTGCTCCTCGGACTCCTGCTGCTTCTTGGAGACCTTGAAGCCCGCCTCGTTGAGCTTCTGCTTGGCGTCGGCGTAGACGTCACCGGTGACGTCGGGGATGCTGCGGGGAGCCTTGTCGCGGGGCCCCTTGGACATGATCAGGCTGACGGTGCTGTCGGGTTCGACGCTCTCGCCGACTCCGGGGTCCGTCTTGCAGACGGTGCCCTTCTTCTCGTCGCAGTAGACGCTGTCGCCCTTGGCGGCCTTCAGCCCGGAGTTGCCGAGCTGCTCCTCCGCCTCCGAGGCGGACAGCCCCGTGACGTTGGGCACGTCGACGTCGTTGTTCGGGGAGTCGAGCAGGGCCTTGCCGACGAAGATCGCACCGACGAGCACCAGGATCACCGCGAGCGCCAGCAGGATGGTGGACAGTGGGTTCTTGCCCTTGCGGCGGCTGCGTTGCTCGTCGTAGTAGCCGCCGTCGTCCGGGCGCATCGGCGGCAGCATGGAGGTCTGCGGCTCCTGCGCGCGCAGCGCCGTGGTGGGCTGGTCCTCGGGGTATCCGCCCGCGCCCATGGCGGTGGCGGCGACCGGTTGGCCGTCCAGGCACGCCTCGATGTCGGCGCGCATCTCGTCGGCGCTCTGGTACCGGTAGTCCGGGTCCTTGACGAGTGCCTTCATCACGATCGCGTCCATGGCGGGCGCGATCTCGGGGTCGAAGGCGCTGGGCGGCTGCGGCTCCTCCCGTACGTGCTGGTAGGCGACGGCGACCGGGGAGTCACCGACGAAGGGTGGCCGTACGGTCAGCAGCTCGTACAGCAGGCAGCCGGTGGAGTACAGGTCGGAGCGGGAGTCGACGGTCTCGCCCTTGGCCTGCTCGGGGGAGAGGTACTGGGCGGTGCCGATCACGGCGGCCGTCTGGGTCATCGTCATGCCGGAGTCGCCCATGGCGCGCGCGATACCGAAGTCCATGACCTTGACCTGGCCGTTGCGGGTCAGCATCACGTTGGCGGGCTTGATGTCGCGGTGGACGATGCCGTTGCGGTGGCTGTACTCCAGGGCCTGGAGGATGCCGACGCACATCTCCATCGCCCGCTCGGGCAGCAGCTTGCGCCCGGAGTGCAGCAGCTCACGCAGCGTGGAGCCGTCCACGTACTCCATGACGATGTACGGGATGGAGACCCCGTCCACGTAGTCCTCGCCCGTGTCGTACACCGCGACGATCGCCGGGTGGTTGAGCGAGGCGGCCGACTGGGCTTCGCGGCGGAAGCGGGCTTGGAACGACGGATCGCGGGCGAGGTCGACGCGGAGCGTCTTGACCGCGACCGTACGGCCCAGCCGGGTGTCCTGGGCGAGGTAGACCTCGGCCATGCCTCCGCGGCCGAGCACCGAGCCCAGCTCGTACCGGCCGCCTAGGCGACGCGGCTCTTCCATAGTCTCCAGCCCTCTCCGGTCTTCCGTGCCGCCGCGCGTGGAATCTGCGGCGCGCGACACGGCGGTGTGCTGCTCGGCATACGGTACCCGCCACAGAGTGCGTGCCTGGTGTGGCCGTGGTGACCGGGCTCACCTGATGCTGCTGGTGTGCGTCACTGCTTTCCGTCGAGGACGGCCTCCATCACGCTCTTGGCGATCGGGGCTGCCAGCTTGCCACCCGCGATGTCGTCGCGGAGTGTGTCGGAACTCTCCACCACGACAGCGACGGCGACGGGAGACCCGTCACTCGTCTTCGCGTACGAGATGAACCAGGCGTACGGGTTGTCCTTGTTGTTCTCGCCGTGCTGTGCCGTACCGGTCTTGCCACCCACCGTGACGCCGGGGATCTTGCCCGCGGTTCCGGTGCCCTTCTCCACGACCGTCTCCATGGCCGACTGGAGCTTCTGCGCGTTCTCCGCCGAGACCGGCCGGCTCAGCTCCTTGGGCTTGGTCTGCTCGACCACGTTCAGGTTCGGCGCCACGAGCTGGTCCACCATGTAGGGCTTCATCAGCTTGCCGTCGTTGGCCACGGCCGCGGCGACCATGGCCATCTGCAGCGGGGTGGCGCGGTTGGACGCCTGACCGATGCCCGCCATGGCGTTCTGGGGGCGGTTGTCCTCGGGGTAGATGCTCTTCGCGGGCCGCACCGGTGTGTCCAGGTCCGGGTCCAGCGTGCCGCCCTTGACGTCCTTCTCGAAGCCGAACTTCTCGGCCATCTTGATCATCTCGTCGTTGCCGAGCTCGTCGCTCATCTTGGCGAAGACGGTGTTGCAGGACCACTGCAGCGCGACTCGGACGGACGCGTTCTTGCAGGCCGGGTTGTTGCCCTCGTTGCCCAGGTCCCTGGTGGTCTGCGGGAGGCGGTACGGGTCCTCGGTGCTGGTCTTCTGGTCGAGGTCGTACTGACCGCTCTCCAGCCCCGCCGCCGCGGTGACGACCTTGAACGTCGAACCGGGCGGGTAGGTCTGCCGCAGCGCCCGGTTGAGCATCGGCTGGTCCTTGTCGTCGTCCAGCTTCTTGAACCGCTCACCGTCCTTGCCGCTGACCCCGGCGAACGTGGACGGGTCGTAGGAGGGCTTGTTGGCCAGCGCGAGGATGGCGCCGGTCTTCGGGTTGATCGCCGCGACCGCGCCCTTCTTGTCACCGAGTCCGTCGTAGGCGGCCTTCTGCGCCTTGGCGTTCAGCGTGGTGACGACGTTGCCGCCCTTCTGCTGCTTGCCGGTGATCATGTCGATGGTGCGGTTGAAGAACAGCCGGTCGTCGTCGCCGGTCAGGAACGGGTCGTAGAGCTTCTCCAGCTGGTTCGCGCCGATCCGCTGGGAGGCGTAGCCGGTGACCGGCGACCACAGCTCGCCGTTCTTGTAGGTGCGCTTGTACTTGAAGTCGGTGCCGTTGACGACGGTCGAGCCGGTGACCGCCTTGCCGTCGACGATGATGTTGCCGCGCGGCTGGGCGTAGCGGGCGATGTCGACGCGTCTGTTCTTCGGGTCGTTCTTGAGCTCGTCGGCCTGGACGAACTGCAGCCAGTTGCTCCGTACGAGCAGGGCCAGGACCAACAGACCGCAGAAGATCGCGATTCGGCGCAGGGGCTTGTTCACGGTCGGACCACCTGGGTCATTTCGGCATCGGGTGAGGGGGCGGGTGCGGGCGCCGGGCGGCGGGCGGTGTCGCTGATCCTGAGCAGAATGCCGATCAGCGCCCAGTTGGCGAGCACCGAGGAGCCGCCGGAGGCCAGGAACGGCATGGTCATACCGGTCAGCGGGATCAGGCCCATCACGCCGCCCGCGACGACGAAGACCTGGAGCCCGAAGGCGCCCGAGAGGCCGACGGCCAGCAGCTTGCCGAACGGGTCACGGGCGGCGAGTGAGATGCGTACCCCGCGCTCGACGATCAGCCCGTAGATGAGGAGGACCGCCATCATGCCGGTCAGGCCGAGTTCTTCGCCGACCGTGGCGAGGATGAAGTCGGAGTTGGCGGCGAACCCGATCAGGTCGGAGTTGCCCTGGCCCCAGCCGGTGCCGAGCACCCCGCCGGAGCCGAACGCCCACAGCGACTGGGCGATCTGGTCGCTTCCGGTGGACTGGATGACCTCTTCGGAGAAGGGGTGCAGCCACGCCTGGACGCGCTCTTGCACATGCGGCTCGAAGGTGGCCACGACAGCGGCACCGCCGGCCGACAGGAGCAGACCGAAGACGATCCAGCTCGTGCGCTCGGTGGCGACGTACAGCATGATCACGAAGAGGCCGAAGAAGAGCAGCGAGGTGCCCAGGTCGGTCTCGAAGACCAGGATCATCAGGCTCAGTGCCCAGATGACGAGGATCGGCCCCAGGTCCCGGCCGCGCGGCAGATACATCCCCATGAAGCGCCGTGAGGCCAGCGCCAGCGCGTCCCGTTTCACCATCAGATAGCCGGCGAAGAAGACCGCGAGGATGATCTTCACGAACTCGCCCGGCTGGAGGTTGATGAAGCCCAGGTCCACCCAGATCCTGGCGCCGTTGCGGGCCGGGAAGAACATGGGCAGGACCAGCAGCACCAGACCGACGGCCATGGAGATGTAGGTGTAGCGCTGCAGCACCCGGTGGTCCTTGAGGAACAGCAGGATCGCCACGAACAGCGCCAGCCCGATCGCCGAGTAGAGGAGCTGCTTGGGAGCGTCCGGCGAGAAGGCCCCGAAGGCGCTCTCGGCACGCTGCCGCAGCCGCTCGGACTGGTCCAGCCGCCAGATCAGCACCAGGCCCAGCCCGTTGAGCATGGTGGCCAGCGGCAGCAGCAGCGGATCGGCGTAGGGCGCGTACCGGCGCACCACCAGGTGGCCGACGCCCGCCAGCAGCACCAGACCGCAGCCGTAGCCGAGCATGCCGGAGGGCAGCTCGCCGTTGATGGCCAGCCCGACGTTGGCGTACGCGAAGACGGGGACGAGCACCGCGAAGACGAGCATGGCCAGCTCGGTGTTGCGGCGGCTCGGCAGTCCGCCCGAGGACACTGTGGTGTTACTGCCCGTGGTGGTGAGGTTGCTCATTGCCTTGTGCCGCCCCCTACGGCCCGGTGCACTGCTTGGCCAGCTCCTGCTGCTTCTCCGAGAGCTCGGGGCTCGGCGAGGGAGTGCTGGAGGCGGCGGCAGTCGTGTCGTTGGTGGAGCCGGAGGTGAAGGCGGCGTGGGTGGCGGTACCCAGCCCGGCGGCGGCCTCGCCGACGCCGGCGGTACCCGTGCCCGTACCGGCGGTGCCGGTGCCGGTGCCGCCGTTGGTGGCCGCGTCACCGGGCGTGTTCTGCTCGTCCTTGCGCTGCTTCTCGGAGTCCTTGCTCCCGCCGGTGCCCTTGTCGGCCTTGTCCCCGGGGTCCTTGGGCTGCTTCTTCTGCTTGGCGACGATCTCGCAGACCTTGGCCTGCTCGCCCAGCTCGTCGAGCTTGCTGCGGGCCTCGTCCCGGCTGCCCATCGCGATCGTCTCGCGCAGCTCCTTGCGCTGGAAGCCGGGCAGGTACTTGAGTTCGATCTCGGGGTGGTCCTCGTCGACCTTGTGCAGCTTGACGCCCGCCAACTCCTGGTTGATGCCCCGGTAGAGGGCGACGTGGTCCTCGTTGGCGCCGACGTAGAACTGCGTCTGCGTCCACCGGTAGCCCCCGTACAGCCCGCCGCCGGCCACGGCCAGCGCCAGCGCGATCCACAGCGAGCGCTTGACCCACCTGCCCTTGCCCTTGCCGGGCTTGGCGAAGTCCTCGTCCGTGTAGGGGCCGAACGTGCCCGCGGGCGGGGCCGCCGGGTCGGCGGTGGGGGGACCGAATCCCTCGGGGGCGCCGGATCGGCCCTGCGGCGGCACCGCGCCGCCGCGCCCCAGTTCGGCGGCGCGGGCCGCGGGGGTGCTGCGGGCGGCGCCGTCGCCGCCCAGCGGCTGCTGGCTCTCGGCGACCGCGCCGACGATGACGGGGGTGTCGTTGAGCTGGCCGTGCAGGGTGTCCTCGGGGCCGAGGGTGTCCACGTCCAGCACATCGGCGACGATGCAGGTGATGTTGTCGGGGCCGCCGCCGCGCAGCGCGAGCTGGATCAGCTCCTGCACGGTGTCCTGCGGGCCGTGATAGCCGGCCAGCGTCTCCTCGATCGTCTGGTGCGAGACGACCGCCGAGAGCCCGTCCGAGCACAGCAGATAGCGGTCCCCCGCGCGCACCTCGCGGATCGACAGGTCCGGCTCCACATGGTCACCGCTGCCCAGCGCCCGCATCAGCAGCGAGCGCTGCGGGTGCGTGGTGGCCTCTTCCTCGGTGATCCGGCCCTCGTCCACCAGCCGCTGCACCCAGGTGTGGTCCTGGGTGATCTGGGTGAGCTGGCCGTCCCGCAGCAGATAGGCGCGCGAGTCGCCGACGTGCACCAGGCCGAGCCGCTGGCCCGTCCACAGCAGCGCGGTCAGCGTCGTGCCCATGCCCTCCAGCTGCGGGTCCTCCTCGACCATGACGCGCAGCTGGTCGTTGGCGCGCTGCACCGTCGTACCGAGGGAGGTGAGGATGTCCGAGCCGGGGATGTCCTCGTCGAGCTGGACCATCGCGGAGATCACCTCGGAGGAGGCGACCTCGCCGGCGGCCTGGCCGCCCATGCCGTCGGCGACCGCGAGCAGCCGGGGACCGGCGTAGCCGGAGTCCTCGTTGTGCTCACGGATCATGCCGTCGTGTGATCCGGCGGCAAAGCGCAGTGACAGGCTCATGCGCACCTCGCCCGTCGGCTCCGGGTACATCCGCACGGTGCCCACCCTCCGGTCGTCATGTCGGTACTACTTCCGCAGCTCGATGACCGTCTTGCCGATACGGATCGGCGCTTCGAGCGGGATCGGCGTCGGTGTGGTGAGCCGGGTCCGATCGAGATAGGTGCCGTTGGTCGACCCGAGATCCTCGACGATCCACTTTCCGTCACGGTCCGGGTAGATCCTGGCATGCCGGCTGGACGCGTAGTCGTCGTCCAGCACGATCGTGGAGTCGTGCGCGCGGCCCAGGGTGATGGTCTGGCCCTGGAGGGCCACGGTGGTGCCGGTGAGCGACCCCTCGGTGACGACCAGCTTGGTGGGGGCGTTCCGCCCGCGCCCGCGCCTGCCGCCGCCCTGCGGGGGCTGCTGGGGCTGGGGTCGCTGCGCGGGGCGCTGCGCTTCGGCACGCCGCGCGGTGCGCTGCGTCACCCTGGTGCCGAACAGGTCACTTCGGATGACCTGGATGGACACGATGACGAACAGCCACAGTACGGCGAGAAACCCCAACCGCATGACCGTGAGGGTCAGCTCTGACATTGCCCCCGCTTCACCCTTCGGCTTGCCGGTAAATGATCGTGGTACTGCCCACGACGATGCGTGAGCCGTCGCGGAGCGTAGCGCGCGTGGTGTGCTGTCCGTCTACCACGATGCCGTTTGTGGAGCCCAGATCCTGGATCGAGGAGGGGTTTCCCGCGCGGATCTCGCAGTGCCGGCGCGAGACCCCCGGGTCGTCGATCCGCACGTCGGCCTCCGTGCTGCGGCCGAGGACCAGTGTCGGGCCGGAGATCTGGTGGCGGTTGCCGTTGATCTCCACCCAGCGTCGGGTCTCGGTGCCCGGCAGCGGACCGGCGGAACCCGCCGGGCCCGGCGCGTAGGAGGGCGGGGCCGTGGGGGCGGGCGGTGCGGCGGCGGGGCGCGGAGGGTATCCGGCGCCGCCGGGCCCGGGGCCGGCCGCGGCCGGGCTCCCGTGCGGGGGCTGCTGCTGGGAGGTGCTGGAGGCCAGGGTGCGGCTGCGCACCCGGTACAGACCGGTGTCGAGGTCGTCGGCCTTCTCCAGATGGACCTTGATCGGGCCCATGAACGTGTAGCGCTGCTGCTTGGCGTAGTCCCGCACCATGCTGGCGAGTTCATCGCCGAGCTGGCCCGAGTACGGGCTGAGCCGCTCGTAGTCGGGCGGGCTGAGTTCGACCACGAAGTCGTTGGGGACGACCGTCCGCTCGCGGTTCCAGATCGTCGCGTTGTTGTCGCACTCCCGCTGGAGGGCGCCCGCGATCTCCACGGGTTGCACCTCGGACTTGAACACCTTCGCGAAGGTGCCGTTCACGAGACCCTCGAGTCGCTGCTCGAACCGCTTCAGTACTCCCACGACGCACCTCCTTCCCAGATGCTCTCCGACCTAGTGCCTGCTTCGTGCCTGACCCGTTCCTGCTCTCCAGTGTCCTCGGGTTCCGGGCACGACGCTTCCGCGGTACTGCTTACTGATCGTATCCACGCGCGGGGAAAACGACTGGTTCCCCACCGGGGCCCGGTGCTCAAGTGTTGCCCCTCACAGTGGTCCGCGCGTGCCCCCGCCCACAGTCGCTCGTACCGCCCTACACCCTCGCATGGATAGTAGAGCGCCCGCGCTGGGTCCCGCACCGAGTGTCCCGCAGCGGGCGGCCGACCTGCGGAAGACGTCGGGCGGGAGGCACCGGACCGGCGGCCGGGCCCCCGGAGTCCGGCCCGAGTGGCCGCTCGGGGGGAGGGCCGGAATACGGATGTGAGTCCACCCCGGACAGCGTGCTAATCTTCTGGATGTCGGCAGGCGCCCGCACCGGGCGAAGCGACAACACCCAATGCGCGGGTGGCGGAATAGGCAGACGCGCTGGATTCAGGTTCCAGTGTCCGAAAGGACGTGGGGGTTCAACTCCCCCCTCGCGCACCAGAGGAAGGCCCCTACCGGGTTCCGGTGGGGGCCTTCGTCGTGCTGTACGCCGTCGGGCCGCAGCAGCGGCTGGTCGCCCCGACGGCGGGTGACTCCCGTCTCAGGCGGCCAGGTGGGCCGCCAGGGCCTTGCCGCGGGACTGGGCCGCTTCGTGGGCCTGGGTACGGGAGGCCTTGGCCATCTCGACGAGGTGTTCCATGCCGGGCGTCGTCTCGGCCAGCGTGAGCTCCGGCACGATGAACTCGACATCCAGCCCGAAGCCCTCCGCGCCCAGCACCTTCTCCAGGTAGGGCAGCACGAACTCGAAGCTCTCACGCGGAGTGCCCGGTCCGTAACCGCCACCGCGGCTGGCGACCACCGTGGCCGGCTTCCCGGCGGCCGACGGGGTCTCCGCGCCGGACGTGCGACCCATGACGATCACGTGGTCGAGCCATGCCTTGAGGGTCGAGGGGATCGTGTAGTTGTACATCGGGGCGCCGATCAGCACGGCGTCCGCCTGCTCCAGCTCGGTGGCCAACTGGTCGCGCAGCGCGAAGGCCGCGGCCTGCTCCGGCGTGTGGTTCTGGGGCGGTATGAAGCCGGCGACCGCGGCGACGCCCTGCAGATGCGGGATCGGGTCGGCGTTCAGGTCGCGGTAGATCACCTTCCCGTCCGGGTGCTGGGCCTCCCATGCCTCGCGGAAGGAGGCGGTGACGGAGCGGGAGACGGAAGCGCCGTCCGGGTGGACGGAGGTGTCGAGGTGCAGGAGGGTGGCCATGCGGGGCTCCTAGAGATTCGTTAGTTGTCGAACTTTCCGACGTAGCTATTTGTAGCACAGTCACTTACTTTTCTGCACCTCCTTGCGAGTGAGCAGTACTCTGGTGTCATGTCAGAGCTTGGAGAGAGGCGTGACCTGCCGCCTGAGCGCGCCACGGCCGCTGCGGCCTGCACCGAGCCGGAGAGCGCCATCACGCGCGTCTTCCACCTGCTCGGAAAGCGGTGGACGGGACTGATCCTGGCCGCCTTGATGAGCGGCCCGGGTCACTTCGCCGAGCTGCGCCGTGCCGTACCGGGCATCAGCGAGCGGATGCTCTCCGACCGGCTCACCGAACTGGCCTCCTTCGGCCTGGTCACCCGGTCCGTGGAAGAGGGCCCGCCGCTGCGGGTCAGCTACAGCCTCACCGACTCCGGGCACGCGCTGAAGCCCGCCATGGTCGAGCTCACCCGCTGGGCGGACAGCCACCTTCCGGAGTCCGCCGCCACCTGCCCGGAGGCGTTCCGGGATTGAGTCGGGGCACGGCGGTCGTAGGGTGGTGGCGATGAACGCCAACTCCCCCGCCCGGGCGAGCGAAGATCCGGGCGCGAGCGAAGACCCGAAGGCGAGCGAAGAGTCGCCGGCGAGTGAAAGGCCGCAGGCGAGCGAAGAGCCCGGCACCGAGCGCCTCGAAAAGGCCGTACGGGCCGCGGAGGCCGCACTGATCGAGTACGAGATCGCGGTCGAGACCTTCCGGGTCGAGGTGGAGAACTTCTCCCGGCTGCACCACCAGCGGCTCGGCCCCGTCTACGCCCGACTCGACGAGCTGGACGCGCAGATCGCGGAGGCGGTCGCGGCCCGCACCGGCGACCCCGAGGACATCCGCAAGGCCGACGCGGCGCGCGGCGCCGTGCTGCCGATGCCGAAGGTCGACGAGCTCTTCTTCGGCTGGATCGACTCCAACGGCATGCTTCCCGAGGCCCAGGCGATGCTCAACGAGCAGCCGGTCAGCCCGCCGAGCCGGGTACGGCCCAGCGAGGAGGCCCGCAAGGCCTACCGGGACCTCGTCCGCAAGGCACACCCCGACCTCGCCCAGGACGACGCGGAGCGCGAGCGGCGGGAGGCGTTCCTCGTGCGGGTGAACAAGGCGTACGCGGACGGTGACGCGCCCGCGCTCGCCGCGCTCGCCGAGGAGTGGGAAGCGGGACCGCTGCCCGGGCCCATGGCCGAACTGCTGCGCAGCGAGGAGCTGTACGCACGGCTGGAGTGGCTGGCGCAGCGCAAGGAGATGCTCGCGGAGATGGCCGCGGAGCTGGAGGAGAGCGCGATCGGAGCCATGCTGAAGATGGCCCCCGACGACCCCGACGCGCTGCTGGAAGAGATCGCCGAGCAACTGCTCGGACAGGTGGCCGAGCGCGAGCGCGAGCTCGCCCGGTTGAGAGAGGGAGAGCAAGGATGAACGCCCTTCCCGGGCAGGTGCCGCAGACGGACGTCGCCTCCGTACCGGCCGACGCGCTGCTGCTGGACGTACGCGAGGACGACGAGTGGGCCGCCGGGCGCGCCCCCGGCGCACTGCACATCCCGATGAGCGAGTTCGTCGCCCGACAGGGCGAGTTGACCGAGCGGCTGGGCGAAGGCGAGCGGGTGTACGTCGTCTGCCGGGTCGGCGGCCGGTCCGCCCAGGTCGCTGCCTACCTCCTCCAGCAGGGCGTGGACGCGGTGAACGTCGACGGCGGCATGCTCGCCTGGCAGAGCGCGGGACGGCCCCTGGAGGGCGACACGGACGAGGCATCCGTGCGCTAGGAGCCGCCCTTCTCCCCACAGCACTTCGAGCAGGGGTACCCCCAGAGGCACCTCCCGGCCGGAGGCTGGGGAGGCGGGCGCGCCCCGTCAGGGGCGCGAGGAACTGCGCGAGCAACCACAGTGCTCCCGCAGCCCGCAGCCCGCAGCCCGCAGCCCGCAGCCCGCAGCCCGCAGCCCGCAGCCCGCGGACAGGGGCGCCCCGTCAGCGGAATCAACCGGTGGCGAGGAGGTCCGCGAGGGCTTCCTCGTGGGCGGCGGCCGACCCATGGGAGAGCTCCCACTGCTTGGCCCAGGCGTGGAAGCGGTGCAGCGGATACTCGGTGTCCGCGCCCATGCCGCCGTGCAGATGCTGCGCGGTCTGCACCACCCTGCGTACCCCGTCGGCCGCCCACATCTTGGCGACCGCCACATCGGCCGGCTCCAGCCGCCAGGCCGCCTGCCAGAGAGTGGCCTCCATCGCGCGGAGGTCGATGTAGCGGTCGGCCGCCTGGACGGCGACCGCCTGGAACGTGGCGATCGGGAACCCGAACTGCTCGCGACGGCTGACGTACTCGCTGGTCATCTCCAGGACCCGGCTGCCGAGGCCCAGTGCCAGCGCACAGGTGCCGGTGGCCAGCAGCCGGTGCAGCCGGCCCGGTGCCTCCGGCGCTTCGACGACCTCGTGCGGCGGTACGCGCACCGCGTCCAGCCGCAGCTCGGCGTAGCGCTCACCGTTGGTGGACGTCTGCTCGGCCAGGGAGACGCCCGCGGTCCCAGCGGGGGACACGCAGGCCAGCAGCGGGCGGCCCTCGGCCGTACGCGCCGGGACGACGGCGAGGTCGGCCGTCGCCGCCCACGGCACCGCGGTCTGTACGCCCTCCAGGACCCAGCCGGTCCCGCCGGGCGCCGCGTGGGCCGTCACGGCGTGATCGGCCGGCTCGTGGCCCGTGCGGCCCTGTCCGGCGACGGTGACGGCCAACTCGCCCCTCGCGATGCGCCCGAGCAGCGCGGAGCGCAACTCCTCGCTGCCGTGGGCGGCGAGGGCGAAGGCTGCCGCGCTGGTCTCCAGCAGCGGTACGCGCGCCAGTACGCGGCCCGCCTCGCGCAGCACCAGACACAGCGCCACCGGGTCGAGCCCCAGCCCACCGTGCTCGGGCGGCACGGCGAGGCCGAGCAGGTCGGCCCGCGCCAGTCGCTGCCACAGCGGCCGGTCGAAGTCCTCGGCGACCGCTCCCCGGGTCAGCGCCGGACTCGGTACGGCGTCGGGCGACACCTGCGAGAAGACGGCTGCGGCGGCTTCCTGGGCCGCCTGCTGCTCTTCGCTGAAGCTGAAGTCCATGGCGCTCTCCCCCGGGTCGCCCCTTGAGTGGAAGGGGGTGGTGGGACGGAATGAGAACTGACGTTCCGTCAGATTAGGGCGGTGGGGAGGAGTTCGCCAGAGGCAGGTGCGATCGAGCATCGGGCTGCGGGGGCTGCGGGGGCTGCGGGGGCTGTGGGGGCTGCGGGAGCTCCCTCATGCGTCGAAGTCGACCTCCACCTTCTCGGTGAGCGGGTGCGACTGGCACGCCAACACGTACCCCGCCTCCAACTCCTCCGGCTCCAAGGCGAAGTTGCGGTCCATATGGACCTCCCCGCCCAGCAGCCGGGCCCGGCAGGTGCCGCACACCCCGCCCTTGCAGGCGTACGGGGCGTCGGTCCTGTTCCGCAGCACCGTCTCCAGCAGGGTCTCCCCCTCCCGCACGGGCCAACTCCCGCCACGCCCGCCCAAAGTGGCGCTCACCGTGGCGGAACCGGACACCGCTCGGGCACCCGACGGCTGCGGCTGCGCCGCGATGGCCGCGTCCGCGTGGAAGATCTCCTGATGGACCCGCTCCCGTGGCACGCCCAGCATCCGCAGCGCCTTGGCCGCGCCCTCCACCAGCCCCAGAGGGCCGCACAGATACCAGCCGTCCATCTCCCGCACCCCGGGCGCGGACAGGAGAGCGGGCAGCAGCGCGGTCAGCCGCTTCTCGTCCAGCCGGCCGGAGGGCAGCCCGCCGTGCTGCTCCTCGCGGGAGAGCGCCGTCACCAGGTGGAAGCGGTCGGGACAGCGGTCCTTGAGGTCGGCGACCTCCTCCAGGAACATCGTCGAGGCCGTGGTGCGGTCGCTGCGTATCAGGCAGAAGCGGGCCTCGGGCTCCCGGCCCAGCAGCGTGCCGGCCATGGACAGCACGGGCGTGATGCCGCTGCCGCCCACCACGGCGGCGAACCGGCCCGGGCGGGGCTCCAGCACGAAGCGGCCCATGGGCGGCAGCGCCTCGACGGTGCCGCCCTCGGTCAGCTCCTTGAGCGCGTACGTCGAGAACTCGCCGCCCTCCACCAGCCGGATCCCCACCCGCAGCGTCGCGGGGCGGGACCGGGCCGGGTCGCACAGCGAGTAGGTCCGGCGGACCTCTTGACCGCGTTCGTCCACCCGCCGCAGCGTGAGGTGCTGGCCGGGCGCGTAGCCGAAGGTCTCGCGCAGCTCGGGCGGGACGTCGAGGGTGAGCGCGGCCGAGTCGTCGGTCAGCCGCTCGACCGAGCGGATGCGCAGCGGGTGGAAGGCAGGCACCCTCAGACCTCCTTGAAGTGGTCGAACGGCTCCCGGCAGGTCGTGCAGCGCCGCAGGGCCTTGCAGGCGGTGGAGGAGAACCGGCTGAGCAACTCCGTCTCCGCACTCCCGCAGTGCGGGCAGCGCACCGGCTCCGGCCCCGGCGCGGGAGGCTGTTGCGGCGACGAGGCCGTATGGCGCGTAGGGGAGAGGCCGACCAGCACAGGACCGGCCGCAGCGGCTCCGGCACGCGGTGGCGCGACACCGTGTTCCGCGAGCTTGCGGCGGCCCTCCTCGCTGATGTCGTCGCTCGACCAGGGCGGGGAGAAGACCGTACGGACCTCGACCTGCTCGGCGCCCGCCTCCTGGCGCAGCACCCGCTCGATGTCGGCCGCCATCGCCTCGATCGCGGGGCAGCCGGTGTAGGTCGGGGTCAGCTCGACCAGCATGTGCCCGGGCTCCGGCTCCGCCACCCCGCGCAGCACCCCCAGCTCGGCGAGGGTGATCACCGGCAGCTCCGGATCGAGGACGGAACCGGCCAGCTCGGCGAGGGACGCCACCCGGGCGGCGCCCTCCGTCGCGGAGCCGTCCGACGTGGAGCTGTCCGGTGCGGAGCCGTCCCGTGCATGGCTGTCCCGTGCGGTGGTGGAGGCGGTCACCATGTCGCCCCCGGGTGGCTGCGGTGCAGATGCTGCATCTCGGCGAGCAGTCGGCCGAACGGTTCGGTGTGCAGCCCCTGGCGGCCCGCCCCGGCGGACCAGGCGCCCTCGCGTGGCCCTTCGGGGACGGTGAGCCCGGCGCGCTCGAAGATGTCGCGGACGCCTGCGCTCCACTCCTCGGCCAGCTCCTGCCAGTCCACCTCCAGGCCCTCGATCGGCTGGAACAGCTCGCCCGTGTACCGCCACAGCGCGTCGGCGGCACGCTGCGTACGGTCGTGGCTCTCCTCGGTGCCGTCACCCAACCGCAGGGTCCACTGCTCGGCGTGGTCGCGGTGGTAGGCCGTCTCACGGACCGCCTTGGCCGCGAGGGGCAGCACCGGGGACAGCCTGGCGTAGAGCGGCTGTTGGTAGGTGGAGAAGAACAGCTGCCGCACGATGGTGTGGGCGAAGTCCCCGTTGGGCTGCTCCACCAACTGGCAGTTGCGAAAGGCACGCTCCTCCCGCAGGAAGGCGATCTCGTCCTCGCTGCCCAGTACGTCCGCGAGCCCGGCGTAGAGCGCGCGGGCCTGGCCCAGCAGATCCAGCGCGATATTGGCCAGCGCCACCTCCTCCTCCAGGACCGGGGCGTGGCCCGCCCACTCGCCGAGGCGGTGGGAGAGGATCAGCGCGTCGTCACCGAGCGGGAGGGTGGCCGGGGTCGGCGGTGCTGTGGACGTCACAGGTTGCGCACCCCTTCCGGGACCTCGTAGAACGTCGGGTGGCGATAGGCCTTGTCGGCGGCGGGCTCGAAGAAGGGGTCCTTCTCGTCCGGCGAGGAGGCGGTGATCTCGGTGGAGGGGACGACCCACAAGGAGACGCCCTCGCTGCGGCGGGTGAACAGGTCCCGCGCGTTGCGGAGGGCCATCTGGGCGTCCGGGGCGTGCAGGCTTCCCGCGTGGGTGTGCGAGAGGCCGCGCCTGCTGCGGACGAAGACCTCCCACAAGGGCCAGTCGGTGCTCATGGCTCACTCCTCGCTGTCCCGGACGCGCCGTCCTGGGACGCGCGAGCCGACTGTTTGGCGGCGTGCGCCGCGGCCGCCTCGCGGACCCAGGCGCCGTTCTCGTGTGCCCTGCGGCGCTGTTCCAGCCGTTGCTCGTTGCAGGGGCCGTTGCCCTTGAGCACCTCTCGGAACTCCCGCCAGTCGATGGCGCCGAAGTCCCAGTGGCCCCGCTCCTCGTTCCAGCGCAGGTCGGGGTCGGGAAGGGTGAGGCCCAGCGCCTCCGCCTGAGGCACGCAGATGTCCACGAAGCGCTGGCGCAGCTCGTCGTTGGAGTGGCGTTTGATCTTCCACGCCATGGATTGGGCGCTGTGTGCCGACTCGTCGTCCGGGGGGCCGAACATCATCAGCGAGGGCCACCACCAGCGGTCCACCGCGTCCTGCGCCATCGCACGCTGTGCCTCGGTGCCCCGGGCCAGTGCCAGCAGCAGTTCGTAGCCCTGGCGCTGGTGGAAGGACTCCTCCTTGCAGATCCGGACCATGGCGCGGGCATAGGGGCCGTAGGAGCAGCGGCACAGCGGCACCTGGTTGGTGATGGCGGCGCCGTCCACCAGCCAGCCGATCGCCCCGACGTCCGCCCAGGTCAGGGTGGGGTAGTTGAAGATCGAGGAGTACTTCTGACGGCCCGCGTGCAGCTTGTCGAGCAGCTCCTCGCGGCTGGTGCCCAGCGTTTCGGCCGCGCCGTAGAGATACAGGCCGTGACCTGCCTCGTCCTGCACCTTGGCCATCAGGATCGCCTTGCGGCGCAGCGAGGGGGCGCGGGTTATCCAGTTGGCCTCCGGCTGCATGCCGATGATCTCGGAGTGTGCGTGCTGGGCGATCTGGCGGACGAGGGTGGAGCGGTAGGCGTCCGGCATCCAGTCCCGGGGCTCGATGCGTTCGTCCGCGGCGACGGCCGTGTCGAAGGCGGCCTGGAAGGCGCTCACGGCCTCCGGGCCGAGCCCGTCGGCGCCAGGCGCCCCGTTCGCTCCCGCAGCCGCCGCGTGCCCGTGCGGCGGCGATGTCACCGGTGTCATGAAGCCCCCTGATCCCTCGGCATCAACCGACCGACCGATCGTTCGGTTCAAGGATGAGTGCGGGTTCCGGGGCTGTCAAGAGCGAATACCACCGGCCGACGGGGCCAGGCGCCCGGGCCCCAGTACCCTCTGAGAGTCTCTGAGGCGGACCGGCCCGGTCATGGGCATGGAGAACATGGGGAGCAGGGGTAGGGCATGGAGCCAGCGGCGCACCAGGCGCCCGGGGGGGAAGGCATGCGCGGGATCGCCGCGCTCTCGCTGCCCGCGCGGATCTTCGTTGCGATATCCGTGGCCGTCGTCACGGTCGGAATCGCGTTCCACGTGGCGATGGTCTTTCTGCAGACGGCCCCGGAAAACACGATCAGCAAGCGGCACGGGGAGCTCGTCGACTCCTACGTCTACCCGGAGTTCGAGCGCAACTGGAAGCTGTTCGCCCCCAACCCTCTCCAGCAGAACGTCGCCGTGCACGCCCGGGCGACCGTCGCCAAGCCCGACGGCGACACCGAGACCACCGGCTGGGTCAACCTCACCGCGATGGACGGCGAGGCCATCCACGGCAATCCGGCCCCCAGCCACACCCAGCAGAACGAACTGCGCCGCGCCTGGGAGTTCTACGTCGACAACCACGACGAGAAGGGCAAGCCCTTCGGGTTGCGCGGTCGGCTCTCCGAGCAGTACGTCAAGCGCATCGTGATGCTGCGCTTCGGACCCGAACTCAACGGTGGCAGCGTCGAACGCATCCAGGTGCGCTCCGTCATCACCCCGGTCGCACCGCCCGAGTGGAGTGACGAGCGGGCCGATGTGAAGCCCCGGTACGCCGTGCAGCCCTGGTGGCAGGTCACCAGCGCCGACCTTCCGGGAGGCGGCAAGTGACGGACGAGGGACGGCACATGGGAGTCGAAGGCCCCCGGGTGCGGATCGAGCGGTGCGTCTCGCGTGGGCTGTCCCGGGTCACCGCACAGGCGCTCGGCCCGTACCAGACGGCGATCGTCCGGATCGGTTTCGGCGCCGCGTGGCTGTTGTTCCTGCTGCGCGAATGGCCGCACCGGCAGGAGCTCTACGGTCCGGACAGCCCCTGGTCCTGGGGGCTGGCCCGGCAGCTGATCGACACCAACGACGCCTTCACGGTGCTGATGTGGTCCAGCAGCGACAACTGGTTCCAGCTCGTCTACGTCGTCGCCGTGGCGGCTGCCGCGGCGGTGCTGGTCGGCTGGCACACCCGGGCCGCCACCGTGCTGTTCATGGTCGGGGTGCTCTCGCTGCAGAACCGCAGCGTCTTCATGGGCGACGGCGGGGACAACATCATCCATCTGATGGCGATGTACCTCGTCTTCACCCGCTGCGCGCAGGTGTGGTCCCTGGACGCGCGCCGGACCAAGCGCGCCGACGGGCACGGCAGTGGCGACGGGGCCGGCAGCGGCGACGGCAGCGGCAGCGGCCCGGTGCGCACCGTCGGCGGCACTGGGGGCGTGGTCCTGTGGGCGGTCTTCGGGGCCGTACTGCTGGGCAGCACCATCGCCGGTGGCTTCAGCCTCGGCTGGGCGCTCTTCTACTGGGCGATGTGGGCCGTGCACGGACTGTGGTGGGCCGTGAACCGGGCAGCCGTACGGGGCGGTGCGGCGGTGCGCGAGGTGCGCGACGTGTGCGACATCCTCGCCAACCTGGCGCACAACGGCGTGCTGCTGGTCATCATGATCGAGGTCTGCCTGGTCTACTCGACGGCGGGCTGGTTCAAGATCCAGGGCACGCGCTGGCAGGACGGCACAGCCGTCTACTACCCGATGAACCTGGACTACTTCACGCCCTGGCCCGAGCTGAGCCACCTGCTGGCGGGCAACGGCCTGATGATCTTCCTGGTCACCTACGGGACCGTCGCCACCCAGGTCGCCTTTCCCTTCACCCTGCTCAACCGGCGCGCGAAGAACGTGCTGCTGACCTTCATGATCCTGGAGCATCTGAGCATCGCCGTCCTGCTCGGGCTGCCGTTCTTCTCGCTGGCGATGATCGCGGCCGACGCGGTCTTCCTTCCGACGGTCTTCCTGGTGTGGCTCGGCCGCCGCACCACCGCGCTCGGCGGCCGGGCGCGGCGCCTGATGCCCGGCGGCGGCCCCAGGCCGCCCGAGCCCGCGCCCGAGCAGCCCGCCGAGGCCCCGAAGGTGCCCGCGCCCGGGCCCGCCTGGCGGTCGTAGGGTGGCCGGGTGACGGCTGAGACGGCGGAGGGCCAGTGGGCGCGGTACGCGGCGGAGGGCGTGCTGCTGGACGGCTTCCACGCGCTGAAACACGCGCTGCGGTTCGGCGCCCGGGTGCCGGTCGCGCTCGCCACCGACCGCCGCGCCGCGCTCGCGCTGGCCGCTGAGCTGGCGCCCGACCTGGTCGGCACGCTCGACGGACTGCTGCGTGAGGTGCCCGGGACGACGCTGGGTGCCCTGGTGCCGCGTCCGCACCCCACAGGAGTCGCGGCGCTCGCGCTACGGGACATCGGCGCTCCCCCGGCGGCGCCCGACCGGGAGGCGCCGCTCGTCGTCTTGGACAACCCGCGCAACCTCGGCAACGTGGGAGCCGTCGTCCGGCTGGCGGCCGGTGCGGGCGCGGCCGGCGTGCTCACCACCGGTGACGTGGACCCCTGGCACCCGGCGGCGGTACGGGCTGGAGCCGGACTGCACTTCGCCACACACGTCGAGCGGCGCCCGGTCCCCGAACTGCCGGACGGTCCCCTACTCGCCTTCGACGCGGAGGGCGACGATCTGCGCTCTGTGACGGTGCCCGCCGGGGCGATGCTGGCCTTCGGCTCGGAGCGGCGCGGGCTCTCCGACCAGCTGCGTGCCCGTGCCGACCGCCTGGTGGCCCTCCCGATGCGCCCCCAGGTCTCCAGCTACAACCTGGCCACCAGCGTGGCGATGGCGCTGTACCACTGGTTGGCCCGGCCGAGCTGACGGACGGCCGGGCCCTGCGGCAGCTGCCTACAGATAGGGGCCACCCGTGCGGTGGTGGGCCTCGTTGGGCTGGCCGGCCTCGTCCGGCACCACACCGGGCGGCAGCGCCCTGCGCATCTGCTCCAACTGGGCGCGAGCCGCCATCTGCTGGGCGAACAGCGCGGTCTGGATGCCGTGGAAGAGCCCCTCCAGCCAGCCGACCAACTGGGCCTGCGCGATGCGCAGCTCGGCGTCGGTGGGGGTGGACTCCTCCGTGAAGGGGAGGGAGAGCCGCTCCAGCTCCTCGATCAGTTCGGGTGCGAGCCCGTCCTCCAGCTCCTTGATCGAGCTGGTGTGGATCTCCTTCAGCCGCGCCCTGCTGGCCTCGTCGAGCGGCGCCGCCTTCACTTCCTCGAGCAGCTGCTTGATCATGCTGCCGATCCGCATGACCTTCGCCGGCTGTTCCACCATTTCCGTCACGGGGACCTCAGCCTGCTCATCGCCCTCGCCGTCGCCACCCTTGGCGCCGGTACCCCCGAGAGCCATCCCGTCCGGGCCCACGACCAGGACCTGCGGGCTCTCCTGCGACTTCTCGTTGCTCGGCTGTGTCATGCCCCCATTTTGCATCCAGCCGACAGCCGACGCCGAGCAGGGCGGACCTCAGTGGCGACGCAGCCGCAGGGCGAGGAAGGCGAGCCCCAGCCCCATGAGCGTCAGCCCCGTTCCGAGCGGCAGTACGGGCAGCACCTGTCCGGACGGCTGCGCTGCGACATGTTCGCCCTGCCCCTCGCCCTCCCCCTGTCCCGTCTCGTCGGACGCGTACAGGTCGTGCTTACCGATCGCCTGGCCGGACGGGCGCGGTGCCACGGGGTTCCCGAAGGAGGAGGGGGGCCGCAGGCCGGACTGCTCGCTCGGGTGGTGGATGCGCTCGCGACGCTCCTTCTCCCGCTGCTGCGTCTGGGCCGACCGGCGCTCGCGTTCCCGCTCCCGTTGCTGCTGCTGCCTGCGCTCCTGTGCTTCGCGGGCTTCGCGGGCTTCGCGGGCTTCGCGGGCCTCGCGGGCTTCCCGTGCTTGGCGGGCCTCGCGGGCCTCGCGGGCTTCCTGCCGTTCGCGCCGTTGCCGCTCCTCGGCGCGCTTCTGCTTCCCCTGCTGCTCCCGCTCCTCCTGACTCTGCCGCCGCTCCTGCTGTTCCCGCTGCTCCTGCCGCGCTTGCTGCTCCAGCCGCTGCTCTTCCCGGCGCTGCCGCTCCCGCTGCTCTTCCTCGCGCTCCAGGGCCTCCCGCTCGTCGCGCTGCTCCTGCTGGGCCTCCCTTTCGGCCTTCTCGCTGTCCTCTTCCTCCTGGCGCATGCCCCACTTCACCTGCGCCTTGTGCCAGGGGCCGGCGCCGGGTGCCCGGGAGCCGGGGCGGTCGGGGAAGGGCAGCGAACTGCTGGAGAGGTTCAAGGAGCGTCCGGGGGCGGACAACGGGGGCTGCGACCCCGCCTGGGGGAGCTCGGGCGGCTCGGGGAGCTCGGGCGGCTCGGGGAGATCAGGGAGCTGGGGGAGTTCGGGGGGCTCGGGGCTGCCCGGAAGCCCTGGGGACTCGGCGAGTCCGGAGCGCCCGGCGAGTTCTGAGAGCTGCGGGTGGTCGGGCGATCGGGGCGGCTCGGGTGCTCCGGGCAGGGGTGCCCAGGTGCGCTCGGGCACCGCTTCGGCCTCCCGGGTCTCCCGGGGGTCCTGAGGCTGCTGGCGTGCCGCATGGTCCCCCGCGGTGGCGACAGGCGCGGGGAAAGCCAGAAAAGCGCAGGCCAACAGGGTGAGGGTGCTGCTCCGTCGCTGAGTGTGCCGCACGACCGTGACCCTTCCGAGCTGGATGGTCCGCAGACCAGACCAGCGTCACACAAAGGGTTAAAGTCGGCATTTCGGACGGGAGGATCGAGTGACGGAGCGAGCGCCCCCGTCCCCGCCCCCGCGTCGCCGGAACGGAACAGGCGAACGAGGGGCGGGTGGAGCCGCGGCGCGGGCCTCAGCCCGCCGTGGTCAGCAGGATCTTGCCGATATGGGTGCTCTCGTCCAGCGTGCGGTGGGCGCGGGCCGCCTCGCGCATCGGCACGGTGCTGTCGATCACCGGGCGCACCCGGCCGTCCGAGAGCAGCGGCCATACGTGTTCGCGTACGGCCGCCACGATCGCCGCCTTCTCGGCCGGCGGCCGGGCCCGCAGCGAGGTGGCCGTCACCGCCCCGCGCTTGGCCAGCAGCGCGCCCAGGTTCAGCTCTCCCTTGGCGCCGCCCTGCATACCGATGACGGCCAGCCGGCCGTTCACCGCGAGAGCCTTGACGTTCCGCTCCAGATACTTGGCGCCCATGTTGTCGAGGATCACGTCGGCGCCCGCCCCGTCGGTCGCCGCGCGCAGCTCCTCGACGAAGTCCTGCTCGCGGTAGTTGATCAGTACATCGGCGCCCAGTTCGGCGCACCGCTGGAGCTTCTGCGGCGTGCCCGCCGTCACCGCGACCCGGGCGCCCACCGACTTGGCGAGCTGGATGGCCATGGTGCCGATACCGCTGGAGCCGCCGTGCACCAGCAGGGTCTCCCCGGGGCGCAGGTGCGCCACCATGAAGACGTTCGACCAGACCGTGCAGGTGACCTCCGGAAGCCCGGCCGCGTGCGTGATGTCCACGCCCTCGGGCACGGGCAGCAGCTGGCCGGACGGCACCACGACCTTCTCGGCGTAGCCGCCACCGCCCAGCAGCGCGCAGACCGCGTCCCCGACCGACCAGCCGGACACGCCGGGGCCGACGGCCGAGATCCGGCCCGCACACTCCAGGCCGGGGTAGGGGCTCGCGCCCGGCGGCGGGTCGTAGAAGCCCTGGCGTTGCAGGACGTCGGCGCGGTTGACGGCGCTCGCCGCGACATCGACGAGGACTTCGCCCTCCCCGGGCTCCGGGTCCGGGACCTCGGCCCAGACCAGCGCCTCGGGGCCGCCGGGTTCGGGAATGGTGATCGCATGCATACGGTCGACGCTACCCGCACCGTCCGCACCTCGGGTCGAGCCGGTCGAGCCGGCCCAGCCGGTCAAGCCGCGTAGGTGAAACGGAGCTTCTGGTCCGGGGTCGGTACGTACGCCTGGTGGCAGCCCGTGCAGAACCAGAACCAGGAGTCCTCCTTGCCGGGCCCCGTCTCGCGCGTGTCCTTCCACAGGAGCCGTTCGGGGCAGTTGGGGCAGGTGGGCGGCGGATCCATGGCGTCATCGTCACGTTTGGGCCCCGCCGCGGCCCCGCCAGGCGCACCACAGTCACCTGAAGGGGTGAGAAGCGCGCGGCTGTCCGCTACCGCAACTCGCCCCTCCCCTCGCCCGGTTCGGGCCGCCGATGCGAGGCGCGGTGGATGACCACCAGCCGGTCGGTGAGCTCCAGGGTGGCGGCCTCGGGATCGTCGAAGGCGAGTATGCGGTGACCACGTACGACGGAGACGACCAGGTCGGGGCAGTCGCGCGGGGAGTTCCCCGCCTCGGCCTTGGTGACGGGGCGTTCTTTGAGATCGAGTCCGGTGCCCTGCTGGATGAGGTCTTCTATCACCGAGCTGGCGTTCGGACTGAGCATCGCCAGGCCCAGCAGCCGGCCCGCGGCACTGGCGCTGGTGATCACCTGGTCGGCGCCCGACTGCCGCAGCAGCGGCGCGTTCTCCTCCTCCCGCACGGCAGCGACGATGTTGATGCGCGGGTTGAGCTGTCGTGCCGTCAGCGTCACCAGCACCGAGGTGTCGTCCCGCTGCGGCGCGATCACGATCTGCTTGGCCCGCTGCACCTCGGCGCGTATCAGCACCTCGCTGCGGGTCCCGTCGCCCTCGACCCCGGCGAACCCCTCCGCGGTGGCCGTCTTGACGGCCTGCGCGTGCGGGTCGATGACGACGATCTGGGCGCGGCCCAATCCGGTCGACAGCAGCGTCTGCACGGCCGAGCGGCCCTTGGTGCCGAATCCGACGACGACAGTGTGGTCGCGCAACGCGGACCTCCAGCGGTTCAGGCGCCACTGCTGACGGGTGCGGTCCGTCAGCGCTTCGAGCGTGGTGCCGATGAGGATGATCAGGAACAGCACGCGCAGCGGCGTGACGACGAGAGCGTTGACCAGCCGCGCGCCGTCGGAGGCCGGAGTGATGTCGCCGTAGCCGGTCGTGGAGAGCGTGACGGTGGTGTAGTAGATGCAGTCCAGGAACGACACGTCGTTGTCGGCGTTGTCCGCATAGCCGTCCCGGTCCAGATAGACCAGCAGCACCGTCACCCACAGGACGACGAGTGCGGCCAGCAGCCGACGGGCGACCTGCCGTTGCGGGCTGAGGTGGGCGTGCGGCAGCAGCACCGAACCCTGCAGCTCCCCCGCGCGGCCCGCCCAGGAGCGGCGCCTTCCGGGGCTGCCCGGCCGATGGCTGTCCGGGCGCCTGTTGTCCGGGCGCCGGTCGTCCCGGCGTCGGTCGTCCGGGCGTCGGTTGTTCGGGCGCTTCACCACGGCAGGTCCACCACCGGTACGTCCGTGCCCGGCGCACCGCCGCCGGGTGGCACAACGGCCAGCGCGTGGCAGGAGGCCACCCCGCGCAGCATGGCGGGACCCGCGTACCGCAGCGGCCGGATACGCGCCCGGATGCCGGATCCCCCGTACCGTACGGGCACCAGCCGGGTGTCGTGCGGATGGCCGGACACCTCGGCACCCAACGTGGCCTCCCGCGGCTCCGGTCCGGTGCGGCCCGCCAGTGCGCGCAGCAGCGGCGCGGCCAGCGTGACGAGCCCGGAGAGCGCCGCCAGCGGGTTGCCGGGCAGGCCGACCAGATACCTGCGCCGCGGCTGCTTTCCGGCGCTCTGCTGCGCTGCCACGGGCCCCAGTGCGGCCAGCAGCATCGGATGCCCCGGGCGGACGCGAACACCGTGCACCAGCAGTCGGGCATCCAGGTCGCGCAGTGTCGACTGGAGGTGGTCGACGGGCCCGCCCGCGGTACCGCCCGTGGTGACGACCACATCGGCCGTCGTGGTGGCCACCGCCTCGTGGAGTGCTTCCGCGTCGTCCCCCAGCAGCCGGGTGACGGTCACCTCGGCGCCCAGGGCCGTCAGCCATGGCTCGACCATCGGTCCGAGCGCGTCGCGGATGCGGCCGTCGTGCGGCAGGCCTCGGTGCAGCAGTTCGTCCCCCAGGACGAGCACTTCGGCGCGTGGGCGCGGCACGGCGGACAGTTCGTCGTAGCCGGCCGCCGCCGCCAGCCCGAGCACGGCGGGTGTGACGGTCAGCCCGGAGGAGAGCAGTTCGTCGCCCGTACGGCACTCCTGACCGCGCGGGCGGATGTCGGTGCCGGGCTGCGGGGGAGTGGCGGTGCGTACCCGGGCACCGGTCCGCTCGGCCGCCTCCGAGCGCAGTACGGCACTGGTGCCCGGCGGGATGCGGGCGCCGGTCGCGATGCGGATCGCCTCCCCGTCGGCCAGCTGCGGCGGCTCGCTTCGGTCACCCGCCAGGATGCCGGGGCGCTCGGTGCCGTCCGGCCGACGGGCCGGCTCCCACGGCCCCGGCCCGGACACCGCCCAGCCGTCCATCGCGGAGGTGTCGAACGGCGGCAGATCGGTCAGGGCACGCAGCGGCGCCGCCAGAGTGCGCCCCAGCGCGTGCCGGAGGGGAACGGTCTCGGTGGGCAGCGCGGTGGCGGCCGAGGACGCCAGGGCGACGGCCTCCGGCCAACTGGGCGGCGGCCTGTGCGCACCGCGGGTGCGGTTTTCCGGCTGCTGCTGCGACTCCCGCTGCGGCTCCTGCTGTGAGGCCCGCGGCGGGACCCGTGCGGAGTGCTGCCGCGGGTCGTACGGGGACCGGCCGCGGCCCTGGGCGGGGTGCTCGGGTGGAGTGGGACCGCCGCTGCCGCCGCCGCCCAGTGCGCTGCCGTCCGCCTGTCCGCCTTCGCCGCGGCGGCCGTGCCCTTCAGGGCCCGCCGCCCGGTCGGAGGGGTGGTCCTGCTGCGCCTGCGCTGTGCCGTCCATCGCGTCACCGGGGCCGCCCGGGTCTCCGGGGCCCTCAGGGGTGCCGACATTGTCGGGGCTGTCGCTCCACTGGATACGGCGGATGCGCTTCAGCCGCGGTGCGGGGGGCGGTTCGGGCCGGGTCCGGCCGCTGTTGGCGAGGGCGATGGCCTCATCGAGTTCGTCGGAGCCGCTCATCGGTCGTCGGTGTTCTCGGACGGGTCGGTGTTCTCGGAGCCGCGGGTGTTCTCGACGCCGTGGGTGTTCTCGACGCCGTGGGTGTTCCGGGGCGGGTCCGCCGTCCCGTTGCCGGGTGGGGCCTCCGTCTCGTCGGCCCAGCGCCGGGCGAGCCGGGTCGCCGCCTCGGCGGCCCGCGCGACGTCCTGCGGCGAACCGCCGGCCTGCGCCGCCGCGTAACCCACCAGGAAGGTGGTGAGCGGCGCCGCGGGGCGGGCGACACCGTGTGCGGCGTCCCGGGCGAGGTCGAGCAGCCCTGAGGTGTCGACGTCGAGCTCGACGCCGAGTTCGGCCTTGACCGCAGAGATCCATTCATCCAGCACGGTCTCATGCTCCCTGATGCGGGCCCTCGCTGTGGCGATGTCGTCCCAGGTGTCGCAGTCCAGTGCGGCGGCGGTGACTGAGGGCGCGGTCACCCGGTGCAGCATCAGCCCTTGCAGCACCATGCGCAACGGCAGACTCGAAACAGTGCCGTACTCGATGTGCAACAGGGCGAGTTCGCGGCGCAGCGGTTCGACACGGTAGGCGGCCAGCAGCGATTGATCGCGCCCGTCGTGCACGATCGTGCCTTCGTACCCGTCCGGCACGGCCACCAGGGTGCGCACCGTCGACGGCGACAGGAAGGGCAGATCCGCGGAGACGACGAGTACCGGGTCCCGTTCCACGGCCGGGCTGTCGGCCGCCGCACCGGCCTGCGCTGCGCCCTGGTGCGCGCTCGACGCCAGCGCGTCCAGCCCCGCCTGGACAGCCGCGAGCGGACCACCGCCGGGTGGCTCCTCGCGGGCCCACAGCACCGGGCGGTACGTCGGTCGGCGGGGGCCCACCACCACCGTGGCCGCCGCGTCGGCACACGCCGTCAGAACGCGGTCGAGCAGCGGTCTGCCGCCGACCGTGACGGCCGGTTTGTCCGCTCCTCCCAGCCGCCTCGCCCCGCCACCGGCGAGAACGAGCGCGGCGTACGGGCGGTCGGGCGGCCCGGCGGCGGGCGGCGGTGGTTCTGGATCCTGCGTCACACCTCAGAGCGTACGGAGCAGTCTGGCCGGTTGCTCCACGCAGTCCGCGACATGGCGCAGGAAACCGCCGGCGACGCCCCCGTCGCACACCCGGTGGTCGAAGGTGAGGGACAGCTGGACGACGCTGCGCACGGCGAGTTCGTCGTCGACCACCCACGGCTTGCGTGCGATGCGGCCGACGCCGAGCATCGCGGCCTCAGGGTGGTTGATGATCGGGGTCGAGCCGTCCACGCCGAAGACGCCGTAGTTGTTCAGGGTGAACGTGCCGCCCGTGAGCTCGGCCGGGGTGAGGGTGCCCGCACGGGCCGCCTCGGTGAGCCGGGCCAGCTCGGCGGTGAGCTGCTCGGCGCTCAACGTGTGCGCGTCGCGGACGACGGGGACGACGAGCCCTCTGTCGGTCTGCGCGGCGAACCCCAGATGCACCTCGGGCAGTACCACGATCTCGCGCGTCTCGGTGTCCACCGTCGAGTTCAGCTCCGGGAAGCGCGCCAGCGCCGCGGTGCACACCCTGCCCAGCAGGGCGAGCAGCGACACGGGCGTCGCGGGCCGCCCGTGGGCCGGAGCGGCGTTCATCTCCCGGCGCGCGGCCAGGAGTTCGGTGGCGTCCGCGTCGACCCAGCAGCTGGCGTCCGGGATCTCGGCGCGGCTGCGCGAGAGCCGTTCGGCCGCCGTACCGCGCATCCCGCGCAGCGGGATACGGCGCTCCTCGCGCCGGGCGGCGGGCCTTTGCGTGGTGCCGGCCCCCTCCCGCATACCGTGCGCGGTGCTCTCCTGTGTGCCGGGTGCGGTGCTCTCCTGTGCGGCCTGCAGGGCGCGCTCCACGTCGGCGCGCAGGATGAGCCCGTCCGGCCCGCTGCCCGCGATCCCGCGCAACTCCAGGCCGTGTTCGCGGGCCAGTCGGCGCACCAAGGGAGAGATCACGGGGACGGGGCCGTCGGCGCTGCCGTTCGCGCCCCGGACGGTCTGCCCGGTGGCCGCTCGGCCCGTCCCGGGGGCGGGGGCGCCCCGGTCGGCGCCGTACCGGGGCTCCTCCCCTGCCCCCGCCCCGGGTGGCCGGGGGGTGACCCGGGGGCGCCGCCCCGGTGCCTGCGCCGTTCCGTAGCCGACCAGCACATTGCCCGAGCCGCCCACGTGCTCCGGCTCCGGTGCGGGGCCCGTACCGCTCCGCTCGGCCCGCCCGGCGGCGTCCGCGGCCCGCCCGGCGGCATCCGGGCCCCGATCGGCGGGCGTCCCGTCGGCCGCGCTCACCGCGACGGTGACCAGCGGCGCCCCCACGGCGACCTCGGCGCCCTCCTCGGCGGCGTGCGAGGTCACCACACCCGCGTAGGGGCAGGGGACCTCCACGAGCGCCTTGGCCGTCTCCACCTCGACGACCGGCTCGTCGACCCGGACGGTGTCACCGACGGCGACCAGCCACCTGACGACCGTCGCCTCCGTCAGTCCCTCGCCCAGGTCCGGCAGGGCGAACTCGCGCACCTCGCCCATCACACGACACCCCCGCCCCGGCCCTCGGCCGAGCCCGGGCTCTCGGTGTAGCCGCTCTCCCACTGGAGCCGGGCGACGGCGTCCAGGATCCGGTCGACTCCCGGCAGATGGTGCTGCTCCAGCATCGGCGGCGGATAGGGGATGTCGAAACCGGCGACGCGCAGCACGGGCGCCTCCAGATGGTGGAAGCAGCGCTCGGTGATCCGGGCCGCGATCTCGCCGCCGGGGCCGGCGAAACCGGGCGACTCGTGCACCACGACGGCCCGCCCGGTGCGCCGTACGGAGGCGGCGACCGTCTCCTCGTCGAACGGCACCAGGGAGCGCAGGTCGATCACCTCCAGGTCCCAGCCCTCCGCACCGTCCTCCCGCGCCGCCTCGGCGGCCTCCAGACAGACCGGTACGGACGGACCGTAGGTGATCAGCGTCGCGGAGCTGCCGCGCCGGCGTACGACGGCCTTGCCGATGCCGGGCACCGCGTCCGGCTCCTGAGGGTTCCAGTCGGCCTTCGACCAGTAGAGCCGCTTCGGTTCCAGGAAGACGACCGGGTCGTCGGAGGCGATGGCGGCGCGCAGCAGCCCGTAGGCGTCGGCAACGGTGGCCGGGGTGACGACGTGCAGCCCGGGGGTGGCCATGTAGTAGGCCTCGGAGGAGTCGCTGTGGTGCTCCACGCCGCCGATACCGCCGCCGTAGGGGACGCGTACCGTCAGCGGCATCGGCATCCGGCCGCGCGTGCGGTTGCGCATCCGCGCGACGTGTGAGATCAGTTGCTCGAACCCGGGATAGGCGAACGCGTCGAACTGCATCTCCACGACCGGCCGCAGCCCGTACATCGCCATCCCGACCGCCGTGCCCAGGATCCCGGCCTCCGCCAGCGGTGTGTCGGTGCACCTGTCGGGACCGAACTGCGTGGCCAGCCCGTCCGTCACCCGGAAGACGCCCCCCAGGGTGCCGACGTCCTCGCCGAAGACGTGCACGTCCGGATCGTCGGCCATGGCGTCCCGCAGGGCGCGGCCCAGCGCCTGCCCCATGGTGGCGGGCTTGCGGTCCACCGCCTGCGCTGCGGGCTGCCGTGTGGCTGTGCTCATCGGGTCTCCTCCCCCGCTGCGAGCTCGGCACGCAGCCGGTCCGCCTGGTCGCGCAGCTGCGGTGTCGGCTCCGCGTAGACGTGCGCGAACAGCTGGGTCGGGTCCAGGGACGGGTCCTGGTGCATCCGCTCGCGCAGCTTCGCCGCCTGCTGCTCGGCCGCCTCCTCGGCTTCCCGTACGGTCGCCTCGTCCAGCAGCCCGCGGCCGCGCAGCTCGTGCTCCAACAGCGTCACCGGATCGTGCGCCCGCCACGCCTCGACCTCGTCATCGGTGCGGTAGCGGGTCGCGTCGTCGGCGTTCGTGTGCGCCTCCAGCCGGTAGGTGACCGCCTCCACCAGGGTGGGGCCGCCTCCCGCGCGGGCGCGGTCCAGCGCCTCGCACAGCACCTCGTGCACCGCCACCGCGTCGTTGCCGTCCACCAGCCGTCCCGGCATGCCGTAACCGACCGCCTTGTGCGCCAGGGAGGGCGCCGCGGTCTGCTTGGCCAGCGGTACGGAGATCGCGAAGCCGTTGTTCTGCACCAGGAAGACGGCCGGTGCCTGCCAGACGGCGGCGAAGTTGAGCGCCTCGTGGAAGTCGCCCTCGCTGGTGCCGCCGTCGCCGACCAGCGCGAGCGCCGCCACCTCGTCTCCCTTGAGCCGGGCCGCGTGGGCCAGCCCGACCGCGTGCGGCAGCTGGGTGGCCAGCGGGGTGCACAGCGGCGCGACCCGCGTACTGGGCGAGTCGTAGCCGTGGTGCCAGTCGCCGCGCAGCAGGGACAGCACCTCCACGGGGTCCAGACCGCGTGCCACGGCGGCCAGGGTGTCGCGGTAGCTGGGGAAGAGCCAGTCGTGCTCGCGCAGCGCGAGCGCCGCGGCGACCTGGCACGCCTCCTGGCCCCGCGACGAGGGATAGACCGCCAGACGGCCCTGTCGGGTCAGCGCGGTGGCCTGCTCGTTGAACCGCCGCCCGCGCACCACGGCTGCGTACAGCCGGCGCAGCAGCTCCGCGTCGGGACCCGAATCGTCCTGCCGGGCCGCCACCCGGGTCCCCAGGACGCGGTACGGCTCGGTGTCGGGCAGCAGCGGCCCGGCGTCCGTACGGGGGCGCCACGAGGGGGGAGGGGCGGGGGCGTAGGCACCTGGCTGCTCAAGGACCGTCATGACGAGCACCTCCTCGTGGGTGGGCTGCGGCGCGGGCAGGCGGGGTACGCCTGACACACCGGCCTCCTGGCGCACCGGCCTGCCGATGGCCGTACCACCGGCAGGCCGGGCCGGTGACCGAGTCGGCCACCCCTACCGATTGTTCGGTCGTCGGCACATTTTGGCTACGGGTGGCCTCCGCCTGTGGACAACTGGTCCGCAAAACCGTTCGATGTCCGCAGAGTGTCCATCCAGGGGAGGCGAGGAACCGTGCGGGGTGAACAGATGGCCAACGGGCCGGAGCCCGCCGGGGAGGCGGCCGGGCACCGGTTCCCCGCTCGCCCGCTGGACTCCATCGACCGCGACATCCTGCGGTTGCTCCGCGCGGACGGGCGGGCCTCCATCCGCTCCGTCGCCGAACGTGTGCACGTCTCCCGGGCCAATGCCTACGCGCGCATCAACCGGCTGATCGACGACGGGGTGATTCGCGGCTTCAGCGCCCGCATCGACCAGGAGCGCGCGGGCCACGGCGCCTCGGCGTACATCACCCTCAAGATCGTCCAGGACTCGTGGCGCAGCGTCCGCGAGAAGCTCCAGGAGCTGCCGGGCGCGGCCCATATGGCGCTGGTCAGCGGAGATTTCGATGTGCTGCTGCTGGTGCACACCTCCGACAACAGGGCGCTGCGGGATCTCGTCCTCACCCGTATCCAGTCGATGCCGGAGGTGCTGAGCACCCGGACGCTGCTGGTGTTCGAGGAGACGGACCTGGAGCCGGGGCCGCCGTAACCTCCCGGCACCGCGAGGACACGGAGTGTCCCGGCCACGAACAGCCGTGCAGCCGGTGAGACCCCTGCCGCCCGAAGGCGTCAGTGCGTGCGCAGGCCGGCGAAGGCGGTGCGGATGACGGCCTCCGCTACCTGTGCGCTGGTGGCGGAACCGGTCGAGGCGGCGGAGTTGCCGCCGGAGGCGCCGTTGAGCGGGGCACGGTCGGGTCGGTACCACTCGGCAATCGAGTTGATCATGCCGAACAGCAGTCGGGTCGCGAGCCGCGCGTCCACGTCGGAGCGCAGATCGCCGTCGGCCGCCGCCTGCTTGACCAGCTCGGCCACCCGCTGGTCGAACTCACGGCGCCGGGACATCGCCCAGATCTCGGTCTCGGTGTTGCCGCGCACCCGCAGCAGGAGCGTCACGTACGGCAGCTCGGACATCAGGACCTCGACGGTGCGACGTGTCACGTGCTCCAGCCGCTCCACCGCGCGCCCCTCGCGCGCCCGAGGCTCCTCCAGAACGGCGAACAGGCCGTCCAGCGCCCGGCTTATCCCCCGGCGCAGCAGCTCCTCCTTGCCCCGTACATGGTGGTAGATCGAGGACTTGGAGATCCCGGCGGCCTGCGACAGATGCTCCATCGAGGTGCCGTCGTAGCCCCGCTCGTTGAACACCCGCACGGCGACGGAGAGCAGCGAGTCGGGCGTGTAGGTGTCGCGCTTGACCGTGGGCATGCGGCCGATGCTAGCCGGGTCGCCGGCGGGGTCCGCCGGGCGGCGGTCGAAGTTGTCCACAGGCTTCCGGGCCCCCTTGCACCGACCGATCGTTCGGTAGCAGTATCTACCAGGTGAGCGGCCGCGGCAAAGGCGTCGCCACCCGCATTCCGTCCCAGCTCAGCGAGGAGTTGGTCCCGCGTGACCACCGGCATCGGAACGACCACTGCCCAGCTCATCGACAAGCACCGCCCCACCCTGGACCGCGCGCTGGAAGCGATCCGCAGCAGGGAGTTCTGGACCCCGCATCCCGAGCACCCGAAGGCGTACGGCGAGGGGGCTGCCGAGGAGGGCAAGGCGGCCTTCGACGCGCTGCGCGGCAGCCGGTTCGAGCTGCCCGGCCAGCCCGTCTCCGGCGAATGGGTGGCCACCGAGGTGTCGCCGTACGGATTCGAGCTGGGCATCTCCTACCCGCGCGCGGACGAGGGCTCCGTCGACGCGTTGCTGTCGGTGATGCGTGGGGGCCTGCCGGCCTGGCGTAAGGCGGGACCCGAGGGGCGCGCGGCGGTCTGCCTGGAGATCCTGGCACGGATCAGCGCCCGCACCCACGAGTTCGCCCAGGCCGTGATGCACACCAGCGGCCAGGCCTTCATGATGGCCTTCCAGGCGGGCGGCCCGCATGCGCAGGACCGCGGTATGGAAGCGGTGGCCTACGCGTACGCGGAGCAGGTGCGCACACCGGAGCGCACCGACTGGGAGAAGCCCCAGGGCAAGCGCGAACCCCTGCGGGTCACCAAGGAGTTCACCCCGGTCGGACGCGGTATCGCTCTACTGATCGGCTGCAACACCTTTCCCACCTGGAACGGCTTCCCCGGCTTCTTCGCCTCGCTCGCGACCGGCAACGCCGTGCTGGTCAAGCCGCACCCACGGGCGGTGCTCCCGCTCGCCCTGACGGTCCGGATCGCCCGCGAGGTGCTGGCGGAGGCCGGCTTCGACGCCGACCTGGTGGCGCTGGCGGCCGAGGCGGAGGGCGACGGCATCGCCAAGGACCTGGCCACCCGCCCGGAGATCCGCGTGATCGACTACACGGGGGGCTCCGCCTTCGGCGAGTGGCTGGAGGCCAACGCCCGCCAGGCGCGGGTGCACACCGAGAAGGCCGGGGTCAACACGGTCGTCATCGACTCCACCGACGACTACCAGGGCATGCTCTCCAACCTCGCCTTCTCCCTGTCCCTCTACAGCGGCCAGATGTGCACGACGCCGCAGAATCTGCTGCTCCCGGCAGGCGGCATCACCACCGAGTCCGGCCCCAAGTCCTTCGACGAGGTGGTGGCCGACCTCGCCGGCGCGGTCGACAAGCTGCTCGGCGACGACGCACGGGCCAACGCGCTGCTGGGCGCCCTGGTGAACGACCAGGTGCGGGAGCGGCTGGAGGCGGCACCCGCACTGGGCGAGGTGGCCCTCTCCTCCCGCGCGGTGGCCAACCCCGAGTTCCCCGACGCCACGGTCCGCACCCCCGCCCTGGTCAAGCTGGACGCCACCAAGCCGGAGGCCGAGGCGGCGTATCTGAACGAGTGCTTCGGTCCGGTCTCCTTCGCGGTGGCCGTCGGCTCCACGGAGGACGCACTGGAGCTGCTGCGCAACACCTTGCAGGCCCAGGGCGCCATGACGGTCTCCGCGTATACCACCTCAGCGGAGGTGGCGCGCCAGGTGGAGGAGGTGTGCTTCGACGAGCCCGCTCAGCTCTCGCTCAATCTGACGGGTGGTGTCTACGTCAATCAAACGGCCGGCTTCAGCGATTTCCACGGCTCGGGCGGCAATCCCGCGGCCAACTGCACGCTGTGCGACGGGGACTTCGTCTCGGGCCGGTTCCGGGTGGTGGAGGTGCGGCGGATGGCACAGGACTGAACAGCATGCTGCCCCCGGGCGGGGCCCGGGGGCGGACAGCTCTTCGTGGGACGGGGCTCGCCCCTCCGGCGGGACCGCGGCCGACAGGAACGGACCGACGGGCCGCTCTCCGTTCTCAGTCGGCGGGCTGGCCGGTGGAGACGGTCAGGTCGATCTTGTCCTTCTTGGGGTCGAAGTCGTCGAGGGAGTCGGGGCTCTGCTCCAGCACGGTGTTCTTGCCCCAGACGTTCTCGTCCTCCGTGGTCACCTCGCCGAGCTTCCACCCCGCGGCGCGCAGACAGGCCTTCACCGAGGTGAGGTCCTTGATCGTCAGATCGGGGACCATGACCTTGCTCTTGTCGCTGTAGGACTCGGTGGCGTCGGTGCACTTCGTGGAGTCGATGGTGCGGCTCTTGTCGGGGCCCTTGAAGCCCCCGGAGTCCGAGCCGCCGTCGTCCCCGCTGTCCCCTCCGTCGTCGCCGGCGTCCACGGTCGGGGTGGGCTTGGGCTTGGCTGTGGGCTTGGGATCGGGGTCGTCCCCGCTGCTGGTGAGCCCGATGATCACGAACACCAGGGCGACGATGACCGCGACGCCGGCCAGCCCGTAACCGACCATGGCGCCGGTCGAGGGCTTCTTGCCCGAGCCGCCGTTGCCGCCGCCCGGACCCGAGCCGGGGGCCCCGATCGTGTAGGGCGGCGGGGTGGAGGCCCCGCCGTCGTACGACGACTGCGGGTAGCCGTAACCGGGGGTGGGGGCGGGTGCCGGGGAGGCCTGGGTGGGCGGCGGTGGGGTGGAGGGCCCGAACCCCCCGCTGTTGTACGGCCCCGGCTGTCCCTGCGGCTGGTAGGGGGTCTGCACCCCGCCGTGCTGCGGCTGGGAGCCCGCTTCGACCGGCGGGAAGACGGCCTGCCCCACGCCCGCGCCGCTGTTGGCGGGCGGGCCGCCGCTGATGATGATGGGCGAGGCCCCGGAGGCGACCCCGGAGCCGCCGATGCGGTTGCACTCGTCGTGCATCGACTCGGCGGACGGGAAGCGCTCGTTGGGGTTCTTCTTCAGGGTGCGGGCGACCAGCGCGTCCACGGCCGGGGGGATGGACTGGTTGATGGAGGAGGGCGTGGGCGGCTCCTCCTGGACGTGCGCGTAGGCGATGGCCAGCGGCGAGTCGGCGTCGAACGGCAGCCGCCCGGTGAGCAGCTCGAAGAGCATGATGCCGACCGAGTAGAGGTCGGAGCGGGCGTCCACCCCGCGGCCGAGGGCCTGTTCCGGGGAGAGGTACTGCGGGGTGCCGACGACCATGCCGGTCTGTGTCATGGATGTCACACCGGACTGCATGGCGCGGGCGATGCCGAAGTCCATGACCTTGACCACGCCGCGCTTGGTGAGCATCACGTTCCCGGGCTTGATGTCCCGGTGCACGAGGCCCATCTCATGGCTGACCTCGAGGGCCGCCAGCACATCGCCGGTGATCTTCAGCGCCTTCTCGGCGGGCATCGCGCCGTACTGCGCGATGTCCTCGTCCAGGACCGTGCGCAGCGGCTTGCCCTCGACGTACTCCATGACGATGTAGGGCACCAGCGCGCCGTCGATCTCGTCCTCGCCGGAGTCGAAGACGGAGACGATGTTGGTGTGGGTCAGCTTGGCGACCGACTGTGCCTCGCGGCGGAACCGCTCGCGGAAGGACTGCTCCCGGCCGAGTTCGGTGTGCAGCGTCTTGACCGCGACCTGCCGGTCCAGCACGGAGTCGTAGGCGAGATAGACGGAGGCCATCCCACCGGCGCCGAGCAGTGAACGGAGCTGGAAACGCCCCCCGCCGACCATGCGGCCCAAGTAGTTGCCGGCCGCCTGTGCGCCGTCGTCGCTCATCTGACTGCTTCCCCCTCGGCGGCGCTGCCCCCGTGCAGGTACGTTGAGTGATCCTTGTCCCTGATACTGGCCCAAGTTTGCCCAGGGGTTCGGTCACGTCAAGTTCGTTGCCCGTTCCGTGACCGAATGCGCATACGCCCTTCGCGAGCGTCGCCCGGGACGGTTCCACGAGCCTAGAGGGTGTCTTCGAGCAGGTGTGCGCAGGGTGTGTGCAGGGGCTGCGCGAGATTACCGGGATCGACTTGCAGCCTCGAGCCGGAAGCTTGTTGGATGACCACGCCTTGGCTTCGGTAGCTTCGCTACTTGTCCCACCCAATCCACCCCCCGCGTGCCTGTAGCCTCCTTGGGGGAGTATCCACCGCGCGCGCATGCCGCGGATTCGAATCGACGGCGAGGACTGATGGCACAGACGCAAGCCGCCGGGGGCCCTTCGGACCCCGACGCGACGGGCGGCGGCTCCCTGCCCGATTCGCCGGAATTGTGGGGCAACAACGGCCTGGTCGGCGACGGCAGGTACCGCCTGACGCACCGCCTCGGCCGCGGTGGCATGGCCGAGGTGTTCGGCGCCGAGGACCTGCGCCTCGGCCGTACGGTCGCGGTCAAGCTGCTGCGCTCCGACCTCGCCGAGGACCCCATCTCCAAGGCGCGCTTCACGCGCGAGGCCCAGTCCGTCGCGGGTTTGAACCACCACTCCGTCGTCGCGGTCTACGACTCCGGCGAGGAGTTCATCGGCGGCAACGTCACGCCGTACATCGTGATGGAGCTGGTCGAGGGCAGCACCATCCGTGATCTGCTGCTGAACGCGGACGCGCCGCCGCCGGACCAGGCGTTGATCATCGTCTCCGGGGTGCTGGACGCGCTGGCCTACAGCCACCAGCACGGCATCGTGCACCGCGACATCAAGCCCGCCAACGTGATCATCACGCAGGGTGGCGCGGTCAAGGTGATGGACTTCGGTATCGCCCGCGCCCTGCACGGCGCGTCCAACACCATGACGCAGACCGGCATGGTGATGGGCACCCCGCAGTACCTCTCGCCCGAGCAGGCGCTCGGCAAGACCGTCGACACCCGCTCCGACCTGTATGCGACCGGCTGTCTGCTGTACGAGCTGCTGACCCGGCGCCCCCCGTTCACCGGGGAGACCCCGCTGTCGGTCGTCTACCAGCACGTCCAGGACGAGCCGATGCTGCCGTCCGAGATCTCGGACGCCGTGCCGCCGGAGCTGGACGGCCTGGTGATGCGGGCGCTGGCCAAGGATCCGGACGACCGGTTCCAGACGGCCGAGGAGATGCGCGGACTCACCCAGTACGCGCTGCAGATGCTGCACGAGCAGGGCAGCCACACCGGCGGCCTGTGGAACACCGGCCCGACGGCGCACCACGGGGGTTCCACCCCGGCGATGGGCGTACCGAACGCCGGCGCGCGTCCGCACCCCTCGCACTCGGACACCTCCCAGATGGGCGCCCCGCTGCTCGGAGGCGCCCGGGACGACGACGGTGGCTTCGACGGCGGTCCCCGGCGCGGCGGTCGCGGTGGCGGTGGCGGCAAGGGCGTCCGGTACGCGCTGGTCGCCTTCCTGGCGGTGATCGCCATAGCGGGCGGCATCTTCTTCGCCCTCAACGCCAACGACGACAAGGGCAACACGCCCGACAGGACGAGGCCGAGCACGTCCGAGTCGAAGAGCCACAAGGACTCCAAGGAGCCGTCGGCCACCCCGACGGAGACCGAGGAGGAGCAGCCGGGCACCACGGAAGGCAACGGGGACTGGACCCCGAGCGACGAGCCGTCCCAGTCGTTCCCGAGCCAGACGCAGCCCAGCGAGACCCAGCCGTCCGAGACCGGTGACCCCAGCCAGACGGGCAGCGGCGGCAACCAGGGCGGCTCCGGACCCGGCGGCAGCGGCGACAAGCCGACCGACAGCCAGTCCCCGCCCGGCGGCGACACCGAAGGCGGCAGCGGCGGCAACCAGGGCGGCAACGCCGGATCGGAAGACGGCGGCGCCAACAGCGGCACCGAGGAGTAGGCAGCGGTCCGCCTCCGGCGGCTCGGCCGGTGGAACCGGTGGCCGGCGTCGGTCGGGACAGCGGGTCCGGCCGGCAGGTCCGGACGGCGGGTCCGCCCGGCAGGTCCGGACAGCGGGCCTGGACAGCGCGTCAGGCCAACGCAGTGGGACAGTGGGTCAGCTCCGTGTTGACCCGTTGTCCACAGGGGTTGACGAGGCGGCGCCGAGCCCTCGCGTGGCTCTACGATGCGGCCGTGCAGCCGTCTTCCCCCGCCCTCACGGAGGGCACGCTCCACTCTCTGTTGCGGCAGTACGACGGTCTCGGCCGGCCCCGTTCGTGCACCTCGGTCTCGCACGGGCTGCTCAACCGCGGCTACCGCCTGACGACCACCCGCGGCTGCTACTTCCTCAAACACCACCTCGACGGCCCGGCCTCGCTCGGCCGGATCGAGCGCCAGCACAGTGCCACCGCCCGGCTGGGCGCGCTGGGGCTACCGGTGGTGCCGGTGGTGCCGGCGGCCGAGGGGCGTACCGTCGCGGTGGCCGAGGGCCGCTGTTTCGCCCTGCACCCGTGGATCGAGGGCACCCACCGGCACGGCAGCGAGCTGACCGCGGGGCAGTCGCGAGGGCTGGGCGCGCTGCTGGGGCGGGTCCATGTGCGGCTGGACCGGGCCCTGCCCGAGGCGCAGCGCACCAGCCATGAGAGCGCCGATCCGGCGGCGACGTACGACATGATCGGCGCGCTGCTGGAGCGGATCAGGACCCGCCGGCACCGGGACAGCTTCGACGAGTTGGCGGAACACCGGCTCACCGAGCGCCGCGAGCTGCTGCGCCGGTACGCGGGGGAGCGGCCGGGCGCGGCTCCGGCCCGGTTCACCGGCTGGGTGCACGGGGACTTCCACCCGCTCAATCTGCTCTACGCGCCCGCGGGCCGCAGCCCGCGCCCGGTGGCGATCCTGGACTGGGACCGGCTGGGGGTTCATCCCCGGGCGGAGGAGGCGGTGCGCGGTGCGGCGATCTTCTTCCTCCGTCCCGGCGGCACGCTCGATCTGCGCAAGGTGCGGGCCTTCGCGCGCGCCTACCGGGGTGGCGCGGGTGCCTCCCGTGAGGAGTTGGCCGCCGCCGTGCACCGGGTGTGGTGGGAGCGGCTGAACGACTTCTGGATGCTGCGCTGGCGCTACCAGCTGAGCGACGTACGGGCCGATCCGCAGTTCCCCGCGGCGGCGGCGCTGGTCGTGTGGTGGAGCAGCAACTACGAGGCCGTACGCGCCGCGTTCTGCGACTGACAGGCCCCTGCCCGTCCGGCGGCGGGCCCGGGCCGCCTGGTGCCGGCCGGTTCAGTGCGGATCGTCGCCCGAGGCGCGGACCCGTGCGATGTAGGCGGCGGCCTGGGTGCGGCGTTCCATGCCGAGCTTGGCCAGCAGCCCGGAGACATAGTTCTTGACGGTCTTCTCGGCGAGATGGAGCCGCTCACCGATGGCCCGGTTGGTCAGCCCCTCGCCGATCAGCCCCAGGATCCGGCGCTCCTGCTCGGTGAGGGCACCCAGCCTGCCGTCCTGGTCCGGCCGACCGCCCCCGTCCTGCTGCCGGGCGCCGGTTCCCGGGCCGCGCAGCCGGCCCAGGACGCGCCGGGTGTCGGCCGGATCCAGCAGTGTGGCGCCGTCCGCCACCTCGTGCACGGCCCGTACCAGCTCGCCGCTGGTGAGCCCCTTGAGCACGTACCCGGAGGCGCCGGCCACCACGGAGGCCAGCAGCGCCTCGTCGTCCGCGTACGAGGTGAGCATCAGACAGCGGACGGTCTCGTCGCGCGAGCGCACCTCGCGGCAGACCTCCACGCCGCTGCCGTCCGGAAGCCGTACGTCCAAAACGGCGACGTCGGGCCGGGTGGCGGCGATTCCACTGATCGCGTCGGCCGCTGTGGCGGCCTCGCCGGCGATCTCGACGCCGGGGTCGGCCGCGAGCATGTCGCGTACGCCTCTGCGGACGACCTCGTGATCGTCGACCAGGTACACCCGGGTTCGTCCGTTTTCGGGCACCTGTCCAGTCTCACATATTGATCCGCCCTTCACTCTTCCCGGGCTCCCGCACCCCGGGTTACCGTGCGGATGTCCGCGGCTCGCGAGGCCGTGACCAGTGATGTCCCGACTTCTTGCGCACCTGCTTGGATTTCCTCGCTCTTACTTGGATATCCGAGCAAAGTTGCAGGTCAGGGCCGCCTCGTGCGTCTATGGAGATGCCAGCCATGGCTGGGGCGTCCCGACCGGGGTCGGGACAGCGGGCCGCGACCGGGACAGCAGTCACCACCCGGTGCCGACCGCGACGCTCCCACCCCGTGCGCCGCACGGGACCGGGCGAGCCTCCCCCCGCCAGTGGGTGGGGGAGCCCCAGGTCACCGGCAATCCCGGGGGCCGGACAGACGGAGGAGCACACGTGACCGTGGAGAGCACTGCCGCGCGGAGCGCCGCGCGCCGCAGCGGCACCGGAGGAAAGCGCGCCACCCAGGCCGCCACCGGCAGCGGCAAGGCCGCCGAGAACGGTGAGGCCCCCGGCAGCGGCACGGCTGCCAGGAACGGCACGGCCGCAGCCGCCGACGGCACGGCGAAGGCCGCGGGGAAGCCCCGCAAGGCCGCGGCCAAGAGCGCCCGGAAGACCGCGGCCGGGCCCGCGGCCAAGACCGCCGCGAAGGCCGCGCCGAAGACCCCCGCCAAGGCGACGGCGAAGAGCGCTGCCAAGAGCCCCGAGAAGAGCGGGACGAAGACGGCCGGGTCGAAGGCAGCCGGCTCGAAGGCAGGTGCCAAGGCAGGCGCCAAGACCGGTGCCAAGGCCAAGACCCCCGCGAAGGCCCGTACCGGCACTGCCACCGGCACCGGCACCGGCAGCGGAGTCGGCGGCAGCGGCGGTGGACGGACCGAGCCGGAGCTGGTGCAGCTGCTGACGCCGGAGGGCGAGCGCGTCACCCATCCGGAGTACGACGTCGACCTGAGCGCCGAGGAGATCCAGGGGCTCTACCGCGACATGGTGCTGACCCGCCGCTTCGACGCGGAGGCCACCGCGCTGCAGCGGCAGGGCGAGCTGGGCCTGTGGGCCTCGCTGCTGGGCCAGGAGGCGGCGCAGATCGGCTCCGGCCGGGCGCTGCGCGCGGACGACTACGTCTTCCCCACCTACCGGGAGCACGGCGTCGCCTGGTGCCGCGACGTGGACCCGACGATGCTGTTGGGCATGTTCCGCGGGGTGAACAACGGCGGCTGGGATCCCAACAGCAACAACTTCCACCTCTACACGATCGTCATCGGCTCCCAGGTCCTGCACGCGACCGGGTACGCGATGGGCGTGGCCAAGGACGGCGCGGACTCGGCGGTCATCGCCTACTTCGGTGACGGCGCCTCCAGCCAGGGCGACGTCGCCGAGGCCTTCACGTTCTCGGCCGTCTACAACGCGCCGGTCGTCTTCTTCTGCCAGAACAACCAGTGGGCGATCTCCGAGCCCACCGAGCGCCAGTCCCGGGTGCCGATCTACCAGCGCGCCCAGGGCTTCGGCTTCCCCGGTGTGCGGGTGGACGGCAACGACGTGCTGGCCTGCCTCGCGGTGACCAAGGCCGCCGTCGAGCGCGCCCGCGGGGGCGAGGGGCCCATGCTGATCGAGGCGTTCACCTACCGGATGGGCGCCCACACCACCTCCGACGACCCCACGCGCTACCGCGCCGACGAGGAGCGCGTCGCGTGGGAGGCCAAGGACCCGATCCAGCGGCTCCGCGTCCACCTGGAGAACGCGGGCCTGGCCGACGACGCCTTCTTCGCCCGTATCGACGAGGAGAGCGAGGCGATGGGGCAGCACGTGCGCGAGGCGATCCGTACGATGCCCGATCCCGACACCATGGCGATCTTCGAGAACGTCTACGCGGACGGACATGCGCTGGTCGACGAGGAGCGTGCCCAGTTCGCCACGTATCTCGCCTCGTTCGCCGACTCGGACTCTCGTGAGGAGGGCCGCTGATGGCCGCCACCGGTACGGCCCCCGTTGCGGCCGTTCAGAAGCTTCCCGTCGCCAAGGCGATCAACGCCTCGCTGCGTACGGCGATGGAGAACGACCCCAAGGTCCTGATCATGGGCGAGGACGTCGGCAAGCTCGGCGGCGTCTTCCGGGTCACCGATGGTCTGCAGAAGGACTTCGGTGAGGACCGCGTCATCGACACCCCGCTCGCCGAGTCGGGCATCGTGGGCACGGCGATCGGGCTCGCGCTGCGCGGCTACCGCCCCGTCGTCGAGATCCAGTTCGACGGCTTCGTCTTTCCCGCCTACGACCAGATCGTCACCCAGCTCGCCAAGATGCATGCGCGGGCGCTGGGCAAGATCAAGCTGCCGGTCGTCATCCGGATCCCCTACGGCGGCGGCATCGGCGCCGTCGAACACCACAGCGAGTCGCCGGAGACGTTGTTCGCGCACGTCGCCGGGCTCAAGTGCGTCTCTCCCTCGAACGCGGCCGACGCCTACTGGATGATGCAGCAGGCCATCGAGAGCGACGACCCGGTGATCTTCTTCGAGCCGAAGCGGCGCTACTGGGACAAGGGCGAGGTCGACCCTTCCGCCATCCCGGCCCCGCTGCACTCCGCCAAGGTCGCCCGCCAGGGCTCGGCGGCGACGCTCGCCGCGTACGGCCCGATGGTGAAGGTCTGCCTGGAGGCGGCGGCAGCCGCCGAGGAGGAGGGCAACTCGCTGGAGGTCGTGGACCTGCGCTCGATGTCCCCCATCGACTTCGACACCCTGCAGCGCTCCGTGGAGAAGACCCGCCGCCTGGTGCTCGTCCACGAGGCCCCGGTCTTCCTCGGCACCGGAGCGGAGATCGCGGCCCGCATCACCGAGCGGTGCTTCTACCATCTTGAAGCACCGGTGCTGCGCGTCGGCGGTTTCCACGCGCCGTACCCACCGGCCCGGCTGGAGGACGAGTACCTGCCGAACCTGGACCGGGTGCTCGATGCCGTCGACCGCGCGCTGGCGTACTGAGGAGAGCCGTGACGATGACAAACAGCGCACAGACCGGGCAGACGGCCGCCGGTGTCCGTGAGTTCAAGATGCCCGACGTGGGCGAAGGGCTGACGGAGGCCGAGATCCTCAAGTGGTACGTCCGGCCCGGTGACACCGTCACCGACGGGCAGGTCGTCTGCGAGGTGGAGACGGCCAAGGCCGCGGTCGAACTGCCCATCCCCTTCAACGGGCTCGTGCACGAGCTGCGGTTCGAGGAGGGCACGACGGTCGACGTCGGCACCCCGATCATCACGGTGGACACCGGCGGCCCGGCCACCGGCACCGGCGCGGGTGACGCCTCGGCTGCCCAGCCCGCGATGGAGACCGGAGCCGGCGCGGCTGCTCAGGTCGCCGAGGAGGCGGCAGCCGCATCCACGGAGACCGCCGCCACGGAGACCGCCGCCACGGGTGCCGCCGCCACAGGGGCCGAGGCGGAGGCCGAGCCGGAGGGGCGGCAGCCCGTGCTGGTCGGCTACGGCGTCGGGACCAGCTCCACCAAGCGGCGCCCCCGCAAGCCGGTGCCCGGAGCCGGGGCTCCCCCGGCCTCCGGCCCGGAGGCCCCCTCGGCCTCTGCCGCTCCGGCCCCCGCCGCTCCGGCCCCCGCCGCTCCGGCTCCCGCCGTGGAGCCGGGCAGCAACGGGCACGGCGCGGCGCGTCCGCTGGCCAAGCCCCCGGTGCGCAAGCTGGCCAAGGACCTGGGCGTCGATCTGACCGCCGTCACCCCGACCGGCCCGGACGGCATCATCACCCGGGACGACGTGCACGCGGCCGCCGCTCCCCCGGAGACCGGCCCCGCCCCCACCGCACCGGAGCCGACGGCTGCCCCGGCGGCCGCAGCGGCGGCCGAGCCGGCCGCTGCCGGTGCCCGGGAGACCCGTATCCCCGTCAAGGGCGTACGGAAGGCCACGGCGCAGGCGATGGTGGACAGCGCGTTCACGGCGCCGCACGTCACCGAGTTCGTGACCGTGGACGTCACCCGGACGATGAAGCTCGTCTCCGAGCTCAAGCAGGACCCGGACATGGCGGGGGTGCGGGTCAACCCGCTGCTGTTCGTCGCCAAGGCGTTCCTGCTGGCGATCCGCCGCAACCCGGAGGTCAACGCCTCCTGGGACGAGGAGCGCCAGGAGATCGTCCGCAAGCACTACGTCAATCTCGGTATCGCGGCGGCCACGCCGCGTGGGCTGATCGTCCCCAACGTCAAGGACGCTCAGGACAAGACCCTGCCCGAACTGGCGTCCGCTCTCGGCGAGCTGGTGACCACCGCGCGGGAGGGCCGGACGAGCCCCGCCGCGATGAGCGGGGGCACGGTGACGATCACCAATGTCGGGGTCTTCGGGGTGGACACGGGGACACCGATCCTCAACCGCGGCGAGTCCGCGATCCTGGCCTTCGGTCAGATCCGTGAGCAGCCGTGGGTGCACAAGGGCAAGGTCAAGCCGCGCCATGTCACCACGCTGGCGCTCTCCTTCGACCACCGCCTGGTCGACGGTGAGCTGGGCTCCAAGGTCCTGGCCGACATCGCGGCCGTCCTTGAGCGCCCCAAGAGGCTGATGACCTGGGGCTGATCCCCCGCACCTTCGTGGGCTCCGCCCCTGGGACCCGTCCGGTCCCAGGGGCGGAGCCCTGTGCTGTTTGCGTCCCCGTCCACATGGCGGAAGCCGCCCCATGCGTATCCCTGTTGTATCTATGGTGTGCGCATGGCTTCCCCCACGCCCGTCACCGCACAAGGTTCCAAGGACGCGCGGCGGCAGCCCGCCGCCGAGCGGGTGTACGCCCACGTCAAGCAGGCCGTACTGGAACGGCGCTACGAAGGGGGCCTGCTGCTGACCGAGGGCGAGCTCGCCGAGGCTGTCGGAGTCTCCCGCACCCCGGTGCGCGAAGGGCTGCTCCGTCTCGAAGTGGAGGGCCTCATCCGGCTGTACCCGAAGAAGGGTGCCCTGGTGCTGCCGGTCTCCGCGCAGGAGATCGAGGACGTCGTGGAGACCCGCCTGCTCGTGGAGCAGCACGCGGTCCGCCGCGCGGTCCCCGTCTCCCAAGCGCTGGTCGACCGGCTGGAGGAGACCCTGGCCGAGCAGATCGCTCACGCTGAGGCAGGCGACCTGGCCGCCGTCTCGGCCGCCGACCGCTGCTTCCACGCCACCATCGTCGAGGCCACCGGCAATCAGATCCTCACCCGCCTCTACGACCAGCTCCGGGACCGCCAACTGCGGATGGGGGTCGCCGTGATGCACGCGCACCCGGACCGGATCGCGAAGAACATCACCGAGCACGCGGACATCCTGCGCACCCTGCGCGAGGGTGACAGCGAGGCGGCGGCGCAGGCGGTGCACCAGCATGTGAGCCGCGTACGGCATCTGGTGCGCGGCGAGGATCTCAGGGGTCTCGACCGGCACGGTGATCCGCGATGAGCACGACACCGTCAGCGGCCGTCCGGCTGCCCGGTGATCCGCCGGGCGGCCCTCGTGCGATGTGGGTGTGGGGCATCGGCGTCGCGGTCTACTTCGTCGCCATCACCTTCCGAACCAGCCTCGGGGTGGCGGGCATCGACGCGGCCCACCGCTTCGACATCAACGCCTCCGCGCTCTCCAGCTTCTCGATCCTCCAGTTGCTGGTGTACGCGGGGATGCAGATACCCGTGGGCCTGCTGGTGGACCGCTGGGGGACCCGCCGTGTCCTGCTGCTGGGCATCCTGCTGTTCACCGCAGGCCAGTTCGGCTTCGCCCTCTCGTCCTCGTACGGGACGGCGCTGGCCTTCCGCGCGCTGCTGGGATGCGGCGACGCGATGACGTTCATCGCCGTGCTGCGGCTGGGCGCACGCTGGTTCCCCGCGCGCCGGGGGCCGGTGATAGCGCAGGTCGCCGCGTTGATCGGGATGTCCGGCAACCTCGTCACCACGCTGGTGCTGGCGCGGGTCCTGGAGGCGTTCGGCTGGACGGCGACGTTCGCGGGCAGCGCGGCGGGCGGCCTTGTCGTCCTGCTGCTGGTGGTCTTCTTCCTGCGCGATCACCCGGAGGGCTTCGAGCCCCCGGCCGTGCCCAAGGGCGGCGACGGCGCGCCGGGCCCGGGCTTCGTACGGCGACAGATCACCGCGGCGTGGCGGGAGCCGGGCACCCGGGCCGGTATGTGGGTGCACTTCACCTGCCAGTTCCCGGGCATGGTCTTCCTGCTGCTGTGGGGCATGCCCTTCCTGGTGCAGGCCCAGGGGCTGGACAAGGGGACGGCCGGCGAACTGCTGACGCTCGTCGTGGTCTCCAACATGTGCTGCGGGCTGGTGTACGGGCAGGTCATCGCCCGCCACCACGCCGCCCGCACCCCGCTGGTGCTCGGCACCGTCGCCGCCACCGCGGCGGCGTGGGCGGCGACCCTGGCCTGGCCGGGTCAGGCGCCGATGTGGCTGCTGGTGCTGCTGTGTGTCGTGCTCGGCGCGTGCGGGCCCGGCTCCATGATCGGCTTCGACTTCTCCCGACCCGCCAACCCGCCCGAGCGGCACGGCACCGCCTCCGGCATCGTCAACATGGGCGGCTTCACCGCGTCCATGACGACGCTGTTCGCTGTCGGTGTACTGCTCGACCTGACAGGGGACAACTTCCGGATCGCCTTCGCCGGCGTCTTCGTCCTCCAGGCCCTCGGCCTGGTGCAGTTCGCCCGGCTGCGCGGGCGCGCGGTGCGCCGGGAGCGGGAACGCGTGGTGGCCAGCCGCGTTGAGGCCGTCCACGTTCCTGTGTGACCCGCGGGGTGCCCCTCAGGGGCGCGGGGAACTGCGCGATCAGCCACAACCGACCCGCAGTCGGCAGAAGTCGGGAAGGGGCTGCCCCTGTCCCGCCGTTGCGGATCAACGGCGCGTTCGCAGTTGCGCGCGCAGTTCCCCGCGCCCCTAACGGGCTTACGGCGTCACCGAAAAGTGCCTCAGAACGGCGGCAGCCAGATCAGCGTCCCCGTCGACCTTCACCTGCTCAGCGACAGCCTCCGCCCGTACGCGGCCCGCGGCGAGCCGGGAGTAGATCTCCCAGTCCATCGCGAGGGTGGCGGCGGGGCCCAGCGAGACACTGCCGTCCACGCTGCCGTTGCCGGACTGGTCGACCCGGACGGTGCGCATGAACTCCACCGGGCCGCTCACATCGAAGACCACCGCGCTGTTCGGCGGCGCCCCGGCGTCCTTGGCGACGACCTTCGGCAGCCCGGCGAGGAACACGTCCCGCGCCACGTGGGCGCCGGGGGAGTCGAGGTTGCCCGGCTTGTCGAGCGCGCGCCGCAGGTCCTGCTCGTGCACCCACACGTCGAAGGCGCGCAGCATCAGCTGGCGCTCCAGCGGCAGTTTGCGGGGGCCGAACGGCAGCACGCTGTTGACCTCGGCCTCCGGGCCACGCTTCTCGTTCCGCAGCTGCCGCGAGCGGCGGATGAGCGTGTACTCGAATTCGCTGGTCATCTCCGGACCGGTGTGGTGCCGCCGCACATCCACCTGCACTTCCATATGGCGGCTGACCTCGTCCCGGACGTGGTAGATGTCGCGCGGCAGCGAGTGGATCGGCCGGGGGTCCCCCAGCAGCTCGCACTCGATCCCGATGATGTGGGAGACCACATCGCGGACCGACCACCCCGGGCAATCGGTCCGCCCGTTCCACTCCCCTTCCACAAGCGGAGTGACCAGCTCGGATATTGCTTCCATGGACTGCGTCCAGGCGTCAACGTAGGGCTGAAGGCTTGGGTGGTCGGTCACGGGACCCCTCGGCGTTGCGGTTCGTTCGCGGGCTGGACAGGGCAGGGTGCTGATGCTGGGTGCTCTCAAGTTACGCTGCGCCCGGGCACCCCGGCAGTGCTTTTGGGACGATGCTAGGCCCAATCGCCCCCCTCGATCGCATGGACGGTGGTACGGTGCGCGCTTCGCTTCTGCAGATTCACGTAGACCCGGACGAGTCGGTTGATTCCCGACGGGATCGGGTGTCTTCCCTCGTACGCGCCCAATCCGGTGCCGACTTGGTGGTACTGCCCGAGTTGTGGCCCGTCGGCGCCTTCGCGTACGAGCGGTTCGCCGCCGAGGCCGAGGAGGCGGATCCGGCCACGGGGCCGACGGCGCTCGCCATGTCGGCGGCGGCCCGCGACGCCGGCGTATGGCTGCACGCGGGCTCCATCGTGGAGAAGGGCACCGAGGGCGGCGCCCTCTACAACACCTCGCTGGTCTTCTCCCCCTCCGGTGAACTGGCCGCCACCTACCGCAAGATCCACCGCTTCGGCTTCGACCGCGGTGAGGCCACCATGATGTCCGCGGGCACCGACCCCGTCACGGTGCCGCACCCGCAGGCCACCCTCGGCCTGGCCACCTGCTACGACCTGCGCTTCCCCGAACTCTTCCGCGCCCTGATCGACGCCGAACCGCACGGCGCCCGCGTCCTGGTCGTGCCCGCGGGCTGGCCCGCCAAGCGGGCCGACCACTGGACCCTCTTCGCCCGCACCCGCGCCGTGGAGAACCAGTGCTTCGTCCTGGCCTGCGGGACGGCCGGCAGCCACGCGGGCGTCGCCCAGGCCGGCCGCAGTGCCGTCATCGACCCCTGGGGCGAGGTCCTGGCGGAGTCCACCGGTACCGAGGAGGCGGTGGTGACCGCCGACCTCGACCTCTCCCAGGTCGACAAGGTCCGCGAGTCCTTCCCCGTCCTCAAGGACCGGGTGCTCTGAGCCCCGGGGACCGGGTGCTCGGAGACCCCGGTCCGGCGCCGGACCTGGGCGCCCCGCGGCCGGCGGGTAGTGGCACGCTTGAGGTATGAGTGACCCCGCTGCCCCTGCCGCCGCATCCGCCCCTTCCGCCACGCCGCGCCGTGCTCGCGTCCGTGCGCCTGAGCTGGTGGGTCGGGGTGGCTGGTTGAACACGGGAGGGAAGGACCTGGCACTGGCCGATCTGCGGGGCCGTGTCGTGGTGCTCGATTTCTGGACCTTCTGCTGCATCAACTGCCTGCACGTCATCGATGAGCTGCGGGAGATGGAGGAGCGGCACAAGGACACGGTGGTCGTCGTCGGGGTGCACTCGCCCAAGTTCGTGCACGAGGCCGAGCACGCAGCCGTGGTGGACGCCGTGGAGCGGTACGAGGTGGCGCACCCGGTGCTGGACGACCCCGAGCTGGCGACGTGGAAGCAGTACGCGGTGCGGGCCTGGCCGACGCTGGTGGTGATCGACCCGGAGGGGTACGTCGTCGCCCAGCACGCCGGTGAGGGGCATGTGCACGCGATCGAGAAGCTGGTCACCGAGCTGGAGGCGGAGCACGAGGCCAAGGGGACGCTGCGGCGGGGGGAGGGCCCGTACAGCCCGCCGGAGCCCGTCGCCACCGATCTGCGCTTCCCCGGCAAGGTGCTGGCCCTGCCGCAGGGCAGCTTCCTCGTCTCCGACACCACGCGGCACCAGCTGGTGGAGCTGGCGGCGGACGGGGAGACCGTGCTGCGGCGTATCGGCGCCGGTGAGCGGGGACTGGTGGACGGTGCCGCGGAGGCGGCGCGGTTCAACGAGCCGCAGGGGCTGGCGCTGCTGCCGGACGGTGCGGTGCTGGTCGCCGACACCGTCAACCACGCGCTGCGCCGCCTCGATCCGGCCACCGGCGCGGTGGTGACGGTTGCGGGAACCGGCGCACAGTGGTGGCAGGGCGCCCCTACGGAGGGTCCCGCGCGGGAGGTGGCGCTCTCCTCGCCGTGGGATGTGGCGTGGTTCGCCGAGCGCGTGTGGATCGCGATGGCCGGGGTGCACCAGCTGTGGACGTACGACCCGGCCGACGGGACCGTGGCCGCCGCCGCGGGGACGACGAACGAGGGGCTGGTGGACGGGCCCGCCGCCGAGGCGTGGTTCGCCCAGCCGTCCGGGCTGGCCGCCGCGACGGACGGCAGCCGGCTGTGGGTCGCCGACTCCGAGACCAGCGCGCTGCGGTGGGTCGAGCGCGAGGGGGACTCCTTCGCGATCCGGACCGCAGTGGGCACCGGGCTCTTCGACTTCGGCCACCGCGACGGCCCGGCCGACCAGGCCCTGTTCCAGCACCCGCTGGGTGTCACCGCGCTGCCCGACGGCTCGGTCGCCGTCTGTGACACCTACAACCACGCGCTGCGCCGCTACGTCCCGGCCACCGGCGCGGTGGGTGAGGTGAGCACGCTGGCCACCGACCTGCGCGAGCCGTCGGGCGCCGTGCCGGCACCCGACGGCTCGGGGGAGGCGGACGGTGCGCCTGAGATCGTCGTCGTCGAGTCGGCGCGGCACCGGCTGACCAGGCTGCGGCTGCCCGAGGACGCCGTACGGGTCGAGGCCGTGGCGCACCGTACGCAGCGCGCCGCCACCGAGGTGGCACCGGGGACGGTGCGGCTCGACGTGGTCTTCCAGCCGCCGGCCGGGCAGAAGCTCGACACCCGCTACGGCCCCGCCACCCGGCTGGTCGTCAGCTCGACCCCGCCCGGCCTGCTCTCGGCCGGCGAGGGGACGGGCACCGACCTGCACCGGGAGGTCCGGCTGAGCGGCGAAGAGGGTACCGAGGGCGTGCTGCACGTCTCGGCGATGGCCGCCTCCTGCGACGAGGAGGGGGAGTTCCCCGCCTGCCATATGCACCAGCAGGACTGGGGAGTGCCGGTGCGGCTGAGCGCACAGGGTGCCGACCGGCTGCCGCTGGTGCTGGCGGGGTTGGACGAGGGGGCCGAGGGCTGACGGCCGAGGCCCCCGGAGCGGCGGAGGTCCCGGCTCACTCCAGGTGGTGCCTGTTGTACTCCTCGACGACCGGCGCACCGGGGGACGGGGGCTCGACGCGGCGGCGCTTGAGGATACTGATGTAGGTGCACAGCCCGATCGTGCCGACGATCAGCAGGATGATGCCCATCAGGTCGATGTTGATCCCGCTGATGTCGAGGTTGACTGCCAGCGCCAGGATTGCCCCCACGGCCATCATGCCAATGCAGATGACGATGCCCATGAGTGTTGCCTCCAAGCTCGATTGAGCCGAACGGCTCCGTGGGACGAGCCCATTCGCTTACCGAGCGCGGGTACCCGGCACACCGGGAGGCAATCAGTGGGCAGCCGGGGCCCGTTCGTCACCCGTCCAGGAACGCGGTGAGGCAGTTGGCCAGCAGATAGGGGTCCTCGGCGCCGCACAACTCCCGCGCGGAGTGCATCGAGAGGATCGCCACGCCGATGTCGACGGTCGTGATCCCGTGCCGGGCCGCGGTGATGGGGCCGATGGTGGTGCCGCAGGGCACGTCGTTGTTGGAGACGAAGCTCTGCCAGGGCACCCCCGCGCGTTCGCAGGCCGCGGCGAAGAGCGCGCGCCCGCTGCCGTCGGTGGAGTACCGCTGGTTGACGTTGACCTTGAGGATCGGGCCGCCGTTGGGCAGCGGGTGGTGGCCCGGCTCGTGCCGTTCGGGGTAGTTGGGGTGCACGGCGTGGCCGGTGTCGGAGGACAGGCAGACGGTGCCCGCCCAGGCGCGGGCGCGCTCGTCGTAGGAGCCGCCCCGTGCGTAGACCGAGCGCTCCAGCACCGAGCCCAGCAGCGGGCCCTCGGCGCCGGTGTCGGACTGGCTGCCGTTCTCCTCGTGGTCGAAGGCGGCCAGCACCGGGATCGTGCCGAGCTCAGCGTCGGCTCCGCGCGCCGCGACGGCGGTGAGCGCCGCGACACCCGCGTGCACCGACAGCAGATTGTCCATCCGGGGACCGGCGACGAGTTCGCGGTCGCGCCCCAGATAGGCCGGGGGCTCGACGCTGTGCGCCATCAGGTCCCAGCCGGTGATCTCATCGGCCGGCAGCCCGTTCTCCTCGGCGAGGAAGCGCAGCAGATCGCCCTCCCGCGGCTGGCCGAGCCCCCACACCGGCGTCATATGGCGCTGCCGGTTCAGCTTGAGTCCGTCGTTGACCTGCCGGTCGAGGTGGATGGCCAGCTGCGGTACGCGCAGCACGGCGCGGTCCACGTTCACCAGATGGGTGGAGCGGTCGCGGAGCGTCAGCCTGCCGCTGAGACCGAGGTCGCGGTCGAGCCAGGTGTTGAGGAGGGCGCCGCCGTAGATCTCGACGGCCACCTGCCGCCAGCCGTGTGCGCCGGTGTCGGGGACGGGCTTGACGCGCAGGTTGGGCGAGTCGGTGTGGGCCCCGATGATGCGGAAGGGGGTGCCGGGGGTGGCGTTCTCGGGTACGTACCACGCGATGAGCGCGCCGCCGCGCAGTACGTACCTGCCGCCGGGCGCCGCGTCCCAGGCCTCGGTCTCCAGGAGCTGGCGGAAACCGGCCTTCTCCAGCCGCGCGGCCGCGTTCGCCACCGCGTGGTACGGGGAGGGGCTGGTGGCGAGGAAGGACAGCAGACCGTCGGTGTGACCGCGGTCGAACGGCGTGGCAGAGCTCATGACCCCACTTTACGGTGCGCCTGGTGGGGCCTCGCCTGGTGAGGGGCTGCCCCTGCCCCGCCGTCGCAGTCTGCGGCTGCGTTGTCGGTTGGCCGCGCAGTTCCCCGCACCCCTTGCGGGGCGCGGGGAACTGCTCCGTGCTTGCCGCGTGAATCTAGAACGCGTTCTCGTCGAGCTCCATGACCGAGAGGTCCACGGCGTCGGCCAGTTCGCGCTGGACGGCGACCTGCGGCAGCACGTTCGCGGCGAAGAACTTCGCCGCGGCGATCTTGCCCTGGTAGAAGGGGACGTCCTTGGCGGCGGCGCCCGCCAGCTTCTCGGCGGCCACGGCGGCGCCGCGCAGCAGCAGGTAGCCGATGACGACATCGCCCGCGGCCATCAGGAAGCGGGTGGTGTTGAGGCCCACCTTGTAGATGGAGTTGACGTCCTTCTCGGTGGCGGCCAGGTCGGTGAGCATGGTGCCGACGATGGCCTCCAGCTCGACGGCGGCCTTGGCGAGGTGGTCGCGGGAGCCGGCCAGCTCCTCGCCGCCCTGGGCCTCGGCGAGGAACTTCTTGATCTCCTCGGAGAGCGCGGTGAGCGCCTGGCCCTGGTCGCGGACGACCTTGCGGAAGAAGAAGTCCTGGCCCTGGATGGCGGTGGTGCCCTCGTAGAGGGTGTCGATCTTGGCGTCCCGGATGTACTGCTCGATCGGGTACTCCTGCAGATAGCCGGAGCCGCCCAGGGTCTGCAGGGACTGCGCCAGCTGCTCGTAGGACTTCTCGGAGCCGTAGCCCTTCACGATCGGCAGCAGCAGGTCGTTGAGGCGGCGCGCGGCGTCCGCGTCCTCGCCGTTGTGCTCCTTGAGCAGGATCTCGTCCTGCACCGCGGCGGTGTACAGCACGAGGGAGCGCATGCCCTCGGCGTACGCCTTCTGCGTCAGCAGGGCGCGGCGTACGTCCGGGTGGTGGGTGATGGTGACGCGCGGCGCGGTCTTGTCGGTGAACTGCGCCAGGTCGGCGCCCTGCACCCGCTCCTTGGCGTACTCCAGCGCGTTGAGGTAGCCGGTGGACAGGGTGGCGATGGCCTTGGTGCCGACCATCATCCGGGCGAACTCGATGATCTTGAACATCTGGCGGATGCCGTCGTGCTTCTCGCCCAGCAGCCAGCCCTTGGCGGGCTGGTTGGCGCCGAAGGTCATCTCGCAGGTGTTGGAGACCTTCAGGCCCATCTTGTGCTCGACGTTGGTGGCGTAGGCGCCGTTGCGCTCGCCGAGCTCGCCGGTCTCCCAGTCGAAGTCGTACTTGGGGACGATGAACAGCGACAGCCCCTTGGTGCCGGGGCCGTGGCCCTCGGGGCGGGCGAGGACGAAGTGCACGATGTTCTCGGACATGTCGTGCTCACCGGAGGTGATGAAGCGCTTGACGCCCTCGATGTGCCAGGTGCCGTCGGCCTGCTGGGTGGCCTTGGTGCGGCCGGCGCCCACGTCCGAGCCGGCGTCCGGCTCGGTGAGCACCATGGTGGAGCCCCACTGCTTCTCGGCCATCAGCTGCGCGATCTTGCGCTGCTCCTCGGTGCCCTCCTCGTGCAGGACACCGGCGAAGGCCGGGCCGGAGGCGTACATCCACACGGCCGGGTTGGAGCCCAGGATCGTCTCGGCGAAGCCCCACAGCAGCGAGCGCGGCGCGGTCGTGCCGCCGATCTCCTCCGGGATGCCCAGGCGCCACCACTCGGCGTCCATATAGGCCTGGTAGCTCTTCTTGAAAGCGGCGGGCACCGGCGCGGTGTTGGTGTCCGGGTCGAAGACCGGCGGGTTGCGGTCACCGTCCTCGAAGGAGGCGGCCAGCTCGTTCTCGGCCAGCCGTGCGATCTCGGACAGCACGTTCTTGGCGGTCTCGACGTCCATCTCCGCGAACGGTCCGGTGCCGTACACCGTGTCGCGCCCGAGCACCTCGAAGAGGTTGAACTCGATGTCGCGGAGATTCGACTTGTAATGCCCCATGGCGACGGCTCCGTAGTGGCTCGCTCGTACTTGTCGGTAGTCCCATAGATGATGCTACCCGTCGGTAATAAGAAGCAACCCCTCGCCACCCTTCTGTGACTCGTTACTCTTCTTAGCTATGTACGGTTACGACCAGACCGGTGCCCCTCCCGGACAGGGCCATGGGCCGCAGCCCGGACAGGGGCACGGCGCGCATGGCTACCAGCACGCCGGGCATGCTTCGCACCCCGGTCAGCAAGGTCACCAGGCACCGCCTCCGCCGTACGGAGCGCAGCAGGGGGCGCCGCAGTACGGCCAGCCGGGCCCGCAGCAGCCGCTCTACCCCGAGCCTTCCCCGCCCTCCCTCCAGGAGGCGATCCGCGCCTTCACCACGGGCTCGATGAGTGCCGAGGACTTCCAGGGCATCTTCTCCACCTCCAAGGTGTACTGCCCGCGCGGCGACACCCCCGGCTTCCTCGCCCTGCACAACACCCAGCAGCCCGTCATCCCGATGTTCAGCACGCTCAAGGAGCTGCGCGCCTACGCGGGCAAGGAGTCGAAGTACTTCGTCATCACCGGCGCCGAGGTCCTCGACCTGCTGCCGTCGGGGTACGGCTTCGTGCTCGACATGGAAGGTGAGCACCGGGTGGTCTTCGACGCCAAGGCGGTCGAGGAGATGGTCGACTTCGCGATGCGGCGGATGTACGGCTGACGCTCCGCTGGTACGCCGCCTCCCATTGCGGGCCTGGCCCCCTGCGGTTCTGAGCAGGGGCTGCCCCTGCCTCGCCGTTGCAGGCTGCGGATGCGTTGTGGTTGCGCGCGCCGTTCCCCACGCCCCTTACGGAGCGCCTCCCTCCCAGAGAGCGAGGGAGGGTTCCATCGGGGTGGCGGTTGTGGGGTCCTGTTCGTGGATCTCGAACCAGATGCACTTGCCCTCGCCCCGCGGGTCCACGCCCCAGTGGTCGGCGAGCATGCCCAGCAGCATCAAGCCGCGCCCCGAGGAGGCGAGTTCGCCCGGAGTGCGGCGATGCGGCAGCTCGTCGCTGGAGTCGGAGACATTGACCCGCAGCGTGCGCACCCCGCCCTCCCGCGGGAGGGTGACCTCCGCGACGAGCACCGCGTCCCCGTCCGTGTGCACCAGCACGTTCGTCAGCATCTCGGAGAGCATCAGCACCGCGCCGTCCACCTGGTCCGGATCGGCCCAGTCGTGCAGCAGGTCGCGCAGCTGGTGGCGGGCGACGGCGATCCGGTCCGGCTGGGCCTGGGCGACGGTCAGCACCGTGCGCCGGGTGGTGACCGGTGCGCCGGCCGCCGGTGGGCCCACCCCGGTGGGGCTGCGGGAGAGCAGCAGCAGCGCGATGTCGTCCTCGCGCCGGTCGGTCAGCGGCCCCGCGCCCGTGGCGCTCCGGGCCGCGCTGTCGCTGCTGCCCTGCACGGCCCGGACGAGCGCGTCGGCGACCTGCTCCAGTGCCGGGCCCCCGCCGACCCTGGGCCCGGCACTGTCGGTCATCTCCTCGACCACCGCGCTCAGCCGCGCCCACCCCGTCTCCAGGTCGTGCCCGCCCGTCTCGATCAGCCCGTCGGTGCACATCAGCAGCCGCTCCCCCGGCTCCAGCACCAACCGGGTGACGGGGTACTCCGTATCGGGGTCGATCCCCAGCGGGAGGCCGCCCGCCGTGGAGCGGACCAGCATCGGGCCGTCCGGCAGCTGCACCGCGGGGTCGAGGTGGCCGGCGCGGGCCACGTCCAGGACACCGGTCTCGGCGTCCACCTCCACGTACAGACAGGTGGCGAAGCGCGGCTCGGCGTACTCGGCCTCCTCCTCCGCGGTGGTGCCGGCCGGCCGTGGAGATTCCGGCGTCGCCTCGGCCGGCGCGGTGGCCGGCGGCGCGTTGACGCGTTCGCCCGCGCTCATCCCGTGCAGGAAGCGGGAGGCGCGGGCGAGCACCGCGTCCGGGTGGTGCCCCTCGGCGGCGTAGGCGCGCACCGCCACCCGCAGCTGGCCCATGACGCCCGCCGCCCGCACGTCGTGGCCCTGGACGTCCCCGATGACCAGCGCGGTACGTCCGGAGGGCAGCGGGATGACGTCGTACCAGTCGCCGCCGATCTGCAGCCCGCCCCCGGTGGGCACATACCGGGCCGCCAGGTCCATACCGGGGAAGGCCGGGCTGTGCGCGGGCCGCATCACCCGCTGCAGCCGGGCCGACAGCTCGCGCTCCGACTCGTTCAGCATGGCCCGGGAGAGCGACTGCGCCAGCATCCGCGCCACCGTCGTCAGCACGGCCCGCTCGTCGGGGGTGAAGGAGACGGGCCGGGCGAAGGCCGCCATCCACGCGCCGATGGTGCGCCCCGCGACGGTCAGCGGCAGAAAGGCCCAGGCGGCGTGGCCCGGCTGGGTCTCCGCGGGGCGCGCGGCCGGGAAGCGCCCCGCGTACTCGTCGGGGCTGTGCAGATAGAGGGCGCGGCCCGTGCGTACCGCCTCGGCGGCCGGATCGTCGTCCGTCAGATGCAGCCGGGAGCCGCTGCCCCGCGGACCGTAGCCACCGCCGGGTACATACGGGTGGCCGGGGCGGGGCGGGGCGCCGGGCGAGGCGCCGTAGACGGTGAGCTGGTCGCCGCTGACGACGAAGACGGCGAGTGCCTCGGGGGAGAAGCCGGGCATGGCCAGTGACGAGGCCACCCGCAGCACGTCGGCCGTGGTGTACGCCTCGGCCAGTGCGCGCCCGGTGTCCAGCAGGAACGCCTCCCGGTTGCGCCGCCAGTCCCACTCGACCGCCGGTCCGCGCGCCGGGCCGCGGGAGGTGCCCGGGGTCGCCGGGGCCCCGGTGGCGGTCGGCGGTCGGGCTTCGGCCCTGCCCCCGCCCGTGGCCGGGCCGCCGCGCCCGTGCGCCGGGGGAGCCGGCCGCCGCGGGTCGTCCGGACGGGCGGCGGCGCTCTCCGGCTCGGGCACCTCGTAGAGCAGGCCGGTGAGGGCGGCGGTGTACTCGGGGGCACCCTCGCCCCGCGCGGCGGCCCGAGGGGCGCCGGGGGTGGCCGGGACCGGGCGTACGACCACCCGCACGGTCCGCTCCACCTGCCCCTGGGCGTCCACCACCCGCAGCAGCGCCTCGGCCGGGGAGTCCTCCGCGAGGGCCAGGGTGACGATGCCCTGGAAACCGACGTAGTCGACGGCGTGCAGATGGGAGCGGACCGCGCTGCCGGACAGGGTGATGTGGGCGTCCGTACGCGCATCCGCGGACTCGGCGGCCTCGTCGGCGACCCCGAGAAGGCGGGCCGCGCGGGCATCGAGCGTCACCAGACCTGTGGCGTTGTCCCAGGTCCACAGCCCGGCGCCCAGGACCGCCAGGGCGTCATCGGTGCGCATTGCACCACTTTATGCGCAGTTCGTGGGGTTGCGGAAACGGGGGCGAAGGAGGGTGGCCCAGGGCGGTAGTCTGAGGGGTACTCCACTGTGACCCCTGAGCCGAACGACTTGGATGAATGATGCATCGGTACCGGTCCCACACCTGCGGCGAGCTTCGCGCCACGGACGTCGGCACTGACGTCCGGCTGAGCGGCTGGCTGCACAATCGCCGGAACCTGGGCGGCATCCTCTTCATCGATCTGCGCGACCACTACGGCATCGTCCAGCTCGTGGTCCGCGACGAGTCGAGCGAGATCAACGAGAAGCTCAGCTCGCTGGCCAAGGAGACCGTCCTGCGGGTGGACGGCAGGGTCACCGCCCGCGGCGCGGAGAACGTCAACCCCGAACTGCCCACCGGCGAGATCGAGGTGGAGGTCTCCCAGGTCGAGGTGCTGGGCGGTGCCGAGCAGATCCCCTTCACCATCAACGCCGAGGACGGCGTCAACGAGGAGCGACGCCTGGAGTACCGCTTCCTCGACCTGCGCCGCGAGCGCATGCACCGCAATGTGATGCTGCGCAGCAAGGTCATCGCCGCCATCCGCGAGAAGATGGTGGCCCAGGGCTTCAACGAGCTGGCGACCCCGATCCTGTCGGCCACCTCGCCCGAGGGCGCCCGCGACTTCCTGGTCCCCTCCCGGCTGCACGCCGGCAAGTTCTACGCGCTGCCGCAGGCGCCGCAGCAGTTCAAGCAGCTGCTGATGATCGCCGGGTTCGACCGCTACTTCCAGATCGCGCCCTGCTTCCGCGACGAGGACGCCCGCGCGGACCGCTCGCCGGGCGAGTTCTACCAGCTCGACATGGAGATGAGCTTCGTCGAGCAGGAGGATGTCTTCGGCGTCATCGAGACGGTGATGACCGAGCTGTTCCAGGAGCTGGGCGAGGGTCGCGAGGTCACCTCGCCGTTCCCGCGCATCCCCTTCCGCGAGGCCATGGTCAAGTACGGCTCGGACAAGCCGGACCTGCGCGCGCGGCTGGAGCTGACCGATGTCTCGGACATCTTCGCCGGCTCCGGCTTCAAGGCGTTCGCCGACAAGCACGTACGCGCCCTGCCGGTGCCGGACACCGCGGACCAGCCGCGCAAGTTCTTCGACTCGCTGGGCGACTTCGCCGTCGAACAGGGTGCCAAGGGCCTGGCCTGGGTGCGGGTCGCCGAGGACGGATCGCTCTCCGGCCCCATCGCCAAGTTCCTCACCGACGACAACGTCAAGGCGCTCACCGACGCGCTGGGCCTGACCCCCGGTCACGCGGTCTTCTTCGGCGCAGGCGAGTTCGACGAGGTCTCCAAGATCATGGGCGCTGTCCGGGTCGAGGCCGCCAAGCGCGCCGGGCACTTCGAGGAGAACGTCTTCCGGTTCTGCTGGATCGTGGACTTCCCGATGTTCGAGAAGGACGAGGAGACCGGCAAGATCGAGTTCTCCCACAACCCGTTCTCCATGCCGCAGGGCGGCCTGGAGGCGCTGCGCACCAAGGACCCGCTGGACATCCTCGCCTGGCAGTACGACATCGTCTGCAACGGCGTCGAGCTGTCCTCCGGCGCCATCCGTAACCACGAGCCGGAGATCATGTTCGAGGCCTTCGGGATCGCGGGCTACTCCCAGGAGGAGGTCGAGCGGGAGTTCGGCGGCATGCTGCGCGCCTTCCGCTTCGGCGCCCCGCCGCACGGCGGTATCGCCCCCGGCATCGACCGCATCGTGATGCTGCTCGCGGACGAGCCCAACATCCGCGAGACCATCGCCTTCCCCCTCAACAACAACGCCCTCGACCTGATGATGGGCGCCCCCAGCGAGGTCGACGAAGCGCGGCTGCGGGAGCTCCACCTGTCGCTGCGGAAGCCTCCGCAGGTGAAGCCGGCGCAGTAGGGCGCGGCGCGCGCTTTTTGGCAACGCCACAGGCCCGGGTCCTTCGTGCAGGACCCGGGCCTGTGGCATGCCCGATACTGTGAAGGCATACGCAGCCTGCCCGGCCGCCGAGTGGAGGCGAACGATCATGACGGTGCCCGCCCTGAGCCCCCGTCCCGGCAACCTGCGCGAGGTCGCGGAGGAGATCGAGAGGGCGACCGGCCTGCGCGTGGAGATTCTGGGAGGGAAGCTCGTGATGTCCCCGACCCCGTGTGGCAAGCACGCGGGAACCATCAAGAGGCTGTCACGGCAGCTCTCGCCCCAGCTCCCCGACGGGCTCGACGTGTACGAGATGTCATCCATCGCCCTCCCCGACGATCCGGACGACTACTGCACCCCGGATCTCATCGTCCTGCCCATCGAGTGGGAGGAGGACGACGCATGGCTCGTCGATCCCGGCGATGTCGAGCTGGCCGTCGAGGTGATCTCCAAGTCGGAGAAGACGAAGGACGTCAGCGCGAAAAACGGCTGGTACGCGGCGGCCGGTGTGCGCACACTGCTCGTCCTCGACCCGCGCGGCGGTGACTGGGCGCTCTACACCCATCCCCGGGACGGTGAGTACCAAGGAGTACTACGCGGCAAGTACGGCGATGAGCTGCTGCTGCCCGCGCCGTTCAGCCAGCCCGTCGACACGGCGTGTCTGCCGGTGTACGGGGATGGGGCCCGGCCCGCGTAGCAATGGCCTGGGCCCCATCCTCTGGACGAGGATGGGGCCCGAGGTCCTCCTCAGCTCTACTTCGTCTCCTCCAGCCGCGGGAAGAGTGCCGCGCCCTTGGTGACCGTCGTCCCGGCGGGGAGCCTGCCCCACTCGCCGGCCTGTGCGACGCGCTGCTCGGACAGCGGGCCCAGCGCCGGTTCGGCGCCCAGGGTCTCCCACAGCTTGGCGCTGGAGTCGGGCATCACCGCGTTGAGCAGTACCGCACAGGCGCGCAGTGAGTCGGCCGCGGTGTAGAGGATGGTGGCCAGCCGCTCCTGCGCCTCCGCGGAGGTGTCCTTGGCGACCTTCCACGGCGCCTGCTCGGTGAGATAGCCGTTGACCTGCTTGATGAAGTCGAAGATCGCGGCGATGCCGCCCGCGAAGTCGAGCTGCTCGCCGATCCTCTCGTCCGCCTCGCGGACGGCCTTGGCCAGCCCGTCGGCGACGGCCTGCTCGGCCTCGCCGTGTGCGGTGGCCTCCGGCAGCGCGCCGTCGAAGTACTTGCCGACCATGGCGGCCACCCGGGAGGCCAGGTTGCCGTAGTCGTTGGCGAGCTCGCTGGTGTAGCGGGCCGAGAAGTCCTCCCAGGAGAAGGAGCCGTCCTGGCCGAAGGCGATGGCGCGCAGGAAGTACCAGCGGTAGGCGTCCACACCGAAGTGGTCCGTCAGCTCGTGCGGCGAGATGCCCGTCAGGTTCGACTTGGACATCTTCTCGCCGCCGACCATCAGCCAGCCGTTGGCGACGACCCGCTTGGGCAGCGGCAGCCCGTTGGCCATCAGCATCGCGGGCCAGATCACCGCGTGGAAGCGGAGGATGTCCTTACCGACGAGGTGCACGTCGGCGGGGAAGGTCTCGTCGAACTTCTGCTGGTCGGAGCCGTAGCCCACGGCCGTCGCGTAGTTGAGCAGGGCGTCGATCCACACATAGATGACGTGCTTGTCGTCCCAGGGGATCTTGACGCCCCAGTCGAAGGTGGAGCGGGAGATCGACAGGTCCTCCAGGCCCTGGCGGACGAACTGCATGACCTCGTTGCGCGCCGACTCGGGCTGGATGAACTCCGGGTGCGCCTCGTAGTGCTCCAGCAGCTTCTCGCCGTAGGCGGAGAGCTTGAAGAAGTAGTTCTCCTCCTGAAGCATCTCCACGGGCTTCTTGTGGATGGGACACAGCTTCTGTCCCGCGTACTCCCCTTCTCCGTCGAGGAGTTCGCCGTAGGTCTTGTACTCCTCGCAGGGTACGCAGTACGGGCCCTCGTAGCCGCCCTGGTAGATCTCCCCGCGGTCGTACAGATCCTGTACGAACTCCTGGACGCGGTCGGTGTGCCGCTTCTCCGTGGTGCGGATGAAGTCGTCATTCGCGATCCGCAGATGTTCCCAGAGGGGTTTCCACGACTCCTCGACGAGTTTGTCGCACCATTCGCGCGGACTGACCCCGTTGGCCTCCGCCGTGCGCATGATCTTCTGACCGTGCTCGTCCGTGCCGGTGAGGTACCACACCTTCTCGCCGCGCTGGCGGTGCCAGCGGGTGAGCACGTCGCCTGCGACGGTCGTATAGGCGTGGCCCAGGTGGGGAGCGTCGTTCACGTAGTAAATGGGCGTCGAGACGTAGTACGCCCCGTGCCCCGTCTGCTCTGATCCAGTGGCCGCCATACCCGAATCCTATCGGCCGGGTGCCAGCCCTTTTCCCGCCCCGCTCCCAGCCTCGCTCGCCGCCTGCCTCCCTCGGCCGCCCGCCCGGCGTTTCCGCAGCCCCCGGCCACGCTGCGTCAAGGAGACGAGCCGCGGGTCACCCCTGACGGGGGCCGTCGCGGGAGAAGAACAACGGTCATCGAACGGCTACATGCGTGCACGAAGACGGCGACGATCGCTCAATCACGGGCTCGATGCGGGCACGATGCGGCGTGGGCGGAGCGTTGGCCCCTTGACGGGGGTGTCGGCCGCGGCAGATGCCGCCCCGCCGAGGGGACGACGCACGGTGATGTGTCGGCGCGTCGTGTGCAATGTGGCGGTCGAGCGACGACAGTGATGGCGAAGGAGGTGGCAGCGTGCAGTCCGAGGGGCCCAACCCGGGCACGTGTTGCCGCTGCGATCTGCCGGTGCGGCACCGGGCCCTGATCGCGATCATCGAGACGGGCTCCGGGCCCGGCGGCAGCGCGTACGCGTGTCTGCCGTGCGCCCGCGACTATGCGAAGACCTCGCTCGCCCCCGAGTGGATCGGCGAGACGATCGCCCACGCGGAGACCATGCGGATGGTGTGGGACGACGAGGGGGAGCAGCCCCACGAGTCGAACGACGAATCCGACCCCGCCACCTGGCGCCCCCTCCCCCCTCGGGCCCCGCGGCCCTGACGGCGTGGCGGCTTGAGGACCCGGGTGGGGGGCGTGTTCACCCGGGATTCATGCTGAGGTCGTTCTCCCGCGTATCCGTGCCCATAGCGTCACGGCGGCGTACGGCGTACAAGCGCAGACCGCGCACCGCCCACCGCGCAGACCGCGCACAGACCGGAGGAACGACGATGCGAAAGCCGCTGCCGCTGCTCACTTCGCACCCCACGGGAAGATCAGCGATGACCTGCCGCTACCGCTGCGGCGACGCCTGCTTCCACGAGGTGCCCAACACCAGCTCGAACGAGTACGCCGGTGACGTCATCGCCCGGGCCCTCTCGCGCCGGTCGGTGCTGCGCGCGGGTGCCGTTGTCGGTGTCGCCGCCGCCGCGGGTACCGGGCTGGCCGGTCCGGGTGCCGAGTCCGCCTCCGCCGCCGTCCCGGCGGGCAAGGGTCCCAAGCCAGGCAGGCCGCACGGCCGGGCGGCCAAGGGCTTGCGGTTCGAGCCGGTCGCGCCGAACACCGCGGACAAGGTGACGGTGCCGAAGGGGTACGAGCAGAACATCGTCATCCGCTGGGGCGAACCGATTCTACGCGGGGCGCCGGACTTCGACCCCGAGCGGCAGAGCGCCAAGGCGCAGGCGGGGCAGTTCGGCTACAACAACGACTTCCTCACCCTGCTGCCGCTCTCCTCGCGGCACCGCGGCCACGGCGCCGACCAGCTGCTGGTGGCCAACCACGAGTACACGGACGAGGTGCTGATGTTCGCCGGGTACGACCCGGAGAAGCCCACCCGTGAGCAGGTCGAGATCGCCTGGGCCGCGCACGGCCTGTCCGTCGTCGCCGTTTCCGGTGAGCGCCGTACGGGCGCGCTGCGCGCCGTGCCCCGCCACCCGCTCAACCGCCGGGTGACCGCCACCACGCCGTTCGAGCTCACGGGCCCGGCGGCGGGCAGCCCGCTGTTGCGCACCAAGGCCGACCCGCGCGGGCGCCGGGTGCTGGGCACCCTCAACAACTGCGCCGGCGGCACCACGCCCTGGGGCACGGTGCTCTCCGGCGAGGAGAACTTCAACCAGTACTTCGCCAACGCGGAGAAGGTGACCGACCCGGAGCGGGCCGCCACCCTCAAGCGCTACGGCGTCACCGGCGGCGCCAGCGAGCGGCGCTGGGAGGAGTTCGACGAGCGGTTCGACCTGACCGAGGAACCGAACGAGGTGCACCGCTTCGGCTGGGTGGTCGAGCTGGACCCGTACGACCCCGACTCCACGCCGCGCAAGCACACCGCGCTGGGGCGCTTCAAGCACGAGGCGGCCCAGCCGCGGCTGTCCCGGGACGGGCACGCGGTCGTCTACATGGGCGACGACGAGCGCTTCGACTACTTCTACAAGTTCGTCTCGAAGAAGACGATGCGCCGCGGCCACAGCGCGGCCGACCGGCGCCACAACCTGTCCCTGCTGGACGAGGGCACCCTCTATGTCGCCAAGCTGACCGGGGACAGCCCGGCCGAGGAGATGGACGGCACCGGCACGCTGCCCGAGGACGGCGAGTTCGACGGCACCGGCCGGTGGATCCCGCTGGCCAGCGGCGACCGGTCGTACGTGGAGGGCATGACGGCCGAGGAGGTGTACGTCTTCACCCGGATGGCCGCCGACAAGGCCGGCGCCACCAAGATGGACCGCCCCGAGGACATCGAGCCCAGTCCGCGCACGGGCCGGGTCTATGTGGCGCTGACCAACAACACCGACCGGGGCAAGGAGGGCAAGCCGGGGGCGGACGAGGCCAACCCGCGCCACGGCAACAAGCACGGGCAGGTGCTGGAGTTCGCCGAGCGGGGCAACGACCCCAGGGCGCGGTCCTTCTCCTGGCGGCTCTTCCTGGTCTGCGGCGACCCGGAGGACCCGGGCACCTACTTCGGCGGTTTCCCCAAGGACCAGGTCAGCCCGATCTCCTGCCCGGACAACGTGACGTTCGACGACTTCGGCAATCTGTGGCTGTCCACGGACGGCAACAAGCTGGGCTCGCACGACGGACTCTTCGGCGTGGCCACGGCCGGTTCGCGGCGCGGCGAGGTCCGGCAGTTCCTGACCGTCCCGACGGGTGCCGAGACGTGCGGCCCGCTGGTGCAGGACCGGCGGGTGCTGGTCGCCGTCCAGCACCCGGGTGAGGTGGACGGTGCCTCGGTGGAGAAGCCCGCCTCCAGCTGGCCGGACGGCCCGGGCTCGTACGTCCGCCCCGCGGTGGTGGCCGTCTGGCCGAAGGACGGCTCCGACGTCGGACGGTGAGGACCGGCAGCAAGCGTGGGAGTGGGCCCCGTCGGCGGTGACCGGCGGGGCCCGCGCCGTGCGGTGGCGGGCCCCGGTCGCCCGTGCGAGGGTGACCAGAGGGACAAGGGGCCACGAAAGTGCCGTATCGGGTATCAGGCGGAACGCCCACCATCACGCCAACCACGCCAACCTCGCGGGTGCAGGTGCAGCCATGGAGCGAACCAGAATTCTGATCGTCGGCGGCGGCTTCGCCGGAGTCGAGTGCGCACGCGGGCTGGAGCGCGGCCTGCGGCCCGAAGAGGCGGAGATCGCCCTCGTCACCCCGGCCAGCTATGAGCTGTACCTTCCGCTGCTCCCCCAGGTCGCGGCCGGGGTGCTCACCCCGCAGTCGGTCGCGCCGCCGCTGCGCCGGCTGGTGCGCAGGACCTCCATCGTCCCCGGCATGGTCATCGGGATCGACCCGCACGATCGCATGTGCATCGTCCGGCTCATCAGTGGCGAGACCGTCAACCAGCCCTACGACCGGCTGATCCTCACCCCCGGCAGTGTCACCCGCAGCTTCGACATCCCCGGTCTCAACGAGCAGGCCCGCGGGATGAAGACGCTCGCCGAGGCCGCCTACGTGCGCGACCATGTGATCGCCCAGCTCGATCTGGCGGCGGCCAGCACCAACGAGCAGGAGCGCAGGGAGCGGCTGCAGTTCGTCGTGGTCGGCGGCGGCTACGCGGGCACCGAGACGGTCGCCTGCCTGCAGCGGCTCACCAACTCCGCCGCCAAGCGCTATCCGCGGCTCGACCCCGACCTGATCAAGTGGCATCTGCTGGACATCGCACCCAAGCTGATGCCCGAACTCGGGGAGAAGCTGGGGCGGCGCGCGCAGCAGATCCTGCGCGAGCGCGGGACCGATGTGTCGCTGGGAGTCTCCGTCGCCAAGGCCGAGGAGCGGCGGATCACCCTGACCGACAACCGGGTGCTGCCCTCCCGCACCCTGATCTGGACGGCGGGCGTCGCAGCCAGCCCGCTGATCGGCACTCTCGACGCGGAGACGATCAAGGGGCGGCTGGCGGTCAACGCCGACTTCACGGTGCCGGGGCACCCGGGTGTGTACGCACTGGGCGACGCGGCGGCCGTACCCGATCTGACGAAGGTCGGCGGCGCCGTGTGCCCGCCCACCGCACAGCACGCCGGCCGGCAGGGCAAGCACATGGCCCGCAATCTGATCGCCTCGCTGCGCGGCGAGCCCATGACGCCGTACCGGCACAAGGACCTGGGGCTGGTCGTGGATCTCGGCGGTACGGACGCGGTGGCCCGCCCGCTCGGATACGAGTTCTCCGGGTTCCCCGCGCAGGTCATCGCGCGCGGCTACCATCTGATGGCGCTGCCCACCTTCACCGCGAAGGCCCGCACCGTGGCGAACTGGAACCTCAACGCGCTGACCGGTGACGACTTCCTGCGCACCGGTTTCCTCTCCCGCCGCCCCGCCACCCTCCAGGACATGGAGGCCACGGACGCCTACCTCACCCAGGAGCGGGCACGCGAGCTGACGCCATGAGGTGGTTCTTCCGCGCCGTGGTCGGCGCCGTCATCCGGGAGATCGTCCGCGCGTTCTCCCGTGGTGGCCGCTGAGCCTTGACTTGAAGTGAACTTCAAGTCGGAGAGTGGGGGTCTCGCAGCCAGCGAGAGCCCCGAGCCGGAAGGCACCACCATGCACGCCGTCGTCCTGCACGCGTTCGGCCCCGCCGAGAACCTCCGCCACGAGACGCTGCCCGACCCCGAACCCGGCCCGGGGCAGCTGCGGATCGCCGTCCGCGCCGCCGGAGTGCACGCCATCGAGACCGTCCTGCGGGCCGGGGTGACCGAGGGCCTCGTACCGCCGCTGCCCGAGCTGCCGGCCGTGTTCGGCGGCGAGGTCTCCGGCACCGTGGACGCGGTGGGGCCGGACGTCGACCCCGACTGGCTGGGCCGCGAGGTGGTGACCGCGAGCGGCACCCCCGGCGGCTACGCGGAGCTGGCCGTCGCCGACGTCGCGGAGGTGCTGGAGCGCCCCGCCGGCCTCACCCACGAGGCGGCTGTCGCGGCGGTGGTGACGGGCACGACCACGGTCGGTGTCCTCTCCCACGCACAGCTCGGGCCGCAGGACGTGGTGCTGGTCAACTCGGCGGCGGGCGGCATCGGGCGGCTGCTGGTCCAGCACGCGCACGCGCTGGGCGCCGTGGTGATCGGCGCCGCCGGGGGCCCCGCGAAGACGGCGGCCGTCCGCGAGTCGGGCGCCGACCTGGCCGTCGACTACAACCTCCCCGACTGGGGGCGCACGGTCGCCGACTGGCTGGCCGGTCCCGGCGGCGGACGCACCCTCACCGCCGTACTGGACGGGGTGGGCGGCGAGAAGGCCCGCACCGCCTACGGTCTGCTCGGCGAGGGCGGTCGCCTGGTGACGTACGGCGCCATCTCCGGCACCGAGTACACGCCCTCCCCCGACGAGCTCGCGGCCCACGGCCGCACCCATATCGACGCCCTCGGGGCCCTGCACGCCCACCCCGAGCACAACGCCGCCCACCGCGCCGAAGCCCTCGCCCGTACCGCCGCCGGAACCTTCACCCACACCACCCACCCCTTCCCCCTCGCCGAAGCCGCCCGGGCCCACCGCGCGCTGGAACAGCGCGAAACCACGGGGAAGGTGGTGCTGATCCCGTAGCTCTCGTTATGGGGTGAGGGGCCGAGGCCGTCCGGAATGCGGTGCGGAATGCGGTCCGGTGGCCGCGTGGGGGCGCGCATTCGGTGGGGGAATCCGGGCACAGTTGGGGGAGACGTTGGAACGACGAGGAGCGTGAGGAGCCCCCATGCCCACGGTGCCGGTGGTGCGCAGCCTGCGCAGGGTGGTGCGGCCACGTGTGCCGCGCCCCGTGGTGGACCTGTCGCATCCGGCGCGCTCCCCGCTGGGCACCTCCGTGGTGAGCTGCGTCGCCTACGACCGCGAGGGCACCCGGCTGATGGCGGAGTGCGGTGTCGAGGAGGCGCTGGCCTGTGTCCGCAAGGGCGGGCGCGGCGAGGAGGGCGGCTTCGTCTGGATCGGGCTGCACGAGCCGACGGAGGCCGAGTTCGAGGGCATCACCGAACTGTTCGGGCTGCATCCGCTCGCCGTGGAGAACGCTCTGGAGCCGCATCAGCGGCCGAAGGCCGAGTGGTTCGGCGGCGAGATGATGTTCGCCGTCTTCAAGACGGTCAGCTATGTGGAGCGCGAGAAGGTGTCCACCACCAGCGAGGTGGTGGACACCGGCGAGATCATCGTCTTCACCGGGGCCGACTTCGTGATCACCGTGCGGCACGGCCGGCATGGCTCGCTGGGCCCGCTGCGGGAGGAGCTGGAGGCCCGGCCGGAGCGGCTGGCGCAGGGTCCGGCAGCCGTGCTGCACGCGGTCGCCGACCGGGTCGTGGACGACTATCTGCTGGTCGCGGACGAGGTGCAGAACGACATCGACGAACTGGAGAGCGATGTCTTCGCCTCCGCGGCCCCGTTCGGCGGGAGCGCCGCGGGCGGCGGCTCCGGCACCAGCAGGGTCTACCAGCTCAAGCGCGAGCTGCTCGAACTGAAGCGTGCCACCTTGCCGTTGGCGCGGCCGCTGGAGCTGCTGTCCGACCGCCCCAACCGCCTCATCGACGCCGAGATACGCAAGTACTTCCGGGACGTCGCCGACCATCTGGCCCGGGTCGTCGAGCAGATCGCCTCCTTCGAGGCGCTCCTCGACTCGATCCTGCAGGCCCATCTGGCGCAGGTCTCCACCGCCCAGAACGAGGGCATGCGCAAGATCAGCGCCTGGGTCGCCATCGTCGCGGTCCCGACGATGGTGTGCGGCATCTACGGCATGAACTTCGACCACATGCCCGAGCTGCACTGGCCGCTCGGCTATCCGCTGACCCTCGTCGTGATCGCCGTCACCTGTGTGGCCATGTACCGCGCGTTCCGCCGGAACGGTTGGTTGTGAACCGACCGGCCGCAGCTGGCTCGGCGTACCGCGGCACACCCTTTTCGACCCCTCCCGCGATGTGGGCCCGGCCCGCGCGGCCGGGCCTCGCGGACTCCCCGCCCTGGGTCGGTAATTCCGAACCCCGGATCGGGGTGCTCGCTCCATCGCGGCGCTGACCTGCGGTTCCGTAGCGTCGTGGGCATGGTGAACGCGGACAACGGACGGTACGGGGGCGCTTCGGGCCCCGCCCTCGTCCTGGCGGGCCCGCCCCACCCTGGCGTCCCTGACCCCGCGCGAGCACGAGACGCTCGCCCATATGGCCGCGGGGCTGACCAACGCGGCCATCGCCGCGCGGATGGAGATCTCGCAGCGGGCTGTCGAGAAGCACACCGCCATGCTCTTCGACAAGCTGGAGATCCCCCGCACCACCGCCACCCACCGCCGGGTCCAGGCGGTCCTGCGTTATCTGGAAGGCCAGGAGGGCGACCCGCCGTGACGGTGCCGCCCTCCTGACCGCTGTCTGCTCCCGCGGTGGCCCTACAAGAACAGCGACAGCAGCAGCAACAGCACCAGCGCGACGACGGAGATGAGCGTCTCCATCACCGACCAGGACTTGATCGTCTGGCCGACGTTCATCCCGAAGTACTCCTTCACCAGCCAGAACCCGGCGTCGTTGACGTGGCTGAAGAAGAGCGACCCGGCTCCGACCGCGAGGACGACCAGCGCGGTCCCGGTGGTGGACATGTCGGTGGTGAGGGGGCCGACGAGTCCGGCCGCGGAGACCGTGGCCACCGTCGCGGAACCGGTCGCGAGCCGGATGCAGACGGCGATGATCCAGCCGAGCAGCAGCGCCGGGATGGACCAGTCCTTGGACAGGTCGAGGATCATCTGGCCGATGCCGACGTCGACCAGCGTCTGCTTGAAGCCGCCGCCCGCACCGACGATCAGCAGGATGCCCGCGATCGGCCCGAACGAGGCGGCCACGGTGGAGGACATCCTGTCCTTGGTGAAGCCCGCGGCCCGACCGAGGGTGAACAGCGCGACCAGTACCGCCACCAGCAGCGCGATCATCGGGTCACCGACGACGTCCATGACCCGCTGCACGGTGTCCTCGGGGTCGTCGATGACGATGTCGGTGAGCGCCTTGGCGAGCATCAGCACGACGGGCAGCAGCACCGTCGCCAGTGTGGCGCCGAACGCGGGCCGCCGGTCCAGCTCACTGGTGGCGCGCTCGGGCACGACCCCTGCCGGGGGCGTGGTGTCGACCCAGCGCGCGGCCACCTTGCCGAACAGCGGTCCGGCCACGATCAGCGTGGGGACGCCGACGACCAGGCCGAGGGCGAGCGTCACGCCCAGGTTGGCGTTCATCGCGTCGATGGCGACGAGCGGGCCGGGGTGCGGGGGGACCAGCCCGTGCATCACGGAGAGCCCGGCCAGCGCGGGAATGCCCACGCGCATCACCGAGTAGTTGCCCCGCTTGGCCACCAGCAGGACTACCGGAATCAGCAGTACCAGCCCGACCTCGAAGAACATCGGCAGCCCGACGATGCCCGCGATCAGCGCCATCGCCCAGGGGATGCTGCGCCTGCTCGCCCTGGCCAGGATCGTGTCCACGATCTGGTCGGCACCGCCCGAGTCGGCGAGCAGCTTGCCGAGTATGGCGCCCAGCGCGATGAGGACACCGACGCCGGCGACGGTGTCCCCCAGGCCGGCGGTGAAGCTCTCGATGGCCTTGTCGAGCGGCGCCGCCGCCACGGCACCCAGCGCGAGGGTGCCGAGGGTCAGTGCCAGGAAGGCATGCAGCTTGAACCGGGTGATGAGAACGACGATGACGGCGATGCCGACGAGGGCGGCGATCCCCAACTGGGCGTTGCCGGCGGACGTGATGGGGTCCGGTTGCTGCGACCCCGCGGCCAGCATCTCGGCACTGAGATGGCGCACGGCTCTTCCTTCTTCGCGATGGGTGGGCAGGGGGAGAGGTCAGTGATTACTGACCGACTGGACGGTATGTGTGGGGGAGAGGGATTTCAGCCCGGCCAGGGCGCGCTCGGCGACCACCCGGGGGCCGGGTGCGACCTCCACGACGACGCCGGGCTCGTCCGGTGCCAGTGGTTCGAGGGTCGCGAACTGCGAGTCGAGCAGCGCGACCGGCATGAAGTGGTCGGCGCGCTCGGCCATCCGGCGGCCGATGAGCGCGCGGTCACCGGCCAGGTGCACGAAGACGACGCCGGGTGCGGCGGCCCGCAGCCGGTCGCGGTAGGAGCGCTTGAGCGCCGAGCAGCTGACGACTCCGCCGTGTCCCTCGCGGCTGTGGGCCCAGGCGCCGATCGCGTCGAGCCAGGGCGCCCGGTCGGTGTCGTCGAGCGGGGTCCCCGCGGACATCTTGGCCACGTTGGCCGGCGGGTGGAAGGCGTCGGCTTCGGCGTAGGGCACCCCGAGCGTATCGGCGAGCAGCCGCCCCACGGTGGTCTTGCCGGTGCCCGCCACTCCCATGACGACCACGACCGCTTCGCGACCGGTCGTTGCACTGCGCTCATCCCGCACCGTTCTCACCGTCCTCATCGACTTCGGCGCGGAGGACACTCAACCTCATAGGTCACACGTATTCAATAGCTGGAAACCATGTAGTCATACTTAATATGCGTGACGAGGAGCACGTAGGCTGAGCGTCCCAGGTGCTCGCCGAGCACACGGGGAGGGGCGAAGAGGACTCGGGAGACGCATGACCAGCCAGAACGACGGCGCCGGCCGGGAGGACCGCCCGCAGCGCCCGGATGGCTCGGAGCAGGGCCGGGGGGCGGGCGCGACGCGCGAGCGCGGACTGCACGGCCGGCTGCTCGCCTCGCTCGGTCCCGCGATCACGGCGGGCGAGTACCCGCCGGGCACCGTTCTGCTCACCGAGGAGCTGGCCGCCCGCTACGAGGTGTCCCGCACGGTGGCGCGGGAGGCGGTACGGGTGCTGGAGTCCATGCACCTGGTGGAGTCGCGGCGCCGGGTCGGGGTCACCGTGCTGCCCGCCGAGCAGTGGAACGTCTACGACCCGCAGGTCATCACCTGGCGGCTGGCCGGCGCCGACCGGGGCCGCCAGCTGCGCTCCCTCACGGTGCTGCGCTCCGCCGTCGAACCGGTCGCGGCCCGGCTCGCCGCCGAGCAGGCCACCCCCGAGGAGTGCGCGGCGCTGACCGAGCACGCCCTGGGCATGGTCGCCACCTCGCGCGGCGGGCAGCTCGACAACTATCTGGTGCACGACATCGACTTCCACCGCGCCGTGCTGCGCGCCTCCCGCAACGAGATGTTCGCCCGCCTCGGCGACGTCGTCGCCGCCGTTCTCACCGGCCGCACCCAGCACGACGTCATGTTCAGCGACCCCCGCCAGGAGGCCGTCACCCTGCACGTCCAGGTGGCCGAGGCCGTCCGCGAGCGCGACGGCGCCCGCGCGGAGCGCATAATGCGGACCATCACGGAGGACGCCATGGCGGAGCTCGACGTACTGGCCCCCTAGCTATCTGTCCGACGCCCCGGTACGGGGGTGCCCCTGTTCCGCCGTCCGCGGGCCGCACGTGCGTCGTGAGCCACCGCCGCCCCGGCCGCAAACCGTCCGCGCGCTGACACTTCCGGGCCCCGCCGGGGGGCGTAGGCCGGTGCGAGTGGCGACGATGGGCTCATGGCACAGAGCGATGGGCCGGCCGGACCGCGCAAGGAGTCGTCGGCATGGGCCTGGCCGCTGCTGGGCCCGGCCGTCGCGGTGCTGTTCGTGGCGTACTTCCTGCTGCCCGCGCGCGTGCTGGGCCCCGAGCGGCCCGCGCTGAGCTGGACGGTGTTCACGGTGGTGCTCGCCGCCATCGCCGCACTGCTGCTCAAGCACATGCGGGACGCGATGTTCGACCGGCCCGGCACGGTTGTCGCACTGGTGTCCCTCATGTGCCTGACGGTGCTGGTGTTCTCCTCGGCGTACTTTGTGATCTCGCACGATCCGGGCGAGTTCCGCGGACTGCGCACCCGCCTGGACGCCCTCTACTTCACGCTGCTGACCCTGGCCACCCTCAGCTACAGCGACATCGTGCCGCGCGGCCAGTCAGCGCGGCTGGTCATCGTGCTCCAGATCCTCTACACGCTGGTCTTCCTCACCGCCGCCGCGACCTCCCTGACCGGCAAGCTCCGCCGCACCGCCGCCAGCCGCCCACCACACGGCAGGGGTCCGCGGCGCGGCTGAGTGATGGCGGTCCATCTCCGCCAGGTCGTCCCGCAACCACTGAGGGGCCAGCGGGTACGCCGCGTACTCCCGCGCGTGCGGCAGGCACGCCGCCACGGTCCGGCCGGGCCCCGAGTTCACATGGACGAGCGCCACCACCACGGTCTCCGGGCACCACCGGGCGCACGGCAGGCAGTAGCCGCCGCTGACGATCTCGCTCATCGCGCCGCGCACTCGCTCTCGCCCGCGCCCGCGTCGGTGAGCACCGCCCGCAGCCGCGTCGGCTCCGTCAGCCCCTCGTACGGCACCGCCCAGTACGGCCCCGGCGGCCCGGTGCGCTCCCGCGCCGGAACCGGCAGCCAGCACGCCACCGACAGCCGCACCGCGCCGTCCCGCGCCGGAAACCCCTCACTCCCGGGAGGGACCAGCCAGTACAGCCACGAGCGGTGCGGGTCGCCGATGACGCCGCCGCACGCCTCGCCCAGTCGCCGCACCACGCTCCACCCCGGCGCGTACGGCACCCGTACGGCGTCCCACCACACCCCGGCGGGCATGAGGGCGAACGGCGCGTGGGTGGGCGGGGACCAGGCGGTGGCCGGTTCCGGGTGGCTGCTGCTGTCGTGCGGGGCGCGCGTCATGGTGGCCTTCCGTGTCCGTCGGAGTGCGGCGCCGTGCGGACGGTGCCGCCGTACGAGCGATGACCGTACGGTCGCGCGGCGTGTGCGCCCAGTGACGCCGGGTGCCACTTCGGCGGGCAGGTAGGACGTGGCGCCCTACCGCTCGATGTGCAGCCGGTCGGCGAGTTCCGTCAGCGGGGAGGTGCGGCGGCGTTCGCGGGTGTGGAGGTCTGCCACCAGGCGGCGGGCGGTGCCGTGGTAGCGCATCCATTCCGGGGCGTCGCGCTCGGCCGTGAGCAGGGCGTGTGTGGCGGCCTCGTCCTGGTCGAGCCGGGCATGGGCGAGGGCGCGGTCCACATGGAAGCGGGCGCGCCAGGTGGGTGGGAGGGAGGCGAGGTCGGGAACGGTGCGGGCGATGGTGAGGGCCGGTGCGCAGCGGTCCATCTCCACCTGGAAGTTGACCTTGGCCACGGCGGTGTTGGTGGGCCCGAAGGGGGTCGCGTAGTCGAGTCGGTCCCTCCCGATCCCGGCGGCTGCGGCCGACGCCATGCGCAGCAGCTCGTCCACCCGGTCGTAGTGGCGTTCGCCTTGCCGTACGAGGGCTGTTGCCGCGCGCAGCAGCAGGATGCCCCACAAGGACAGGTCGATCGGCCGGGAGCGGAAGGTCGGCTCGATGCGGCCGGCCTGGGCGAGGGCCACCCGCTCGGCGTCCTCCAGCCGCCCCTGTTTGGTGAAGACCCAGGCGAGGGTCGCCGCGCCGATCGCCTCCAGATGCGGGTCACCCGCGTGGCGGGCCGCGTCCGTGGCGCGCTCCATCGCGGTGAACGCGGCGTCCGGGTTGCCCAGCGCCGTCAGCGTGGTCGCCGCGACCTGGTACGCCTCGGCGAGCACCGCGTACGCCGCGATGCGGTCCCGGTCGCTGCTCTCGTAGGCGCGTACGGCGGCGCGCGCGTCGCGGATCAACTGGGGTAGTACGGAGCCCACTTCGCCCATTCGGCCCGCGCGGCGCGTTCCCTCGGTCGCACGCAGCGAGGCGCGCAGGGCGCCGACGGTCGGCGGTTCCTCCGGATCCTGACGGTCCGGCTCGCCGTCCGCGTCGCCGCCCGCGCAGCCGATCAGGTCATCGACCGGCGACACCGCCCGCCGGAGCGCGAGCACCGAGGGGGCGCTGCCGTCCGGCCGTGCCTCGAAGGTGACGGGCGAACCCACCAGCACCGACAGGTCGACGTCCAGGGCGCGCGCCAACTGGTTGAGCGTCGCCATGCGCGCCGTCTGACGCCTGTTCTGCTCCAGTTTGCGTACGGTGTCGACGCAGACCTCGGCCAGTTCCGCCAACTGTTCCTGCGTCAGTCCCCGTCGCGTTCGGAGCCGTCCGAGCCGGTCACCGATGCTGGTCTCGAACCCTTCGTGCATCGCGCACACCCCCACACGTGGACACCTCCACGCTACCGGCACCGGCCGCCGCCAGGGGGCTCCCGTCGTGGGGGCGCCCGACGCACCGGGCGCTGTCGGACCCCCGTGCGAAGATGCGAAGTGGCCTTGCGAGCGATCGCCACGGGGATGGCCGTCCGAGCCACTGAGTCGGCTGAGTCAGGGACAGGGGCAATGAGGATGCGCACCGTCACCATCACCGGTAGCCGTACGGCGGGACACCACGACCCCGCGCACTATGCACAGCTGTTCGCCGCGTATCTGGCGCCGTTCGCGGGCGACGCGCACTTCTATCTCGGCGGCGCCCGGGGCATCGACAGCCTCGCGCTGAGGTGGCTGGCCGACGAGACCGACGCGTGGCTGACCGTCGCCGTGCCGGGCACGCTGGATCAGCAGCCGCCGGAGGCCAGACATGCCGTCAACCGTGCCTGGGACCGCCTGGCGGAGATCGTCGAGCTGGGTGCGGACCCGCTGGACGACGCCGCGTATCTGGCCCGCAACCGGTGGATGGTGGACCGCTCCGGCCTGGTGATCGGCTTCCCGGTCGGCACCAGCACCCAGTCCGGCACGTGGCAGACCCTGGACTACGCGTCGCAGCAGGGGAAGGCCCGGCTGATCGTGCCGACCTGAGGGCGCGGGAGACGGCCCGCGCGGGGCGACCGCCTCCGGCCGGCGGATTGGAGCCGGGCGGTGGGGGCACTCGGGCGGTGGAGGTGAAGAGACATGGGTCCGTTGCTACTCGTTCTGCTGCTCGCGCTGATCCTGTTCGGCGCGGGGTTCGCGCTGAAGGCGCTGTGGTGGATCGCGGTGATCGTGCTCGTGCTGTGGCTGCTCGGTTTTCTGGTGCGGCCGTCGGTCGGCGGGCGGCGCGGTCGCTGGTACCGCTGGTAGCGGTCGCCGGCACCGCTGGTAGGCGAACGTGGTCCCCGCCCCTTCCTCCGGGCGAGCTCGGAGGAAGGGGCGGGGCGAAACATGTCCGACGTACCCAAGGGGTCGTAAGGTCGCAAACATGGACACAACCGCCCTCCTCACGGACGCCTTCACCCGCGTGAACGGCGAGGTCCACTCCGCCTTGCGGGGCATCAAGAAGAAGCACCTCAACGAGCAGATCGACCCGGCGGCCAACAGCCTGAGCTGGCTGATCTGGCATCTCACCCGGGTGCAGGACGATCACCTGGCCGACGCGGCCGGTGCGGAGCAGGTCTGGCACGCACAGAAGTTCGAGGAGCGCTTCGGGCTGCCGCTGCCCTCCGACGACACCGGTTTCGGCCACGAGCCCGAGGACGTGGCCGCCGTCCGGGTGGACTCGCCGAAGCCGCTGCTGGAGTACCACGACGCGGTGCACGAGCAGACCCTCAACTATCTGGACACCCTCACTGCCCGGTCGCTCGACCGCATCGTCGACGACGCATGGGATCCGCCGGTCTCGCTCGGGGTACGCCTCGTCAGCGTCCTCGGCGACACCATGCAGCACGCCGGTCAGGCGGCCTTCCTGCGCGGCGTGCTGGAACGCCGCTGAACCGAGCAGACAGGTCCGAGCCCACAGGTCCCGAGCAGACAAGTCCCGAGCCGAAGAGAGGCGCGCCCCGTGATCCCCCAGCGCACCGCCACCAGCTCAACCCTCACCTTGCACGTCAACGACACGGCGCACACCGTCACCGTCGACCACCGCGCCACCCTCCTGGACGTACTGCGCGAACAGCTCGACCTCACCGGCAGCAAGAAGGGCTGCGACCACGGCCAGTGCGGCGCCTGCACGGTGCTGCTGGAGGGGCGCCGCGCCAACAGCTGCCTGTTGCTGGCGGTGGCCCACGACGGCGCGCACCTGACCACCGTCGAGGGGCTCGGCGACGAGGAGCGCCCGCACCCGCTGCAGCAGGCGTTCCACGAGCGGGACGCCTTCCAGTGCGGCTACTGCACCCCGGGCCAGATCGTCTCGGGCGTGGGCATGCTCTGCGAGGCCGCCGAGGGCCATCCCTCGCACGCGACCCGCAGGGAGGAGCTGCAGCGGGCCACCGGGGCGCCGGCCGAGCTGGACCGCGACGAGATCCGCGAGCGGATGAGCGGCAACCTGTGCCGCTGCGGCGCCTACCCGCACATCGTCGAGGCCATCGAGGACGTGCGCGAGTACGCCGGCGGCGGCACGGACCACGCCTCGCGCCGTACCGAGGAGGTGACCGCGTGAAACCCTTCACCTTCGAGCGCGCCACCAGCCCCGAGCAGGCCGTCTCCGCGTTCGCGGCACAGCCCCACGCCCGCTTCCTGGCGGGCGGCACCAACCTGGTGGACCTGATGAAGCTGGGCGTCGAGACGCCCGCGCACCTCATCGACGTCTCCAAACTGCCGCTGAACGACATCGAGCCCACCCCCGAGGGCGGACTGCGCGTCGGCGCCAACGTCCGCAACAGCGACCTGGCGGCGCACACCGCCGTCTGCCGCGACTACCCGGCACTGGCCCAGGCGCTGCTGTCCGGCGCCTCCGGGCAGCTGCGCAATCTGGCCACCACGGGCGGCAACCTCCTCCAGCGCACCCGCTGCCCCTACTTCCAGGACCTGACGGCTCCCTGCAACAAGCGGGAGCCTGGCGCGGGGTGTTCGGCCCGGGAAGGCGTCAACCGGGACATGGCGGTGCTGGGCCACTCCGAGCACTGTGTGGCCACCCACCCCTCCGACATGGCGGTCGCGCTGGCCGCCTACGACGCCGAGGTCGAGCTGCTGGGCCCGGAGGGGAACCGGACGGTGCCCGCCGCCGACTTCCACCGGCTGCCCGGCGACTCCCCGGAGCGGGACACGGTGCTCCGGCCAGGTGAGCTGATCTCGCACGTCACCCTCCCACCGCCGCCTCCCGGCGCACGCGCCGCCTACCGCAAGGCGCGCGACCGCGCCTCCTACGCCTTCGCGCTCGCCTCGGCCGCCGCCGTCCTCGCGCTGGACGGCGACGGGACCGTACGGCACGCCGCGCTCGCGTTCGGCGGCGTCGCGCACCGGCCGTGGCGGGCCCGTACCGCCGAGGAGATGCTGATCGGTTCCCGTGCCGACGCCGAGACGTTCGCCCGCGCCGCCGACGCCGAGCTGGCCGTGGCCCGGACGCTGTCCGGCAACGCCTTCAAGGTGCCGTTGGCCCGCAATGTGGCCGTCAACCTGCTGACCACCCTTGCCGAGACCCCGGACCGCCCCGCCGGGAGCTGACCAGCGCAGGGGCGAGACAGCGCAGGGACGAGACAAGGGAAGAGGAGCGAGGACGATGGCCGTAGACGACACCACCCGTACCGACCGCACCACCGAGCGCGTCCTGGGCTCGCCCGCCCTGCGCCGCGAGGGCCGCGCCAAGGTCACCGGCACGGCGCGCTACGCCGCCGAACACACCCCGCCCGACTGCGCGTACGGCTGGCCGGTGGCCGCCGCCGTGCCGCACGGCAGCGTCACCGGCGTCGACGCCGCCGACGCCATGGCGCTGCCCGGCGCGCTCGCCGTCCTCACCCACGAGAACGCGCCCCGGCTCGGCGAACCCGACGACCCGACGCTGCATCTGCTGCAGACCCCACGGGTACCCCACCGCGGCTGGTACGTGGCGCTGGCCGTCGGCGAGACGCTGCAGACGGCGCGCGAGATGGCGCAGGCCGTGCGCGTCAGCTACGACGAGGAGCCGCACGACGTCCGCCTCACCGACGACCACCCCGGTCTCTACCACCCGGAGCAGGCCAACGGCGGCTACCCCGGTGACCGGGAGACCGGCGACTTCGACGCGGAGTACGCCGCGGCCCCGCAC